>JBCBCR010000095.1:0-12276 GCA_038530495.1 Pseudomonadota bacterium | reverse complement strand
GTTTCTGGGTCACGTCGAACGCTGCGCGGTGCTGTTGCACCTGATCGACGGCACATCCGAAACGGTGGCCGAAGACTACGCCACCATCATCGGCGAGCTTGAAGCCTATGGCGGCGCGCTGGCGGACAAACCGCGCGTGACCGTGTTGAACAAGGTCGATGCCTTGGCCGATGAGCAGCGGGAAGAGGCCCGAGCGGCGTTGCAAACCGCAAGCGGCGGGCCGGTACTCGAAATGTCGGGCGTCTCCAAACAGGGTGTAACAGAGGTGCTGCGCACGCTGCGGGACCAGATTGATACAGACAGGCTGCGCCAGCGTGGCCCTGTCGAGGCCGAACAATGGCAGCCCTAGCGGATGCCAAACGCCTGGTGGTCAAGATCGGCTCGGCCCTGCTGGTGGATCGCGACACTGGCGCGCTGCGGCAGGACTGGCTGACCAGCCTCGCAGGCGACGTGGCATGGTTGCGCGGGCAGGGCGCGCAGGTGGCGCTGGTCTCCTCCGGCTCTATCGCTTTGGGGCGCAGCGTCCTGGGTCTGCCCGCACAGGACCTCGCGCTGGAACAATCGCAGGCCGCGGCAGCCGTCGGGCAAATCCGCCTTGCCCGTGCGTATGAGGCGGCACTTGCGCCTCACGGGTTGACCGCAGCACAGGTTCTTATGACGCTCGAAGACAGCCGCGACCGCCGCCGCTATCTCAATGCGCGCGCCACGCTGGAACAGCTTCTGACCCTTGGTACGGTGCCCATCGTCAATGAAAATGACACGGTTGCCACGGACGAGATCCGATTTGGCGACAATGACCGGCTTGCCGCACAAATCGCCGCCACGATTTCTGCCGACCAGTTGATTCTGTTGTCGGACGTCGACGGGTTCTATTCCGCAAACCCAGCGACAGACCCGACGGCCACGCACTACCCCATCGTCGACACCATCACTGCCGAGATCGAGGCGCAGGCCGGCGATGCCGGATCGGGGCTGAGCAAGGGTGGAATGAAAACCAAGTTGATGGCGGCCAAGACCGCGACCGCGGCAGGCTGCGCCATGGCGATCTGTCACGGCGCGGCGATGCACCCGCTGCGCGCGCTGGCCGATGGCGCGCGCGCCACGTGGTTCACCGCAACGCTCGACCCGCAAGCCGCGCGCAAGCGGTGGATCGCCGGTATGAAACCGCAAGGGGCGCTTGCGCTCGACAGTGGAGCCGCCGCCGCGCTGACCCGCGGCAAGAGCCTGCTTCCGGCTGGCATCGCCGCGGTGACCGGGACATTCGAGCGTGGCGATCCCGTAGCCATGACAGACCCCACCGGCCATCAGATCGGGATCGGCCTGACCTGTTATACAGCGGACGAGGCGCGCGTGATCGCGGGGCACCAAAGCGGTGAGATCGAAATCTTGCTGGGCTATCCGGGCCGCGCGGCATTGATCCACCGGGATGATATGGCGCTTTCGGTGGCTTCTGGCTAAGAATACCTGAGCTGAAGGTATGAATGTTCTGGCGCATCGGGCAAGAAAGGACGCAACGATGGATCAACAGACCAACATCCCCGCCCTGATGGCCGACATTGGTGCGCGTGCGCGTGCAGCTGCGGCGGACCTCGCGACCGCCAGTGCCGAACGCAAATACGCGGCCCTGATCGGCGCGGCCGAGGCCGTTTGGGCACAGCGTGACGAGATCATCGCAGCCAATGCGCTCGACATGGAATACGGCACCGAAAAGGGGCTGAGCGCTGCGATGCTTGACCGGTTGCAGCTGGACGAAGACCGCATTCGCGGCATCGTGGACGGTCTGCGCGCGGTGGCTGAACAGACCGACCCGGTGGGTGAAGTGATGGCCGAATGGTCCCAACCCACGGGCCTGCAGATCCAGCGCGTGCGCACGCCGCTGGGCGTGATTGGCGTGATCTATGAAAGCAGGCCCAACGTGACTGCCGATGCCGGTGCACTGTGTCTGAAGGCGGGGAACGCCGTGATCTTACGCGGCGGGTCCGAGAGCTTGCATTCCGCGGGCGCGATCCACCAATGCCTGGTGCAGGGGCTGCAAAGCGCGGGCCTTCCTGCCGATGCCGTGCAACTGGTGCCCACGCGCGACCGGGCAGCGGTTAGCGAGATGCTGACCATGACCGATTTTATCGACGTCATCGTGCCGCGCGGCGGCAAGGGGCTGGTCGGTCTGGTGCAGCGCGAGGCGCGGGTGCCAGTCTTTGCCCATCTCGAGGGAATTGTTCACATATTTGTTGACCGCACTGCGGACGATGAAAAAGCCCGCGCAATTGTGCCGAACGCCAAGACGCGGCGCACGGGCATCTGCGGCGCTGCCGAATGCCTGTTGATCCATCGGGCTCTGATCCCGGGGCTTGGCACCACCATGATCCATGACCTGATCGCGGCGGGTGTCACCGTGCACGGATGCGCAGACGTGCAAAAGATGCATGCGGACGTGGTACCCGCCGGTGTTGATGACTGGGGCCGCGAATATCTGTCGATGGATATCGCCGCGCGTGTCGTGGACGATATCGATGACGCCATCGCGCATATCCGCGCCCACAGTTCCGACCACACCGATTGCATCATCACCGAAAGCGATGCGTCGGTGGCGCAGTTCTTTGCTCAGCTCGACAGCGCCATCCTGATGCACAACGCGTCGACGCAGTTTGCGGATGGCGGTGAGTTCGGGATGGGCGCAGAAATCGGCATCGCAACGGGCAAGATGCACGCCCGCGGACCGGTTGGCGCGACCCAGCTGACAAGCTTCAAGTATCTCGTGCGCGGCAACGGAACGGTGCGCGGCTGACCCTAGAAGGTCACGCTCAACTTGCTGCCTGTATCAAGCGACCACGCCACCTTGCGATCAAGGTTTTGCGCGTGCAGGCACAACAGCGGGAATTGCACGTGGGCTGGCGCGAGGTCGTCCGTATCGCCGGTCTCGAGCCTGTTCCACAGGCTTTCATCAAAGGTGAACTTGTTGGAATATCCCGCAACGAACCACTGACCATCGGTGCAGGCAATTTCGATCCGGCCGCCGTAGGGCATCGCCGTTTCCATGCACTGGACAGCAAGAAATACCATTCGCACCATCAGGCGTGGGTGTTCCTCAAGCGGGCCATATGCGACGTCCAGCCGTCCGCCGCTGGTGTAGCCGCGAAAGATCGCCACGATCTCTGACCGGCCCACGGGCGTGTCGCTGGCAGCCCCATAGGCGATCCGAAAGAACCGGATGCGGGCGCTTGCGTTGCCGACGCTGTCGGAAATCAGCTCCATCTCGGGGCCGCCCTGGCCGCCGGACATGTTCAGCAGTTCCAACCCGTTGTTGATCGCACCGATTGGCGATATCAGGTCGTGGCAGATGCGGCTGCCGATCAGGGCCGCGATATTGACGTTACTATGACCCATCGGCGCAACTTTCAGGAGTGGTGAACATGGAAGATCTGAACGCCATTCTGGCCCCCGGCATGTTGGTGCGACACCCCGATCATGATGATTGGGGTATCGGTCAGGTCCAAAGCAATGTCGCGGCAAAAGTCACAGTGAACTTTCCCGAGACAGGCAAAGTCGTGATCGACGGCGCGCGCATTGCCCTCATTCCTGTCTTCGATGCCTGAACTAGGTTTAAGGAGTGTTAACAAATACCACCTTAACGGGAACATTTGCAATTTCTTTACCTTTCGGTCGTGATGGTCAATAGAGCACGCGCAATGACCGAGCAATTAATTCCCGCTTTCCGTGTGTCGCTGGCAGAAACCGAGGACGACCTGACAGCCGCGTACCGCTTGCGGTACGAGGTGTTTGTGCGCGAGCTTGGCGGCAGCGGCGCACTGGTGGATCACGAGGCGGGGTTAGAGCGCGACGCTTTTGATCCGTTTTTCGATCACATGCTGCTGTGGGACGACACGACCGGGCGACTTGTCGGGGTGTACCGCCTGTTGCGCGGCGATCAGGCGCGCGCGGCGGGCCAGTTTTATTCTGAAGACGAATATGACCTGGCGCCGTTACGTGCCACAGGGCGGCGTGTGTTGGAACTGGGTCGGTCATGTGTGCACGCCGATTATCGCGGTGGTCCGGCGATGTATCACCTGTGGAATGGCCTTGCCGACTATATCTCGAACCATGAAATCGAGGTGATGTTTGGCGTTGCATCGTTCCACGGGACCGATGTCGACGCCCTCGCACAGCCTTTGTCACTGCTGCATCACCGGCACCTAGCGCCCGCGCATCTGCGTGTCACCGCCCGTGCACCCCATGCCGTACCGATGGACCTGCTGGCCGAAGACGCGATCGACCGGCGTGCTGCGATGGTGCAGGTGCCGGCGCTGATCAAGGCATATCTTCGGCTGGGCGGCGTTGTGGGGCAGGGGGCCTATGTCGATCATGCCTTCAACACCACCGACGTGTGCCTGATCATGGACACAGCCGCCATGTCCGAGCGGCAAAAGCGGATCTACGGGGCGCGCGCATGAGCATGACATGGGAAGGCGATCCGCCGCCGTCCTCCGATCGGATCGGTGCACGGGGGTGGCTGCGTGTGACCCGCCGTGCGTCGGCCATCATTCTGGTCATTCTGGTCGGTCTTGCCGTGAAAATTCCCCTGCGCTTGATCGAAGCACCGATCCACGGGGCGCGCCGACCCTGGACCCCCCACATCACCCGCATTGTCTGCCGCGTCTCTCTTTGGGCGATGGGGCTGCGCTTTGCGCGGCAGGGACAGCCCATGGAGGGACAGGGCGCGATTGTGGCGAACCACTCGTCTTGGCTCGACATCTTCGTGCTCAACGCCTCGGACAACCTGTACTTCGTGTCGAAATCCGAAGTGGCGCGGTGGCCGGGCATCGGGTTTTTGGCGCGGGTCACCGGCACGGTCTTTATCGCCCGCGACAGGCGCGAGGCGCAGGCGCAAAAAGGCCTGTTCGAGGACCGCCTCGGTGCCGGTCACAGGCTGCTGTTTTTCCCCGAAGGCACCAGCACGGATGGGTTGCGGGTGCTGCCGTTCAAACCGACGTTGTTCGCCGCGTTCTTTGCGCCGACACTTGCAGATGTCATTTCGGTTCAGCCGGTGTCGGTCACCTATTTCGCACCGGATGGTGACGATCCGCGCAAATATGGCTGGTGGGGTGACATGAGCTTTGACAGTCATCTGCTCGCCACGCTTGCACTGCCTCGGCAAGGGCGCGTCGAGGTGGTCTATCACCCGGCACTCAAGGTCGCGGATTTCAAGGATCGCAAGGCTTTGGCTGCGGCCAGCGAAACAGCTGTGCGTGAGGGGCACCGGCTGGCCGACTGACCCCTTGCCAACCTGCGCGCAATGGCTTAAGGCGCGCGCATTCACTTCGCAGCCCGGGGTGGGCGTTTGGGACAGACATCCCCGAACCGTCCGCCGGTTGGTGCACATGCACTGATACCCCGGGTGAGGCGCAAACCGGAAAAGGATACGGACACATGGCTCTTCCCGAGTTCTCCATGCGTCAGCTGCTTGAAGCTGGCGTTCACTTTGGCCACCAGACACAGCGTTGGAACCCGCGTATGTCGCCGTTCATCTACGGCGCCCGCAACGGCATCCACATCATGGACCTGACACAGACGGTTCCCATGCTGGACCAGGCGCTGCAGGCCATCCGTGACACTGTCGCCAAGGGCGGGCGCGTTCTGTTTGTCGGCACCAAGCGTCAGGCATCGGCACCCATCGCCGAAGCGGCTGAAAAGTGCGCGCAGTACTACATGAACCACCGTTGGCTCGGTGGAACGCTGACCAACTGGCAAACCGTTTCGCAGTCGATCAACCGTCTGAAGGCGATCGATGAGCAAGCCGAGAACGGCTTTGACGGCCTGACCAAGAAAGAGCGCCTCGGCATGGAGCGTGACCAGGGCAAGCTGCAGGCGTCGCTGGGCGGCATCCGCGAAATGGGCGGTCGCCCCGATCTGCTGTTCGTCATCGACGTCAAGAAAGAAGCGCTGGCCGTGGCCGAGGCCAACAAGCTGGGCATCCCGGTTGTGGCCGTGGTGGACACCAACTGCTCGCCCGATGGTGTGGATTACATCATCCCCGGCAATGACGACGCGGCGCGCGCGATTTCGCTGTACTGCGACCTGGCAGCCCGTGCCGCGCTGGAAGGCATGAGCGCGCAACTGGGTGCCGCTGGCGTTGATCTCGGCGCGATGGAAGAAGCACCGGTCGAAGAAGCCGTCGCCGAAGAGGCTGCACCCGCGGCCGAAGAGGCGCTCGCAGCCGAAGCACCGGCAGAGGCAAAAGCCGAAGGCTAAACCCAACCGGCTATGACGCGGCGGGCCTGTCCCGCCGCCACCACAAGACAAACTGAGGAGAGCCAAAAATGGCAATCACAGCAGCACTCGTCAAAGAACTGCGCGACACCACTGGCGCAGGCATGATGGACGCGAAAAAAGCGTTGACCGAAACCGATGGCGACATGGAAGCCGCCATCGACTGGCTGCGCACCAAGGGTCTGGCCAAGGCCGCCAAGAAATCGGGCCGCACCGCCGCCGAAGGGCTGGTGGCCGTGGTCGTCGATGGCGGCACTGGTGTCGCGGTCGAAGTGAACTCTGAAACCGACTTTGTCGGCAAAAATGCCGAATTCCAGGAAATGGTGTCGGGCATTGCAACTGCCGCACTGGGCGTTGACGATGTTGACGCTCTTGTCGCCGCGGACATGGGCGGCAAGACCGTTGCAGATGTCGTCACAGACAAGATCGCGACGATCGGTGAAAACATGTCGGTCCGCCGCATGTCCAAGATCTCGGGCGGCACGGTCGTGTCGTATGTCCACAACGCGGCCACCGCGGGCATGGGCAAAATCGGCGTGCTGGTTGCGATGGACGGTGGCGACGAAGCATTCGGCAAGCAGGTCGCAATGCACATTGCGGCTGTGAACCCGGCGGCGCTGAGCGAGGCCGACATGGACCCCGCCGTGGTCGAAAAGGAAAAGCAGGTCCAGATGGACATCGCCCGCGAGAGCGGCAAGCCCGAGCAGGTCATCGAAAAGATGATCGTGGGCCGGATGAAAAAGTTCATCGCCGAGGCCACGCTGTTGAACCAGCAGTTTGTCGTGAACCCCGACCTGACGGTCGAGGCTGCGGCAAAAGAAGCGGGTGCGACCATCACCGGTTTTGCCCGTCTCGAAGTGGGCGAAGGCATTGAAGTCGAAAAGGAAGACTTCGCCGCCGAAGTGGCCAAGGCCGCCCAGGGCTAAGCCTTTGCAGCGTCTGGTTCAGGCGCGAAATTGAACGCTGAAGAAGCGCATCCGAAAAAATCGGGTGCGCTTTTTTCTTGTTCAG
The DNA here is from genome assembly GCA_038530495.1 of Pseudomonadota bacterium. Lineage (GTDB taxonomy): Bacteria > Pseudomonadota > Alphaproteobacteria > Rhodobacterales > Rhodobacteraceae > Tateyamaria. The sequence continues at coordinate 5,001 of JBCBCR010000095.1, read as the reverse complement.
ATGCGTCGGCGCGTGTGCCCGATTTCAATTGCTATTCCAAGAATGGAAACGGCGGGATCGCGTTTGGGGTCGCGATCCCGCCGGGATGGCGCCCATTGCCACGGGGATGAGACAGGCGGACGCTAGACCCGGCCCGCCTGCGGAACAATAAACAAGCGGACCGGTACGGGATAAACCCGAAATAACAGGGACCGGATCAACTGGTCATATACACCAGATCGCGACCCCCATGTTCCCTGGCCAAAGCCACCACTCACGGAACAAGGTTAATCTTCCGCAAGTGCATGTTTTTGAACAGTCTGGGATTCCTTACCCTCGGCGCGCCTACGCCTCGAGGATGAACATCTGGTTGGCAAAGGCTGCCTTCAAAACAGCCTGCGCCGTGGTTTCCACCGCCAACGCCTCACGCGCGAGGCGCAGGTGCTTTTCTACCGTGGCGGACGTGAGCCCCATGAGCAGTGCTATGTCCTGCATCGTCTTGCCATCGCCGACCCACTGCAGCGCCTCACGCTGGCGCCGGGTCAGTACGCGTTTGGGCGATACATAGGGCAGGGTCAGTATTTTCAGATGTGCGATATTGTTCATGAGCTGGATGTCCGACCCATGCTCGTCCCACACGGCGTCAATTTCATCCTGGGTCATTCCAGCCTTGGCGGTCAGCGCAATCGCGCCTTTTGACCGGGCAGAGATCGATTTGAAGCTGATCGTGTAGCCCGCCGTTACACCCATCGTGGCGTTGAAGGCGAGCACCCGCATTTCGGCCGGAGTCAACGTTTCGGAATCGCGCATCTGCCGGAGGATTTTCCAGCTGCACGCGCCCTCATTGTTGAGCGCCCAGTTCACCATAGGTGCATGAACATAGTGCTGTTCACCTATGAAAACATTCATGTAATCCTGATCGTGGTTGGTCAGGATGACAAAGTCTTCGGGATCTCCAAGCGAAGCTCCGGACCGGTAGTGGGTAAACCCGTAGATCAGCCGGTCGAACCCGTATTCGCCCATCTTGTCGGTATGTGCTTCCCACAAGTCCTGAACGGACTGGTAGTTTGCCAGACGGTGCAAATAGCTCTTCATGAATTCGGCCTCAAATGTCCCAGCAGGGCATCTATTGCCAGAGTATACCCCGCCGCGCCAAAGCCGCAAATCATACCGACCGCGACCGGTGCAATCATGGAATGGTGCCGAAAACTTTCGCGGGCATGGATGTTCGACAGGTGCAATTCCACGACAGGCAGCCCGGTGCCCGCAATCGCGTCGCGCAACGCGATCGATGTGTGGGTGTAGGCACCTGCATTCAAAATGATCCCGTCATGGGTGCCCACGCTCGCGTGAATGGCGTCGACCAAGCTGCCCTCGTGATTGGATTGCTGGCAACTGACCACGACCCCTTGGGCCGTGCCGTGCGCAACCGCTGCCTCTTCGATTTGTGGCAGGGTGGTGTGGCCATAGACGTCCGGTTCGCGCTGGCCCAGCAAGTTCAGGTTGGGGCCGTTCAGTACAAGAATGGAAGTCATCGAAATAAGTCCTTGTTTGCCCGACTGTTATCGGCGCGGCTGGCCTGCTGTAAAGGATTTTGACCGCAGCGACACAAATGCGTGTGCGTCTGTGGCACCTGGCCTCAGAACACCACAAGCCCCAGCCAATCCGCGACCAGTGCAGGTTTGTCCTCGCCGTCGATCTCGATGGTCAGCGCGGTTGTGCGCATCAGCGCATCCTCACCCCGCGCCGACACGGAGGACAGGACGAATCGCCCGCGCACCCGTTGTCCGGGCCGCACCGGGTTGAGAAACCGCAGCCGATCCATCCCGTAATTGATGCCCATGGTCTGCCCGGGCAACGGTGCAAAGCAATCATAGGCCATGCGGCTGGCGAGGCTCAGCGTCAGAAACCCGTGCGCGATGGTACCGCCCAGCGGCGTGTCGGCAGCGTGGTCCGGGTCCATGTGGATGAACTGTTCGTCATGGGTGATCGTGCCAAAGCCCGAGATCATCTTTTGGTCGATGTCGATCCAGCGCGACGGCCCGAACGTGTCCCCGATCCGCGCGCCCAATTCGGCTACTGCGTCATCCCGTACGGTCATGGATCAGGACCGACCCGCACCATGCGTTTGCCGGTGTTGTCGCCGGCCAAAAGCCCGATCAGCGCAGCCGGTGCGTTTTCGAGACCCTCGACGATGTCTTCGGTCACCTTGATCTTGCCTGCCGCCACCCACGCTTGCAGCGCGCGCACGGCCTTGGCGTCATCACGGGCAAAATCCATCACGATGAACCCTTCCATCCGCAACCGCTTGACCACCACCACACCGGGCAGGTTGCGCGGCCCCGTCGGCGCATCGGTGTCGTATTGGCTGATCGCGCCACAGCATGCCACGCGTCCGCGTTCGTTCATCAGACCCAAAACCAGTTCGAGGATCTCTCCTCCGACATTGTCAAAATAGACATCGATCCCGTCGGGGCAGGCGGCACGCAACGCCTTGAAGAGGCCACCCGCACGGTAATCCACACACGCGTCAAAGCCCAACTCGTCCGTCACATAGGCGCATTTCTCGGGCCCGCCCGCGATGCCGACGACGCGACAGCCAAGCGCCTTGCCGATCTGCCCGACATAGCCGCCCACGGACCCTGCCGCTGCCGACACCACGATGGTCTCTCCGGCGAGCGGCTGACCAATCTGCAAAAGCCCGTGAAACGCCGTTTTACCGGCGATGCCGTAGACACTCAGCAAATGGCTAAGGACAGGCACGCGCGGCAGCTTCATCACCTTGTGCGCGGCACAGACCACGTGATCGGACCATGTGGCTTCGGCTGCCACGATGTCGCCCACGCTCAAACGCGGCGAATTGCTCTGCATTACTTCGCACACTGCATAGGTCGGCATGGCATCGCCTGCCCGTACCGCGGCGCGATAGGTGGCGCCCTGCAGCCAACTGCGATTGGCGGCGTCGATGCTCATCAGGATCACGCGCAACAGCACGTCGCCATCTCCCGGGACGGGGCGTTCCACCTCGCGCAGTTCGAAATGCTCCGGTCCCAACGCGCCTTTTGGCAAGTCCTTGACGACAATCTGGCGGTCGGCCATGGCAGTTCTCCCCTTTTTCATGCCGCGGTTTTCGATGACATGACGCAACGACACCACAAGGCTTGCGTGCATCCTGCGCCCGCGCCATGCATGGTGTAAAGACGCGCATGTCAGGGACGTCGCGGCAGGCACAGCCCGCGGGAGGAGAAGATATGGACCCCAACACATTGTTTTCATTGCATGGCAAGGTGGCTTTGGTCACGGGCGGCGCCACTGGAATAGGCTACATGGCCGCAACAGGGCTCGTGATGGCAGGCGCCCGGGTGATGATCGCCAGTCGCAAGGGCGCTGCTTGTGCAGAAGCGGCCGCCGCTCTGAACGCGCTGAATGCACCCGGCAGTGCCGAAGGCTTTGCCGCCGATCTGTCAACCGAAGCAGGGATCGACGCACTGGTGGCCGAGGTGAAATCGCGCACCGACGAACTGCACATCCTCATGAACAACTCCGGTGTGTCCTGGGGCGCGCCGCTGGGCCAATTCCCATATGACGCGTGGGACAAGGTGATGACGCTCAACGTCACCGCCGCCTTCCATCTGACCCAAGTGCTGCTTCCCACCCTCATCGCCACCGCGACCCCCACAGATCCGGCGCGCGTGGTGAATGTCGGGTCCGTCATGGGCGACGCCCCGTTGGGAGACGGCGCCTATAGCTATGCCGCGTCGAAGGCAGCCGTGCACCACATCACCGAGATCATGGCCAAGGAACTGGCCAGCCACCACGTTACCGTGAACGCACTGGCGCCCGGGCCATTCGTGAGCAAGATGACGGCCTTTGCCACTGCTGACGAAACCATGCGCGCCAAGGTTGGGGCGGACGTGCCGCTGGGCCGCGTCGGCCAGCCGGAGGACATCGCCGGGTGCATGCAGTTTCTGTGCGGGCAGGGCGGCGCGTATCTTACCGGTGCGATCCTGCCTGTGTCAGGTGGTATTCAGGTGATGAGCGGTCCCAACCTCTTCCGCGCCGCGCTAGAAGGTTGACGCCCACAGCTTTACTGCTTCTTCTGGCGCAAAATACCCTGGCTGTTCCGTGGGGCTGACCCCCCGGTCCGGTTCGTTCAAACAAGGAAAACACCAATGCGCGACGCCGTCATCGTTTCCACTGTTCGCACGCCCATCGGCAAGGCGTATCGCGGCGCCTTTCAGGCCACACCGCCGCAAACGATGGCCGCCCACGCCATCGCCCACGCGGTGGACCGGGCCAAGCTGGATCCGGCCGAGGTTGAGGACGTCATCATAGGCGCGGCCCTGCAGCAGGGCCACCAGTCGAGCAATATCGCGCGTCAGGCGGCCATTCGCGGGGGCATGCCCGTCAGCACTGCTGGCATGAGCATCGACCGGCAATGCGCAAGCGGCATGATGGCAATCGCCACAGCGGCCAAGCAGGTGGTGATGGACGGGGTAAACGTGATGGTCGCGGGCGGGGTCGAAAGCGTTTCGCTTGTGCAAACGCCCGACATGCGCGCCCATGCCGACCCGATGCTCAAGGACAAAAAGCCCGAGATCTACATGTCCATGCTAGAAACAGCGGAAACCGTCGCCGCGCGCTATGGCGTCAGCCGCGAAGAGCAGGACGCCTACGCCGTGCAATCCCAAGCGCGGACAGCCGCAGCACAGGAAGCGGACAAGTTTTCCGACGAGATCGAACCGATGCCGTCGGTTGTCCTCGTCAAAGACCCCAAAAGCGGTGAGGTCAGCCAGCAAGTCGTCATGCTGACCGAGGATGAGGGCAACCGCCCCGGCACCGAGATCGGCGCGCTGTCCGGCCTGCAACCGGTGCTGAGCGACGGCATTCACATCAAGAAGGGCAAGTACATTACCGCGGGCAATGCCTCGCAACTGTCGGACGGCGCGGTCCAGCCGCGTGTTTGATCGGTGCACGATCTGGTTCACCGCGAAAGGCGCCGCGGGGCAGTCGGGGTTGTCC
>JBCBCR010000094.1:0-12321 GCA_038530495.1 Pseudomonadota bacterium | reverse complement strand
CCCATACTGGCTGATCACACCGATCATCAGGCCATAGGGCCGTTTGAGGGCGAGGATAAAGTCGCGCGGCGTCAGCGACGCGCCCATGCCCAGCATGATGACGGCGACCATGATCCCCAGAAGGGTTTGTGTAAACTCATCGACCATCGATCTACTCCGCCGCCACTTTGGCCATTTCTTCGGCCCGCAGATCCTTGCGCAGGATCTTGCCCACGTTGGATTTGGGCAATTCGTCCCGGATTTCGATCCGTTTGGGCACCTTGTACGCGGTCAGATGCTCCTTGGCGTAGGCACGCAGCGCCTTTTCGTTCAACGACGCGTCGTCGAGAACAACATAGGCTTTGACCATCTCGCCCGATGCATCGTCCGGCACACCGATCACGGCAGCCTCTAGAACGCCGTCATGGGCGGCCAGCACATCCTCGACCTCGTTGGGATAAACGTTAAAGCCCGAGACGACGACCATGTCCTTCTTGCGGTCCACGATCCGGATATAGCCGTCTTCGTCCATCACGCCGATGTCGCCGGTCAGGAACCAGTCGCCGACCATGGTGTTCGCGGTCTCGTCGGGCTTTTGCCAGTAGCCTTGCATGATCTGCGGGCCACGCGCTGCGATTTCACCGGTTTCGCCGATGGCCAGCTGCGTGCCCGCGTCGTCAAAACACGCCACCTCCGTGGACGGCACTGGGATGCCAATGGTGCCGGGGCGCGCCTTGCCCACCGGTTCGAACGTCAGCACGGGCGAGGTCTCGGTCAGCCCATAGCCTTGCACGATCTCGGTTCCGGTGATCTCGCGCCAGCGTGCGGCCACGGACGATTGCAGTGCCATACCGCCGGCCGAGGCGAACTTCAGATGCCGCGGCGGGCTGTCCTGAAACCAGATCTCGTTATTGAGCCCGTTGAACAGGGTGTTCACGCCGCTCATCCAGGTGATCTTGTAATTCTCGAAGGCGCGCTTCAGCGATGACAGCGGGCGCGGGTTGGGGATCAGGATGTTGCGCGCGCCAGCGCGGTAGAAGCACATCATGTTCACGGTGAACGCAAAGATGTGGTAGAGCGGCAATGCGGTCAGTACGACCTCTTTGCCATCCTCCAGTACATCGCCGAGCAGTTCGCGTGTCTGCGCCATGTTGCACAGCAGGTTACCGTGGCTCAGCATAGCACCTTTGGCCACGCCGGTGGTGCCGCCGGTATATTGCAGCACGGCCAGATCGTCGCCGGTGACCTCCGCCGTGTAGCTTTCCACATCTGCTCCCGTTGCGCGACCCGCGCGCAGTGCGTCGGGCAGGCGTGTGTGGGGCATGTCCAGTTTGGGGATCGACCGGTCCCAGACGGTTTGCACCAGCCGCACGATGCCGCGCGGCATGGCGGGCAGGAATTCGGCCACGCGGGTGATGATAACATTGGGTATGGGGTGGTTGCGGGTCGCGTCCGCGATCTTGTCGGCGAACATGTCGACGATGACCAGCGCATGCGGCTTGGCGTCTTCGAATTGCTTGGCCATCTCGTCGGCGGTGTACATCGGGTTCACGTTGACCAGAACGCACCCTGCCTTGAACACGCCAAAGGCCACGACCGGAAAGGGCAAGCCGTTAGGCATCTGCACTGCAACGCGGTCACCCGCATTCAGGCCAGCCACTTCGCGCAGATAGGCGGCAAAGGCGTCCGACATTTCGTCCACCTTGGCAAAGCTGAGGCTGCCATTCATGCCGTTGGGCAAACAGCAGGTAAACGCGCGCGACTTGCCGAATTTACCCGACACCTCGCGCACCATCTGGGCGATGTGGGTATATTCGGCGCTGCCAATGTCGGGCCGAACGTTCGGTCCGTAATGTGCCGTCCAGGGTCGTGAAGCTTGGGTCATGAACCTCCCCTTTCATTGTTCCCAGCACGCCGCTAACGCATCGCGAATGATTGTCAAACGTGCGGTCGTGCGTGACGTTGTGTCATATCCGGATTGACGTTAGGAAATTCACCCTCACAGCCACTTTGCGTAGTCGCTGACCAAAAGGTGCGTGGGCGGTTCGTCCTCTTCGACATTGGCAAAGCGACCGATGGGCTGGACAAAGATGTTGTCGGTTTCATCATCGTTCACCGTCGACACCTCGCCGATCAGCACGTCACCGCCATCGCCCCAGAATGCGTGCCAGTCGCCCGGGCGTAGCGTGACGCTTTCGCCGGGGGCAAGGCGCAGCTTTTCGCCGGGGCCATAAGGCCGCGCGATGCCGTCGCACAAGACGGTGCCACCACGATCCTCTGCATAGTTGCCATCATCATCCGAGCCATAAAGCTCGACCACCAGTGTCGCACCCCCGCGGTTGATGATGTCCTCGGCCTTGATGATGTGGGTGTGCATTGGCGACAGCTGATCCTGCCGCGAAATCAGCAACTTTTCCGCGTAACACATGCCGCCGCCGCCCTGCAGGTCCGACAGCAGCCCATTGCGCAGCGTAAAGAGGAACAGGCCCATCTCGTCGTACTTGCCCGCGCCATAGTCGGTGATGTCCCAACCACAGCGCGCCGCGATGACATGCGCCGCGTCACCTGCGCGCGCCTTGAACGCATCAGGGCTCCAATAGGCAAATGGCGGCAGCACAAAGCCATAGGACCGGATCATCTCGTCCGCTTCGGCCATGATGCCGTTGATGGTGGATCGTTTCACGTGCACCTCCCAATTTGTGGTGACAGTGCCCGGTTTTGCTCTCCGGGCCAAGCCGCTATGGTGCGACAACCCGGCAAATAAACTGGCACATGACCCTCATCGTTTTTTCTGACCTCGACGGCACCTTGCTGGACCACCACGACTACAGTTTTGAGGCCGCGCGCCCGGCCTTGGCGGCGCTGCGCGCGGCGCGCGTGCCGGTGGTGCTTGCCACCAGCAAGACGGGGGCAGAGGTGCGCGCGCTGCAGGCGCAGATGGATCTCACGGGCTATCCGGCGATCGTCGAAAACGGGGCAGGGGTGATCTGGCCCGGTGTGGATTCGGTCGACACTGACAGCGACAGAGACTACCGCCGCATTCGTGCGGCACTGGACGCGCTGGACGCCGACCTGCGTGCCCCGTTCCGCGGATTTGGCGACATGGGGCCGGGCGAGGTGTCCAAGGTCACAGGCCTGACACGCGATGCCGCCCGGGCTGCCTGCGCAAGGCAGTTTTCCGAACCGGGTCTGTGGGGGGGCGCGCCTGCGGCGCGCGATGCCTTCTGCGTCGCTCTTGCTGCGCAAGGCATCCATGCGCGCCAGGGCGGGCGGTTCCTGACGCTGTCCTTTGGCCGGACCAAGGCGGACGCGATGGCCGAGGTCGCGCAAAAGCTGGGCGCATCCCATACCGTTGCGCTTGGTGATGCGCCTAACGACATCGAAATGCTGGAAAATGCCGCGCTTGGCATCATCATACGCAATGACGACGGCCCAACTCTGCCGCCTCTGCCGGGCGAGGACAAAGGTCGCATCCGCCGCAGCGAACTTCCCGGGCCAGCCGGTTGGAACGCCTGCATTCTGGAACTGCTGCGCGCACAAGACTGAGGACATCGGGCCATGGCCGACTTTCACCAAAACGGCAATATCGCCCAGTTTCACAACCTTCGATCGCGCCCGCTGGAAGAGCTGGAATACGAGCTGGAAGGCTTTGCCATGAGCCGCAAGATCACGCTGATCCTGCCGTCGCTCTTTTCAGAACTCACCGGCCCGGCGCTGGGGCCGATCCTCGAGCATCTGCGCGAAGTCCGCTATCTCAACCAGATCATCATCGGGCTCGACCGCGCCGACGAGGATCAGTACCGGCAGGCGCGCAATTTCTTTTCCGTGCTGCCACAGGACCATGTGGTGATCTGGAACGACAGCCCGCGCATGAAGGAATACCACGCTCGGCTCGAAGCCCTCGGTCTTGGCCCGCAGGAGCAGGGCAAAGGCAAGAACGCCTGGACCGCCATGGGGTATCTTCTGGCCGCCGCGGATGCCTCTGTCATGGCAATTCATGACTGTGATATCCTGACATATGACCGCGAAATGCTGGCCCGGCTGGTCTATCCCGTGGCCAACCCGAACTTTACCTACCAGCTCTCCAAAGGGTTCTATGCGCGCGTTGGCGACGGCAAACTCAATGGCCGCGTGATGCGCCTGCTGATCAGTCCACTGCTGATCGCGCTCAAGAAAGTCGTGGGGGATCAGGACTATATCGACTACCTGCGCAGCTTTCGCTATCCGCTTTCGGGCGAATTTGCCATGCGCACGCCGATGCTACCTGACCTGCGCATCCCGTCCGACTGGGGGCTCGAGATCGGGGTGCTGTCCGAGGCGTGGCGCAACCTGGGACGCAACGCGATTTGTCAGGTTGAGATCGCCGATATCTACGATCACAAACATCAGGACGTCAGCGAGGCAGACGCCAATGCCGGGCTTAACCGCATGTCCACGGACATCTGCAAGGCAATCTTTCGCAAGCTTGCGACCGAAGGCGTGGTGTTCACACCCAACGTGTTCCGCACGCTGAAGGCCACGTATTATCGCCGCGCGCTCGATATGCTCGAGGTATATGCCAATGAGGCCATGATGAACGGCCTGACCCTCGACCGCCATGCCGAAGAACGCACGATCGAGCTTTTTGCTGACAATATCATGCGGGCGGGCCTGGTGTTTCTCGACAACCCGCACGAGACACCATTCATCCCCAACTGGAGCCGGATCAACGCGGCAGACCCCAGCCTTGTCGGAGACCTGATGGCGCTGGTCAAAGCGGACGAAGAAGAGTTCGCGCCCAAACCGTTTGCGGGTGGTTAGGCGTCGCGCGCAGTCCAGTTGGTGATCCAGCGGCACTGATAAGGCGCGAATGTGATGGCCCCGGCATCGGGTGCTATTTCGTCGTCCGACAGCATGTCCCACCATGGCTCATCCGCGATCAGGTTCAACTGCCCGGGATCCATCTCTACCTGTTCGGCGCTGACATTGTGTACGGCAAAGATCGACTGTTGGCGGTTGATGCTTTGCCGCCAGACACCGAACAGCCGCGGGTCAAGCGACAGCGTGAACTGTGTGGCGTTTGGGTGGAAAGCAGGCTGGCGCGCCCGCAGTTTCAGTCGCGCCGACAGCGCGCCAAGCACCCGCGCCTGATCCGACTCCGGATCATCCAGCCGCGCCTGCAAGGTCGGATAGTCCCAGCGGTGCCGGTTGATGGCGCGGTTCATGCCGCGGTGCGCGACCGCCTCGTAATCATTGGGCGTGGCGAGCATCGAATGGATGTAGAAGCCCGGGATGCCTTCGAGTGACATGACGATGGTCTGCGAGGCGATGAATCGTTCGAACTGCCAATCATCCGGGCCGCCATGGGTCCGCTCCATCGCAGCATAGTAGCCGCAGTTGATCTCATAGACCGCATCGCGCCCGTCCGGCCCCGTGCGCATCGACAACAGCGCGCCGTTGCTGGCCACGGTGGCGATCATCTTTTCGATCTCGTCCTGCGGCAACAGCCCCTCGACGGGGCGCATGCCGATGCCGTCATGGCTGGCGGTGAAGTTGAAATAGGCGCAGCCAAACGGCGCGGGCGGCATCGCTGCCTGCCATGCGCGCAAGTGCGTCGCCGACCCCGACAGCATCGCCTGCAAGATCAGCGGCGGCAGCGGAAAGTTGTAGATCGCGTGCGCTTCATTCGACTGACCAAAATAGCTCAGGTTCTCGGCCTTGGGCACGTTGGTTTCGGTGATCAGGATCACCGGGTCGGCGTTGTAGTCGCATAGCAGCCGGATCAACTGGATGATCGCATGGGTCTGCGGCATGTGGATCGACGGGGTGCCAATCTCTTTCCAGATGAATGCCACCGCATCCAGCCGGATGATCCGCACGCCCTTTTCGATGTGCAGCCGGATGATGCGGACCAGTTCCAGCAGCACCTCGGGATTGGCAAAGTTCAGGTCGATCTGGTCATGCGAGAACGTGCACCAGACGTGGCGCGGGCCGTTCGCGGTCTCGACCTCTTGCAACAGGGGCGTGGTGCGCGGGCGCACGACCATCGACAGGTCATCTGCAGGGTCCGCCTCGAAAAAGAACTGGTCAAAGGGCGCTTGCCCCTGCCGGTAGGCGTTGAACCAGACCCCTTGCGATGACACGTGGTTCAGCACCAGATCCGACATCAGCTGCCGCCGCGTGCCGATGCGTTCGATATCTGCCCAGTCGCCCAGCTGCGGGTCGACAGCGGTGAAATCCGTCACGGCAAAGCCGTCGTCCGAGGTGTAGGGAAAAAACGGTAGGATGTGCACGGCATTGACCACGCCGTTCATCCGTTCAATCAGGAAATCATGTAGCAGATCCAGCGGCTTGTGCCGCCCGTCAAGGATCGAGTTGCCATAGGTGATCAGCACCGCGTCCTCTTGCGACCAGATGTCACCCGATGGCGCGCGCGGCGTTGGCGTGGGCAAAGCACCTTCGGACCAGAAGGCCGCAATCACGCGACTGACCAGATCGGGAATGTCCGCTCCGGGATAGATGCGTTCCAAAAGGCCGCGCAGGCCATCGTGCAAGTCAGGTGATGTCATGCGGTATTTATGGCGCAGGCGCGGGCGCACACAATCGCTTTTGTCACGGGGGCGTGCCGCAACACGTTGATTGCGATGCAAATAGGCGCGGCGCTACAGATAAAACGGTGGCATCCCGTAGGGGAATCGAACCCCTCTTTCCAGGTTGAAAACCTGGCGTCCTAACCGATAGACGAACGGGACGCAGCTACCGTGGACGGTGAGATAAGAAATCTCGCGCCGATGCGCAAGGGATAAATCGCCATAATCTGCCCGGATTTTCGCGCTGTCCCGTGGTCGTGCGCATCGGGCGATACGTTGGCCTGCGTTCACATCAGATCACGCGGGGAAAGTGCGGCAAATCAACGGGTTTCGGTGTCAGACACTCAGGCGGGTGCTGCGTCTTCCAACTGCAATTGCACCGTTTTCCGCCCCTGAAAGCTGTTGATGTCCAGCCGTCCCGCCAGATGAAAGGGTGCACCGCCATGTGCCTCGAGCGCAGGACCCAGCGCGGTGTCATAGGCACCAAAAGCGATTCCATCGAGCCGCGCGCCGCCGGGTTCTCCAAAACTGACCTTCAGGTGGTTTTCCCCCACGCGCCGTGCATTGAAAATGCGCATGCCGCCAAAGGCAAAGCGCGGCCCGGGAGCACCGGCACCAAAGGGACCGGCCTGTTCCAACTGGTCCACCAGTTCCAGCGTGGCAGCGCCTGGCATCAACGCACCGTCCAGCCGCAGATCACGCGGCCCCAACGCATCGGAAACCTGTTTTGCCAGCAGTTCGCCCAAGCGTTCCATTGCGGCGTCAATCTTGTCTGCGGCCACGGTCAGTCCCGCGGCCATTTTGTGACCACCGCCCTTGATCAACAGACCCTCAGCCGCCAGCCGCTGGATCGGCGCGCCCAAATCGATGCCCGCCACCGACCGGCCCGAGCCTTTTCCGATCCCATCCTCGACCCCGATGACGATGCTGGGACGGTTGGTGGCTTCCTTCACGCGGCTGGCGACGATGCCCACGACACCGGGGTGCCAACCGTCGCCCACAGCCCAGGCCAGCGGGCCGTCCATGCCGCGCTCTTCGCATTGCGCCAACGCTTCGGCCCGCACCCGCGCCTCGATCTCGCGGCGTTCGGCGTTCAGTTCATCCAGCCGCGCAGCAAGGGCCGCGGCTTCGTGCGGGTCAGCGGTGCTGAGCAGGCGCGCGCCAAGGTCGGCCTGCCCGATGCGCCCGCCCGCGTTGATCCGCGGCCCCAGCACGTAACCCAGATGATACGGCGCCGGTGCGGTGTCGAGCCGCGCGACATCCGACAGCGCCACCAGACCGGGCCGCGCGCGGCGTGCCATCACGGTCAGCCCCTGCCGCACAAAGGCGCGGTTCACGCCCGTAAGCGGGGCGACATCGGCGACGGTCGCCAGCCCCACAAGATCAAGAAGCGCCATGAGATCAGGGCCTTGCGCACCGGCGGCACGCATCTGCCGCCCGGCCTCCACCAGCACAAGAAACACCACAGCCGCCGCACAGAGATGCGCCAGATCGCCGGTTTCATCCTGACGGTTCGGGTTCACGATCGCCAGCGCCTCGGGCAACGTTTCGGCCCCAAGGTGATGGTCCAGAACCAGCACATCCGCGCCCTTGGCTGCGGCGATGGGATCGTGGGAAAGGGTGCCGCAATCGACGCAGAGGATCAGGTCATGCTCTGCCGCCAGCGCCGCCATCGCGGTCTCATTCGGGCCATAGCCTTCGTCGATCCGGTCGGGGACATAGAGCGTCGCCGATCGTCCCAGATCCCGCAGCCACGTCAGCAGCAGTGCGGCCGAGGCGCCGCCATCCACGTCGTAATCGGCAAAAACGGCGATCCGTTCGCGCCCTTGAACGGCAGCAAGCAGCCGGGCCGCAGCGGGTTCCATATCGCGCAAGGAACGCGGGTCGGGCAACAGGTCGCGCAAGGTCGGGGCAAGGTAGGCGTCCGCGTCTTCGGCCGCCACGCCGAGGCGCGACAGCACCTGGCACAATGGGCGGGGCAGCGAAGTGCGCTGCGCCATGGCTTCGGCAGCGCGCGAGGTCTCGGCGCTGGGTCCGACCCACGCGCGGCCCGTTAGCGATGATGTCACATCGAGAAACGCCACCCCGTCCCCCAAGCGTTTGATAACTCAGACAGTATCAACCGGCGTGCGATAGTTGATGCGCCGCACGGAGCCGGTCTTGGACCGCATCAACAGCGTCTCGCAGGTCAGCCAGCCGGGTTCGCGATGCACCGACTGCAACAGCGATCCGTCGGTGACGCCGGTGGCCGCAAAGATCACGTCCTGCGTGACCATATCGTCGCGCGCATAGATGCGATTGAGATCGGTGATCCCCGCCTTGGCCGCGCGGCCTTTTTCATCGTCATTGCGGAACAGCAGGCGGCCAAAGATCTGCCCGCCCATGCACTTCAGAGCCGCGGCGGCCAGCACGCCTTCGGGTGCGCCGCCTTCGCCCATGTACATGTCGATGCCGGTGTCGGGATCGGCGCAGTGCATCACGCCGGCCACGTCGCCATCGGTGATCAGCCGGATGCTGGCCCCGGTGCTGCGCACGGCGGCAACTATGCTGTCGTGGCGCGGGCGTTCTAGGATGCACACGGTGATGTCTGAGGTGCCGCACCCCTTGGCGGCGGCCAGCGCGCGGACTCGTTCGTCGGGCGTCATGTCGAGCGTCACGACACCGTCGTCGTAGCCGGGGCCAATCGCCAGTTTGTCCATGTAGACATCCGGCGCGTGCAGCATCGACCCGCGTGGCCCCATGGCGATCACGGTCAGGGCGTTGGGCATGTCCTTGGCGGTCAAGGTCGTCCCTTCGAGCGGGTCGAGCGCGATGTCCACGCCGGGGCCGTCGCCGGTGCCCACCTCCTCGCCGATATACAGCATCGGGGCCTCGTCACGCTCGCCCTCGCCGATGACGACGACGCCCGCGATATCCAGCATGTTGAGCTGTTGGCGCATGGCATTGACTGCGGCCTGGTCTGCGGCCTTTTCATCGCCGTGACCCACCAGCCGGGCCGACGCCAGTGCCGCCGCCTCGGACACGCGGGCAAGACCCAAGGAAAGCATCCGGTCCTGGAAAATTTCTTTTGTTGCCATTGTCTTGTCCTTTGGTGGGCTCAAACGGTTTCGATACGCAATACAACGGGATCGCTGGCCAGAACGCCGGTGCCGGACATGGCGGCAATCGCCTCGTCCAGCGCGGTGCGGCTGCATTTGTGGGTCACGATCAGCACGGGCGCTGCCTCTTCGGCGTGGGCATATTGGCGCATGCGGTCGATGCTGACCCCGGCCTCGCCCAGCACGGTGGCGATCTTGGCCAGTGCGCCGGGTTTGTCGTGCAGCGCCATGCGCAGGTAATGCGGTGCGGACCCTTCGGCGCGGGCGGGGATGGCGGCCTCCAGCGTGGATGCGGGCTGGCCAAAGACGGGCAAGCGCAAGCCGCGGGCGATGTCGCAGACGTCGCCCATCACAGCCGAGGCCGTCGGCCCTTCACCTGCACCGGGGCCGCGCAGTACGATCTGGTCGACGGCGTGGCCTTCGATCCCGATCATGTTGGTGCCGCCTTCGAGCTGGCCAAAGGGCGAGGTGGCGGGCACGAGGCAGGGCATCATGCGCTGTTCCAGGCCGCGCCCGGTCTTGCGCGCAACGCCCAAGAGCTTGATCTTAAAGCCCATATCGCCCGCTTGTCGGATATCTTCAATGCTGACGCGTTCGATGCCTTCGAGCTCGATCCCGTCGAAATTGACCTGCGTGCCGAACGCGATGGAGGACAGGATCGCCAGCTTGTGCGCCGCATCAATGCCGCCCACGTCCAGCTGCGGATCGGCTTCGAGGTATCCCAGCCCGTCGGCCTCGGCAAAGACCTCGTCATAGCTGAGGCCTGCGCTTTCCATGCGGGTGAGGATGTAGTTGCACGAGCCGTTCATGACGCCGACGATGCGGGTGATCTCGTTCCCGGCGAGGCCTTCGGTCAGGGCCTTGATCACCGGGATGCCACCCGCAACCGCCGCCTCGTAGCGCAGGGAAACGCCAGCGTTTTCAGCAGCTTGGGCAAGGTATTGGCCGTGGATGGCCAGCATCGCCTTGTTGGCGGTGACCACGTCCTTGCCTGCGGCAATCGCGACTTCGACCGACGCCCTGGCCGGGCCGTCGGTGCCGCCCATCAGCTCGACATAAACATCCACGTCGTCGCGGGTGGCCAGCGCCACGGGGTCGTCTTCCCACGCGTAGCTGCCCAGCGGTACGCCGCGGTCCTTGTCGCGGGAGCGGGCGGAGATGGCGCTGAGCGTGATGGGCCTGCCGGTGCGCGCGGCCAGAAGATCGGCCTGGCTGCGCAGGATGCGGACCACGCCGACGCCAACCGTGCCAAGCCCTGCAATCCCGAGGCGGAGCGGAGTGGTCATGGGCGGATCCTTTCGAGGCAGACGTGAGGCGCTGCACGCCCCATAGCGGCAATGCCTGCGCGCTGCAACGGCGCGCTAGCGGGAAGCGGCGGAGATGGCCTGCAACAGCCGGGCGCGGGTGGGCCGGTCGATCACCGGACGGGCCCGCAGGCGGGCGGCGCGGGCCTGCAGCCCGGCGACACGCGACAGCGCCGCGTCGCTTTGCGCCTCGAGCGTGCCGACGTCTGGCAACGTATTTTCCAGAATGGGATCAACGGGTTGCAGTATCGGGAAGGGGGCGTTTTCGGCCTCGGGCGGGACGGTGCCGTCAAGCGCGGGAAAGGTCGTGCAGCCGGTGACCAGCGCGAGGCTGACAAGGATCGAGGGGCGATACATGAACTCTCCGGCAGGCAGTGTGGCTGCAGTGTTGCACCACCCTGCGGGATCGTTCAAGGGCGGGTTGGGCGCGGGGGCTGCGGCGGCTAGAACGTGCCTATGGCGCGGACGGCGGGATCACATGCGGACATCACCGGACCCAAGGTGCGGGAGGCGGCGTTGCGGCTGTTTGCGCGGCACGGGTTTGCCGCCGTGTCGATGCGCCAGATCGCGGCGGAGGTCGGGGTGCAGGCGGGGGCGCTTTATAACTACACGCCCGACAAGCAGAGCCTGCTGTTCGCGCTGATGCAGGGGCACATGGAAGAGCTTTTGGCGGCTGTCGGACCTGCGTTGCAGGGCGATGCGGAGGCGCGGCTCGAGGCGTTTGTGCGGTTTCACATCCAGTTTCACCATGACCGGCAAGATGCTGTTTTCATTGCATATATGGAGCTGCGCAATCTGTCGGAGGCCAACTTTGCCGCCGTAGAGGACTTGCGGCGGTGCTATGAAGCCGTGCTGGAGGGCGTGTTGCAGGAGGGGGCGGCGCAGGGCGGGTTTGACGTGCCCGACCCCAAGGTCGCGACCCGCGCTCTGATCGCGATGCTGACCGGGGTCGGCACATGGTTTCGCACGGGTGGCGGGCTGAGCCTGCGCGAGGTGCAGGACCTCTATTGGGGCATGGTCGCGCGTGCCGTGGGGCTGCGCTAAGCCACTGGTATCACGCAAGAAACGGGGTGTGGCGGGACCACCCGGACCGTGCGGTTCTCTCATTCCCGAGGACCTGTATATACAGGTGGGCGCCAGGTAACCGGACCAGGGTCCGGACAGAGCCAGCTCCCTCGGAATTGCTTAAGGCCACCGGAATGCAACCGTCCACAAGAGGGGCAGAACCCGCCGTCCCGACACATAGGGTGCGGTGGGGGATGGGGCAAGATCAGGCGTGGGGGAAGGGGTGGCAGATCGACCCTCCGGGGGGAGTTTTTTGGGCAAGATGAAGGGGGGCGTGCGGTGCGTTTACCACGGGTTTGGTCAGGG
>JBCBCR010000093.1:0-12398 GCA_038530495.1 Pseudomonadota bacterium | reverse complement strand
CGACGCCACCGGCACATCGACCGTCAAAACGAGCGTGTCAAACCCGGCGCGCTTGGCCCGCTCCAGCATGTCCGTGCGGATCGCCGCATCTTTCGGCGGATACATCTGAAACCACCCCGACCCCTTGAGATCATTGGATAAATCCTCAGGTGCCGCCGCCGCCACGGTCGACAATCCAAACGGAATCCCCAGCCGCCCAGCCCCCGCCGCCAGCATCCGCTCCGCCCCCGGCCAGATCAGCCCCGACATCCCCACCGGCGCCATGCCCACCGGCATCGGATAGCGCTGGCCAAGAAAGTCTACACCCGTCTCAATCTCAATCGGCCCATGCAATATCGACGGCATGAATCCCACCCGGTCCAGCGCCGCCCGATTGCGCCGCTGCACCGCCTCGACCCCCGTGGCACTGTCGAGATAATCCCACACAAACCGCGGCACACGCGTCCGTGCCCGGGCGCGCAGGTCTGAAATCGCTGGATATTTCGCGTCAAGCATGGCGCGACGCTGTGGCCTGAAACGCCGCTTGTCCAGAGCCTGTCGAATCTTCAGCAAAATTTAAGAGCATTGGGGCCATTCTGCGACTCGACGGAGCAATTGCAGGAAGGGCAAATCCAGATGCAGGTACTGATTATCGACGAACGCACAGAGCGGCGCGACCGCACCATGATGGCGGGGCTGGAGCGGAACATTTTCTCAACCGCGACCGCCAACCTCGCCGTGGGCGAGGAGGCGCTGACCCGCCTGCCGGTGGACATACTCGTGGCCAGCTCCAGCGCCTTTGGCGACGCTCTCGGCGACCTGCTGGGACTGGCCGAAGAGCGTAATCCCGGGCTGACCACGGTGCTGTGGTCGCAAGACGTAAACTGGGACCTCGACACCCTTGCCGAGGCGTTCCCGAGCTTGTGTGCGGTGCTTGGCGACGAAGTCGGCGCAGATCTGGCGCTGCGCATCGGATTGTCGGGTGCCCGCAGCGTCGTGGCCGCAGCGCAGGAGGCCGCGTCCCAAGACCCAACATACCCGATCCCACAGGTCTATTTCGACGCGCCGCTGCCGTCTTCGCTGGAGCTTGCGGCCCGCAGCGCGGCCTGACACACCGTTCCGCACCAGAAGCACGGGAACATTTGGCGAACAGGCTTCCCTGTCGTGGCCTGTCGCGCTACACTGCGCGCCATGAGCAGTTTTGATGAAATGGACGCGTTCGAGGGCGCCTCGCTGTCCGCGCGCGCAATGGCGGCGCGGCCGCAACCTTATCTCGACGGGCTGAACCCCGCACAACGCGAGGCCGTGGAACGGCTGGATGGCCCTGTGCTGATGCTCGCGGGCGCGGGCACGGGCAAGACTCGGGCGCTCACCGCGCGCATCGTGCACCTGCTGAACACCGGGCGCGCGCGGCCCAATGAAATCCTCGCCGTGACCTTTACCAACAAGGCCGCGCGCGAGATGAAAAACCGTGTGAGCGACATGCTGGGCCACGCGATCGAGGGGATGCCGTGGCTCGGCACCTTTCACGCGATCTGCGTCAAACTGCTGCGCCGCCATGCCGAGCTGGTGGGGCTCAAGACCAACTTTACCATCCTCGACACCGACGATCAGATCCGCCTGCTTAAACAGCTGATTTCAGCTGCGAATATCGACGAAAAACGTTGGCCTGCCCGGCAGTTATCATCAATAATCGATGGCTGGAAGAACCGCGCGCTGACCCCAGACAAGGTGCCGGCAAGTGACAGCGGCGCCTTCAACCACAAGGGCATCGACCTTTATGCCGCGTATCAGGCGCGGCTGAAGGAACTGAACGCCTGCGACTTTGGCGACCTGCTCTTGCACATGGTCACGATCTTTCAGACCCACGAGGACGTGCTGGCGCAATACCAGCGCTGGTTCGCCTTTATCCTCGTGGACGAGTATCAGGACACCAACGTCGCCCAGTACCTGTGGCTGCGCTTGCTGGCGCAGGGGCACAGGAACATTTGCTGCGTGGGCGATGACGACCAGTCGATCTATGGCTGGCGCGGCGCCGAGGTGGGCAACATCCTGCGGTTCGAAACCGATTTTCCGGGCGCGCATGTGGTGCGGCTGGAGCAGAATTACCGCTCGACCCCGCACATCCTTGCCGCAGCGTCGGGCGTGATTGCCGCCAATGAAAGCCGTCTGGGCAAAACGCTGTGGACCGACCGGGACGAGGGCGAAAAAGTCCGCCTGATCGGCCATTGGGACGGCGAGGAAGAGGCTCGCTGGATCGGCGAAGAGATCGAGGCCGCGCAATCGGGCACGCGCGGCGTGCGGCCCATAAACCTGGATGAAATGGCAATCCTCGTGCGCGCATCCCATCAGATGCGCGCGTTCGAGGATCGGTTTCTGACCATCGGCTTGCCCTATCGCGTGATCGGCGGTCCGCGGTTTTACGAGCGGATGGAGATCCGCGATGCCATGGCCTATTTCCGCGTCGTCGTGTCACCCGATGATGACCTCGCGTTCGAGCGGATCGTGAACACGCCCAAGCGGGGCCTCGGCGACAAGGCGCAGCAAACCATCCAAATCACCGCCCGCGCCAATGGCGTGCCGCTTGTTGAAGGGGCGCGGCTGGCGGTCGAACAGGGGCTGATCAAGGGCAAGGGCGGCACCGCCTTGCGCGAACTTGTCGATGGGCTCCGACGTTGGAATTGGCTTTGCCGAGAGCGTGGCAATGAGAAAGAGATCAGACGTCTTTCCAAAGAGATAGACGAAATGTTAGTGGAATTTCACGCGCTGCAAGACGACTTGGAAAAAAAGGTTGGCACAACAGAGCTTCGTACATACGAGACAGGCACGTCGCAACATGAACTTGACCAAGACGTTATCGAGACATTTCAGAAGACGGAAGCGATAGGCTCTCGTGCTGAGATTTACAAACTCTACCTAGAGGTTTTGCAAGGTAATCATCTTCTTTTAGCCGAGATCATCCTCGACGAGTCCGGCTATCCCGGTTCCTTTTTTAAGCCGCAAACCGAAGAGGAAATCGCGAAGGGCGAGGCGCCAAAATACATAAACCCGGAAGCTCCTGGCAGGCTGGAAAACCTCAAGGAATTGGTCAAGGCGCTGGAAAGCTTTGAGAACCTGCAAGGTTTCCTCGAACACGTGTCGCTGATCATGGACAACGAACAGGACGACGGCGGCGCCAAGGTGTCGATCATGACGCTGCACGCGGCCAAGGGGCTGGAATTTCCCTGCGTGTTCCTGCCGGGATGGGAAGACGGGCTGTTTCCGTCGCAACGCAGCATGGATGAAAGCGGGATCAAGGGTCTCGAGGAGGAGCGGCGGCTGGCCTATGTCGGCATCACGCGCGCCGAAGAGGTCTGCACCGTGTCCTTTGCCGCGAACCGGCGCGTGTTTGGCCAGTGGCAATCGTCCATGCCGTCGCGGTTCATTGACGAGATGCCCGAAGATCATGTCGACGTTCTGACCCCACCGGGCCTTTACGGCGGTGGTTTCGGTGCAGCGGCGCCGGGCGGCGTTCAGTCGACCCTGCACGAGGCCGCGGCCGAGGCGAATGTCTACAACTCGCCGGGTTGGCGCCGCCTGCAGGCGCGCAGTGCCGAGCGCCCGGTGAGCCAGCCGCGCGAAAGCCGCAACACGGTCATCGACCTGAGCGCCGTGTCGAGCTTTACGGTGGGCGAACGCGTGTTCCACCAGAAATTCGGCTATGGCGCCATCGTTGCGATCGAAGGTGACAAGCTGGACGTGGATTTCGAGAAAGCGGGCCAGAAAAAGGTCGTGTCGCGCTTTGTCTCGGGCTGCGACGACATCCCTTTTTAAGCGATCCCTTGATCCAAAGAAAAACGGCGGCCCCAGGGAGGAGAGGGGACCGCCGTTCTGGTCACATCATACGATCAGGGAGGAGGAGGATCGCGATGATGTATCGGGTTGTGAATGTGCGGCGGCGCCAGGGAGGAGGAGGGCGCCGCCGCCAATCACAGGTGCTTCAGGGAGGAGGAGAAGCACCTGATCTCGTGTGTTCAGTTCGGAACCGCGTCGACTGCTGCGTCCCATGCAATCCGCTTCAGCTCGCTGCGGTGCAGGCCAAGGTCGGCCAGTTCGCGCGATGACAGAGTTTGCATTTCCGCGAGCGTGTTGCGGTAGATGCGATTGCGTGCGCGCCGAGCGGCCGCTTCGGTGAACAGCTGGGCCACGGTGGTCAGCAGTTGTTCCAAGACATCGGTGCGCTGTGTTACGTCGTTGTAGTAGGCCATTGTTTGCCTCGTCACTTACTCGTTTGGTTCGTTTCGTTGTGACAAGGATGTAGTTCATGCTGCAACTGCACAATACCCACGGCGACAATGCTGCTATGCAGCATTTGCATGCCTCAAGCGTTGAAATCTTGGGCAAGGCGCATATCGGATGTGCGGTTTGTGGCAAAACGGCGCGCACCCTTGCGCTTGACGCGATATCTGCCAGTTATTCTGGCAAACCTAAACGGACGTGCCATGCCCATAAGCAAGAGTGAGATCGAAGCAGCCTTGTCCCAAGTGACGCTGCCCGACGGTGGAAACTTGATCAACCGTGATCTGGTGCGGGCCATTTCGATTCGCGACGACGTGGTTCAGTTTGTGATCGAAGCGCCGGATGCCCGCGCAGCGGCTGCGCTGGAACCCGTGCGGCAGGCCGCCGAGGCCGTGGTCATGGCGCTGCCGGGGGTGGCGCAGGCACGCGTCGCGCTGACGGCGCATGGGCCTGCTCCGGCAAAACCGGCCCCGCCAAATCTCAAGATCGGGCGCCATCCGGAACCGCAGGCAGGTCCCAGCAAGCCCGCTGGCGTGGCGCGCATCCTTGCCATCGGATCGGGCAAAGGCGGCGTGGGCAAATCAACCATTTCATCGAACCTTGCCGTTGCGTTGGCGCGGCAGGGGCGCAAGGTGGGGCTGCTGGATGCGGATATCTACGGCCCGTCGCAGCCACGCATGATGGGCATCAACAAACGCCCCGCATCGCCGGATGGCAAAACGATCATCCCCCTGCAGGCGCATGGCGTCACGCTCATGTCCATCGGTTTCATGATGGAAGAGGGCAAGGCGATCGTTTGGCGCGGGCCGATGCTGATGGGGGCGCTGCAACAGATGCTGGGGCAGGTCGCCTGGGGCGATCTGGATGTGCTGCTGGTCGATCTGCCGCCCGGAACGGGGGATGTGCAGCTGACGCTGTGCCAGAAATCCGACCTGACCGGCGCCATTG
This sequence comes from Pseudomonadota bacterium, assembly GCA_038530495.1. GTDB lineage: Bacteria > Pseudomonadota > Alphaproteobacteria > Rhodobacterales > Rhodobacteraceae > Tateyamaria. The sequence continues at coordinate 7,193 of JBCBCR010000093.1, read as the reverse complement.
TGGTCAGTACACCGCAGGACGTGGCATTGATTGACGCGCGCAAAGCCATCGACATGTTCGGAACGCTGGGGACGCCGATCCTTGGGTTGATTGAAAACATGTCCCATTTCGTGTGCCCGGATTGCGGTGCGCAGCACGCGGTGTTCGGGCAGGGCGGTGTCGCGGCTGAGGCGGCGAAGCTGGGCGTGCCACTGCTGGGTGCGTTGCCGATTGATCTTGAGACCCGATTGGCCGGCGACGGCGGGACGCCAATTGCCGCAGGCGACAGCCCGATGGCAGACGCCTATGCGCAAATGGCGCAAGGTTTGATCAAAGGCGGAATGGCCTAGACCGCTTGCGACGGCGTTTTGGCGCAGGCATGGGAAATCATGGGCCGAGCGTGTTGCCGAGCCCCTTTGATTCGAATCAAATCGCCTGAAATCACGGAAAAGCGGTTCTCGCTGCGCGGAACAAAATAAAAACACGCTTTCCGGCTTCAGCCTTTTCATGAAAAATCTGGGAAAATATGGGCGCATGCGTCACTGCAATCTGCATGCCTACATATAGTGTTTGGGTTTCAATGACACACATCATGTTTGCGAATCTTGCGTAAATCCGTTTCCGTATTTCCACAAAATGCGCCCTCATTGCCACCTGTAGTCGCATTGGTGCGGTAAAAAACCATTGCGTACCACGTATTCCCATGCCATCCATGATGCATCAGATGAAAACGAGCAGGGGCACACAACGACCCCGCACAAAAATAAAACTCTAGCAGGTTTCATACAGGCACCTCGCTTTCATCAGACAAGAGATCCGGCGCGCGAGCGAGCAGACATCCCCCCAGGTGGCGCGCGCAGCTGGAGATCCCGCCGAGCGGGACCATGCGGCGGGTTGATCAGTGGCAGCAGATCAACCCGCCGTTTCAATTTTTGGGGGCACGCACTGCGCGGGGGCGCGGAAACGATACAGGGACGGGCCAACAGGTGGCACGCAGGTTCAGAGGCGAAAGCGACCACAAGGTGGACGCAAAGGGCAGGGTGTCTATCCCGGCCTCGTTTCGTCGTGTGATCGAAGCCTGTGACCCCGATTGGACCGAAGGCCTCGCGCCACGCATCATCATTGTCTACGGCGGGGCCACGCGCGATTACCTCGAAGGGTTCACCATCGAGGCGATGGACGAGGTCGACGAAAAGATCGCCAAATTTCCCCGCGGCAGCGCCAAGCGCAAAGCGATGGAGCGGCTTTATTCAGCGCAGGCCGTTGATGCGGTCGTGGATGAGACAGGCCGGATCGTTCTGCCTGCCAAGCTGCGCAACAAGATCGGCCTGGATGGCATGGCGCGGTTTGTTTCGTCTGGCGACACGTTCGAGATTTGGAAGCCCGAGGCTTATGACGCATCAATTGCAGCGTTGGATGACGACGGGTTCGACCCGGAGTTGGACCCATCCGCGTATCTGGACGGGGATCTGGGGTAGGAATGGCTGGGGGGCCTCATATTCCGGTTCTCATCGACGCAATCCTGGATGCCTGCGCGCCTGTTTCCGGAACATGGCTCGATGGCACCTTCGGTGCGGGCGGATACACGCGCGCGCTGCTGGATGCCGGGGCTGACCATGTGATCGCGGTTGACCGCGACCCGCTGGCCTTTGAAATGGCGGCGGGTTGGGCGTCGGCTTATGATGGGCGCATCACAATGCAGCCGGGCGTGTTTTCCCAGCTTGACGCATATGGCAGCGGACTTGACGGCGTGGTGCTGGACCTCGGGGTCAGCTCAATGCAGCTTGACCGCGCTGAACGCGGGTTTTCATTCATGCAGGACGGTCCGCTGGACATGCGGATGAGCCAGGATGGCCCGTCGGCTGCGGACATCGTCAACAGCGCGGATGAAAGCGTGCTGGCCGACATCCTGTTTCACTACGGCGAAGAGCGTGCCAGCCGTCGCATTGCGCGGGCGATCATCACAGCGCGGCCCATCACGACCACGTTGGAACTGGCGGGGATTGTCGAGAAGTGCCTGCCGCGCGCGAAACCGGGGCAGTCGCATCCGGCGACGCGCAGTTTTCAAGCGCTCCGGATCGCAGTGAACAACGAATATGATGAACTCTATCAGGGGCTTATGGCGGCAGAGCGTGCGCTGAAACCCGGTGGGCAACTGGCCGTTGTCACCTTTCATTCGGTCGAGGACCGGATGGTTAAACGTTTCCTGACCGCGCGTGCTGGGCAGGGCGGCAACGCCAACCGCTATGCCCCTGCCACCGACGGGCCGGAACCGGCGTTCTCGGTGACCCGGCGCAAGGCGATTGCCCCAACCGATGCCGAGATTGCAGCGAACCCGCGCGCGCGGTCGGCCAAGCTGAGGGTGGCAACACGCACCGACGCGCCAAGCGGCGCAATTGATCCCAAATCCATTGGCATGCCGCAAGTGAAGGGACGTATCTAATGCGGACGGCACTGTATATTTTGACCACGCTTGCGGTTATCGGCCTCGCATTTTGGGCCTATCGCGAGAATTACGCCACCCAAGCCGCGCTGAACGAAGTGGACACGCTGCATGCCGACATCCGCGCAGCGCATTCGCGTCTTGCCGTGCTCAAGGCCGAATGGGCCTATCTCAACCGCCCGGACCGGTTGCGTGATCTGGTGGACTTGAATTTCGACCGGCTGGGGCTGTTGCCGCTGCGTCCCGAGCAGTTTGGCCACGTTGATGAAATCGCCTTTCCCGCGCCGCCGTTGCCACCGGTTACCGACGCGGTCGAAACCTCTGGCACGTTGTCAGCGGAGGACCGGCCATGACCCGCACGCCCCTGCGTCCCCTGGCGCGTATCCTGCCTGCGCGTGCAGCAGGTGAGAACCCGGACGCGATTGAACGCGAAAACACGGCCCGGCGCCACGCGGAGATGCACAGCCAGATGCGCGCGCGCGCAGAAGGACGGCTGTTGGTGTTGGGCGTGTTCTTTCTGGCCGCCTTCCTGACCGTTGGCCTGCGCATGGGGCTGCTTGCGACATCCGAACCGTTTGAACCGCGCGCCAGCGTGCAGGGCGCGGCGATCTCGGCCCTGCGGGCAGACATCGTTGACCGCAATGGACGCCTGCTCGCGACGAACTTCGAAACGCATGCGCTTTATGCCCAGCCGCCACAGATGATCGATCCCGCTGGGGCGGCGCGCGGTCTTGCCGCGATCTTTGACGATCTGGACGAAAAGGAGCTGCTGGAGGATTTCACGGGCAAGCGCAAGTTCCTGTGGATCAAGCGTAAAATCAGCCCCGAGCAGATGCAGGCCGTGCATGAACTGGGCGATCCGGGGCTGCTGTTTGGTCCACGTGACATGCGTCTCTATCCCAACGGTGCGCTTGCAGCGCACGTGCTGGGCGGCGCGAGTTTCGGTAAGGAAGGCGTGAGTGCTGCAGAGGTGATCGGCGTCGCGGGCGTGGAAAAGCAGTTTGATGACTATTTGCGCGACCCGGCCAACGCGGGCCAACCGCTGCGTCTGTCGCTGGATCTGACTGTGCAGGCCGCTGCCGAAGAGGTGCTTTATGGCGGGATGAAGCTGATGAACGCCAAGGGCGCGACATCGGTTCTGATGGACGTGCACACTGGCGAGGTCGTGTCGGTCGTCTCGCTGCCGGACTTTGACCCCAACAACCGCCCACGCCCCGCGACGACGGGCGATCAAAGCGATAGCCCGCTGTTCAACCGGTCGGTGCAGGGCGTGTACGAGCTGGGGTCCGTGTTCAAGATTTTCGCGGCAGCGCAGGCCGTTGACCTCGGCCTCGTGTCGCCCTCGACCGAGATTGATACCTCTGGGCCCATGAAAGTCGGTGGGTTCCGCATCGGCGAGTTTCGTAACAAGGATTACGGCACGCTGAGCGTGGGCGACATCATCGTGCATTCGTCGAACCGTGGGACGGGACGTTTGGCGTTGCAAATCGGTGCCGAACGGCAGCAAGAGTTCCTGAAAAGCCTCGGGTTTTTCGAGGCGACGCCATTCGAGATTGTCGAAGCGCAAGGCGGCAAACCGCTGTTGCCCGACCGTTGGACCGAACTGAGTTCGGTTACCATCAGCTATGGCCACGGTCTGTCGACGTCACCCATGCACCTTGCGGCAGGATACGCGACGCTCGCCAATGGCGGCTACAAGGTCGAACCCACAATCCTCAAACAATCGGTGCCACAGCGCGGCCCGCGCGTGATCAGCGAAAGTGCTGCCAGTGCCGCGCGTGACATGTTGCGCAAGGTGGTCACCGATGGCACCGCGTCCATGGCCGAGGTGCCGGGGTACGCGGTTGGCGGCAAAACCGGCACCGCCGACAAACCCAAACCGCGCGGCGGGTATTATGAGGACAAGGTGATCGCCACTTTTGCCACCGTCTTCCCCGCGCATGATCCGAAATACGCGCTGGTCGTCACGCTGGACGAACCGGTGGAGACGTCGGGCGACAAACCGCGGCGCACGGCAGGATGGACGGCAGTGCCCATCGCCGCCGAGATGATCGGCCGCGTGGCGCCGCTGCTTGGTCTGCGTCCCGGCGTTGAACCCAAATCGCTGGCTGATATAACGCTGACACGCAGCAACTAGAGCAGGCAAATGGGTGAGCAGCCAAGGCCTCTGAGCGCGCTGGGACTGACAGCGCGCGGCGGGGCGAACCCGCAGATCACCGGACTGTCGGTTGACAGTCGGCAGGTGCGCGAGGGCCACCTTTTTGCCGCAATGCCGGGCGCGCGCATGCACGGGGCCGAGTTTGTGCAATACGCGGTTCGCATGGGGGCGTCAGCGGTTTTAACGGATATCGAGGGCGCGCAGATTGCCGCCCCGGACCTCGGCGACGCAGCCCTCGTTGTCACCGATGCCCCGCGCGAAGCACTGGCGCTGAGCGCCGCACTCTGGTTCGGCGGGCAGCCCGAAACGATGGTTGCGGTCACGGGGACCAACGGCAAAACATCCGTAAGCACATTTGTCCGCCAAATTTGGATCGCGTTGGGATTGCGGGCCGTCAACCTGGGCACCACGGGCGTCGAAGGGGCTTGGACCGCGCCGCTCGCACACACCACACCCGAACCGATCACCCTGCACCGCACGTTGGCCGCGGCACGCGGCGCCGGGATCACCCACGCCGCGATGGAAGCATCGTCACACGGTTTGGATCAGCGCCGCCTCGACGGTGTTCGGCTTGCCGCAGCTGGGTTCACGAACTTTACCCAGGACCATCTCGATTACCACAAGACGTTCGAGGCGTATTTTGACGCCAAGGCGGGCCTTTTTGCCCGCGTGCTGCCGGAAGACGGGGTTGCCGTGGTTAACATCGACGATCCGCGCGGTGTCGATATGGCCGCCATCGCCGAGGCGCGGGGGCAAGAGGTTATGACCGTGGGGCGCAGCGGCGGGCATTTGCATTTGTCGGGCCAACGCTTTGACGCGACCGGACAGGACGTGCGGTTCAGCTTTCGCGGTGCGGCCTACACCGCGCACTTGCCGTTGATTGGCGGGTTTCAGGCGGACAATGTCGCATTGGCCTGCGGGTTGGTGATTGCCGCGGGCGCGGACCCGGACGAGGTGTTCCGCACGCTGCCGGAGCTCAGCACAGTGCGCGGACGCATGGAACTGGCGGCGACCCGGGCCAACGGTGCGACAGTTTTTGTTGACTATGCACACACGCCCGACGCTGTGGCGACGGCCTTGCAAGCGATGCGCCCGCATGTCCTTGGTCGGCTTGTTGCCGTGATCGGCGCGGGCGGCGATCGAGACGCGGGCAAACGTCCGTTGATGGGCGCGGCGGCTGCAGAACATGCTGACGAGGTGTTTGTCACCGACGACAATCCGCGCAGCGAGGACCCCGCCAGCATACGCGCCGAGGTCATGGAGGGCTGCCCTGACGCGCGTGAAGTAGGCGACCGGGCCGAAGCGATCCTGCGTGCTGTTGATGCGCTTGGCCCCGGCGACGCATTGCTGATCGCGGGCAAGGGGCATGAGACCGGGCAGATCGTGGGCGACGACGTGTTGCCCTTTGACGACGTGGAACAGGCCAGCGTCGCTGTCGCCGCGCTGGAGGGGAGGCTGACATGACCCTTTGGACCGCTGCCGAAGCCGCGCGTGCAACCAGCGGCAAAGCCGCGGGGGATTGGGCGGCATCCGGCGTCTCAATTGACACGCGAACGTTGCAGGCGGGCGATCTGTTTGTGGCGCTCACCGCAGCGCGGGACGGACACGATTTCGTGGCCCAGGCGCTGGAGAAGGGCGCGGCGGCCGCGCTGGTCAGTCGGGTGCCGGATGGCGTGCCATACGATGCGCCGCTTTTGATCGTGGACGACGTGCAGTCAGCGCTCGAAGCCCTTGGCGTGGCCAGCCGCACGCGCTGCACCGCGCGCGTGGTCGCTGTAACAGGTTCGGTGGGCAAGACGTCGACCAAGGAAATGTTGCGCGACATGCTGGCCGAGCAAGGCCGCACGCATGCCTCTGTGGCAAGCTACAACAACCATTGGGGTGTGCCGCTGACCCTCGCCCGGATGCCACGCGACACCGAATATGCGGTGATCGAGATCGGCATGAACCACCCCTGTGAGATCGCCCCGCTTGCGCGCATGGCCCGCCCGCACGTGGCCATGATCACAACCGTTGGCACGGCGCATCTGGAGGCCTTTGGCGCCATCGAAGGGATTGCCGCGGAAAAGGCATCGATCCTCGAAGGGGTCGCACCTGGCGGCACCGGCATTCTCAACGCAGATTGTTCGACTGCCGCGATCCTGCGTGACACTGCAGACCGGTTGGGGGTCCGTGCCGTCGATTTCGGCGAGGCGGCACGGGATTTCACCCTACGGTCGATGGACGTGCAAACCGAAGCGACCGTGGTACAGGCCAAAGCCCACGGCGCGCCGCTGCTTTACAAGATCGGCGCACCCGGGCGGCATTATGCCATGAATGGTCTGGGCGCGTTGGCAGCCGTCGAGGCGCTTGGCGCTGATCTGGCGCTGGCGGTGCAGACCCTTGGGCGCTGGACGCCATACGAGGGCCGCGGCGCGCGCGAGACGATCACGCTTGACCCGGTTGAAACGCAGCTGACGCTTGAGCTGATCGACGACAGCTACAACGCCAACCCGACCTCGGTCACCGCGTCGCTCGCTGTGCTGGCCGCGGCAGAAGTGAGCGATGATACGGGCCGTGTTTCCAAACGCCGCCGCATCGCGTTTATGTGAGACATGAAAGAGATCGGCACGG
>JBCBCR010000092.1:0-12449 GCA_038530495.1 Pseudomonadota bacterium | reverse complement strand
GTCGAATGATGTGCGCATGCAGATCCGGCTTCTGGTGAACGGGGCCACGGAAATCGCGGGCAGCTTTCTGGAAACCGATGCCACGGCGTCCGACGAACGCACGGGCCTGCAGACCCAGACCATGGTGGCGCTGGCGGCGGGCGACACGGTGGAGCTTCAGGCGCTCTACCGGCGCAATCCGGGCTTCACGCTGGCCGACAAGACCGCCTTCTGGGGCTATCTCGTTCCCTGATGGGCGCACCCGCCTAAGACGGGTCCTGGGCGGCCTTCTTGCGGACAAAGCCCAGAAAGGCCGCGCCGGGATTGCGCAGCCGGGGCTGGCCTGACGCCACCCAGAAGCTGCGCCACTCCGCCTCGAGCGCATAGACATCCGACCCGGGGAACAGCCCCCGCGCCTGATCCAGCACATCGGGATCGAGGCTGGGCGCGCCCCGGACAGCGCCCCGGACAGCGCCCGAACCAGACGCCATGGCAGGCTCGGTCACCGCATAGCGCGGGGCAAAGGCGATGATGTCGCCGGGCTCCTCGGACATGGTGTAGTCCGGCAGATGGTCTGACGCGATCATCTCGCGCAGCATCGCGCGGAACACGCGCCGGGGCGAGGCCGAGCCGGATTTCTTGAGCAGCAGATCGACCGACACCCGCCAGCCGTCCTGGCGGCCGCAATGCTTGCGCGCGATCTCGTAGATGCGCCGCTCCAGCGGTTTCCTGAGCCGGAAGTAATCGCGCGACAGCGTCAGCACCGATTTCGACAGGACCGCGCGATAGAGCCATTCACTGATCGTGACGGCCACACTGACCATGCGCCCGCCTTTGGACTTGCGCACGATCTCCCAGGACTCAATCAGGCCAAAGCCCGTCGTGACCTCGTGTGCACCGGTTTCGATGTTGGTGGTGATGCGCGTGCCTGCGAGCCTCTCGAAGGCCTCGCGCAGGCGCCTATAGGCATCGCCGCTGGTCTCGCGGTTCGTGGCCAGAAGCAGGTCATGGGCCTTGAGCGTCAGCGTGCGCGACACCGCGCGCCCCGCATTGATCCCCGCCATCAACTGGCTGATGCAAAAAATCAGGATGTCCTTGTCGTGGATCGTGGCCAGACCTTTGACCGATGGCGTCACCTCGATCCGGGTGCCATTGTGTTCGTAGCTCAGGATGCGCCGGTCGGGCCGGGTCGAGAGCGAAAAGACCGGATGCTCCATCGTGGCCAGATCATCCTTGGGGATGGCGTCAAAGATATCGCACAGGAAGAAATCCCGTTGCGGGTATCGGTCGGGTCCCAGCCCGCCACCCAAGGTGATATCGCCCGTCCTGCTACCCATTGGGGTTCGCCACGCTCACTGCCGATCAAACTACCTGTCGAGACCGGTTTTCGGCCTCTTTGCGGACCGCCCCGATTCTTCGTGGTTTCACTGACACCACCCTAGAGTTATCCACAGACCGCGCCTAGGCCGATCTCGCCCAATCTCTCGGGGGTTCGGAGTCGGGGCGTCGGGGTATCAGAGTCGCGTGTGCGTGGTTTCAGAGTCACCCTTACCCCGAAATCACCCATTTTTTTCTTTTAGATCAAATGGATACTAAAAGGGCGGTACGCCTTAACACATATAATAACTCATATATAACACTGATCTTTTTTTCTTTGCCCTGGGCCCCTCACCTTCGGAGACCCGGCAAAAGGGTCCTGCGGACCCATTCAATCCATTGGCAACCCATTGGAATTGCTTAGAAAAGGTAAAGCACCCTTTGAGGCGTCTTCTTTTCTTGGCCATGTGCGGTGTTTTTGGGTATCTTGGGGAAAAGGGCGCACATCAGACGCCCATTTCCCGAGGTCACCCGAGAGATACGCGCCATGCTGGACCGCCTGCCCCCCTATTTCAACATCGATCCCGACGGGTCGGACACCGCCCTGCCCCCGCCTGTGGGCACCGCTGATTTCGCCCGCGTGGCCGAGGCCTGCGCCCAAGGGCGCGCCGATCTGGTGGGCCGGGGGCTGGATGAAACGGGGGCGAAATCGCTGCGCCTGTTTTCCACTTGGGAGATCACGAAATACCTGATCCCCGTGGCGACCCCGCATTTCCGCCGGGTCCTGAAACAGAACCCCGACCTGCCCCAAGGCCGGTCCGAGACCGAAGGCGGCGCCAAGTGGTTCACCCTGGACGAGGTCCTGCGCCTGCGCGCCTTCTTCGGCTCCCAAGGATCCAAGACCAAGGAATACCTCCCCTACCGGCCCAAGGGTCTGCCTGCAAAAATCTGCGCAGTCGCGAACTTCAAAGGCGGGGTGGGCAAAACCTCGACCGCGGCGCATCTGGCGATGTCGGCGGCGCTTGATGGTTACAAGGTGCTGGTGATCGATCTGGATTCCCAGGGCTCCATGACCTCGATCTTCGGCGGTGCACCGGCCGATGAATGGCAGACGGTCTTTCCCCTGCTGGCGCGCCATTACGGCGCCCACCTGCAATCTGAAAATGCCGCCCGCGTGGCCCGGGGCGAGGCGCCACAGCCGCTTGATGACACGTTGGCCGAGGCCATGAAGATCAGCGCGGGCGATCTGATCCAGAGCACCCATTGGCCCAATATCGATCTGATCGGCGCGCAGCTGAATTTGTATTGGGCGGAATTCCAGATCCCTGTTTGGCGTATGAACGGGCGCGGCTGGAAGCTCTGGGATTCGCTCACCGACCGGCTCGACGCGGACGGGGTGCTGGACGACTACGACATCGTCTTCCTCGATACGCCCCCGGCCCTGGGCTATCTCACGATCAACGGGCTGGCGGCGGCGGACATCCTGCTGGTGCCGCTTGGCGCGTCGTTTCTGGAGTTTGACTCCACGGGCCGGTTTTTCGACATGCTTCAATCGACCTTCTCGAGCATCGAGGACAGCGAAAACATGGCCGCGCGCGCCTTGGGCACCGAGGAGTTGGCGTTTGAATGGGACGCAGTTCAGGCCGTCATCACGCGCTATGACGGGGCCCAGCAGGCGGAACTGGCCGCCCTCATGCAGGCCTATCTGGGCCGCACGCTCAGCCCTCAGCGGCAGGAGGTCACCGCATTGATCGGGCAGGCGGGGGAGCAGGTGGCGGGCATTTACGAGGCCGATTACCGGGATTTCAACCGCGAGACCTATGCACGGGGGCGCGAGACCTTTGACGCCACCTATGCCGCGTTCAAGCGGCTGCTCTACGGCACGTGGCGGCGCGACGAAAAGGCGGCAGCGACCGGTGAGGTCACGCATGGGTAAGCATTTCGGCAAATGTTTCGCGCCAGGGTTTTTAGTCGCGCGTTTCGCGCGCGAAACATCCAATGACGGGAGGCACTGATGGCCAAACGCAAACGTCTGGGTCCGGCAGAGGCCTTCTCCACCCCGCAAGCGGCACCGGAAACCAAAAGCGCTGTTTCCAAACCGCCCATCGCCTCGGTCGCGGGGGAGGTCGCGGCGATGGATGCGGTCGCGCGCATGGCTGCCGTTCTGGAATCCGCGCGCGATGAGGGCCGGCTTGTCCAGAAGATCCCGCTGGATCGCGTGGTGGCCGATCACCTGATCCGCGATCGCATGGGGGCTGACCCCACCGAGATGGCCGCCCTCGTCGACAGCCTGCGCCGCCGGGGCCAGCAGACCCCGATCGAGGTGGTGGATCTGGGTGGGGAGCGCTATGGCCTTGTGTCCGGCTGGCGGCGTCTGCACGCCCTGCGCGACTTGGCGAATGCGGGCGGAACAGAGACTGTTCTGGCCCGGATCATCGCCCCGGGAACCGAGGCTGAGGCCTATGTCGCCATGGTCGAGGAAAACGAGATCCGGGTGGGCCTGTCCTATTACGAACGCGCGCGCATCGTCCTGCGCGCCGAGGAGGCCGGAATCTATCCCACACGCAAGGCGGCGCTTCAGGGGCTATTCGCAAATGTTTCGCGCGCGAAACGTTCCAAGATCGGGTCGTTCATCACGGTGGTCGAGGCGCTGGATGATCACCTGCGCTTCCCCACTGAGATCGGCGAACGTCTGGGCCTGCAATTGGCCAAGGCGCTCGAGGCGGGGCAGGGGGAGGATTTGCAGGCGGTGCTTGCCACGCCTGCGCCGGATGCCGATCATGAACAGAACGCCCTGCGCGGCGCGCTGGCAGCCCCCGCATCTGCGCCGCGCAAACCTGCGAAAGCCGCGCCCGCAAAGAATGCCCCTGTCTGGGGAGAGATCACGCTGCGCGAAACCAAGGCGGGTCTGGTGCTGAAGGGTCCCGGGGTGACCGATGCGTTCAAAACCGCGCTGGAGGCTTGGCTGGCCCAGAAGGGTTAGAGGCTCAGGTCGACAGCAGGGAGATCGTGCCGTCCGGCGTGATCCCGACCGCCGTCAGCTGCCCCGAATAATAAGCGCCCGTGTCGATGGGGATGCGGCCCTGAGCATCGGGGCCGGGGGTTTGCGTGATGGTGTGGCCATGGACCACCCATTGCCCATCCCCGCGGGGATGGGTGGCAAAGTCCGACAGGCCCCAGATCAACACCTCGGGCGGTTGGGCCGTCATGGGCAGACGCGGGTCGGCGGCGGCGTGGACCACATGCACATTGCCCGTTGACCACTGCCGGGGCATCGCGCGCAGCCAGTCTTCCATCCCCTCGGGCATCGCCGCGCTCAAGGACGCGGCGGCCTCCGCGAGCGCGTCCCCCCGGGCGGTCTGGGTGATCCCACCCACGCCAAAGCTCGCCAGCGTCTGCAGGCCGCCATATTGCAGCCAGCGCCGCCCGGCCGAACGCGGGGCATCCAGAAAATCGAGCAGCATCTCCTCGTGGTTGCCCATGAGCGTCACCGGCCGGTCCACGCCTTGCCCTTGCTGGCAGGCCTCGAACAGCCATTCCAGAACCCTGCGGCTGTCATCCCCGCGGTCGATATAGTCGCCCACGAAGACGATCTGATAGCCCTGCGCGCTGAGGTCCCAAGCCTGCTCCAGCTGTGCGCCGAGCTGGCCCAGCAAATCGCTGCGGCCATGGACGTCGCCGATCACGCAGAGCGGCACCTCGGGCGCGGGCTGCGGGAAGGGGGTGGATGCCGCAGGTCCCGGGGGTCGGGTGGCGCGTCCGCCTTGGGATGAGCCCGAGGACAAAATCTTCTGAAGGATCTTCATACCCTTCCAATTAATCAGCGCCGCCCCATTCAGCCAGTGAGAAAAGGATCAGGGAAGTCCCCCAATTGGCCCGCACCATGCGCGCCTTGGCGGTGGGGTGGGGATCGGGGTGCAGCAACGCCACGATCCTCCGCCAATTTCGGGGCCACCGGGGGGCCGCTGTTGCATCACACGTCTAAGCTGCGTACCGCGGAAGAGAGCGAGACAAGGTAAAGATATGGGCGCGGTTCGAAACACTGTCCTGATCCGGTTGCGGGGGCTCCTTTCTCTGGGAGGGTGCGGTCCGATGCTTGGGCGCCTGTTCGCGTTGGTCTGCGCAACGGCGTTCGGGATTGCGACCACGGCCTCCGCGCAGACGCTGGCCGAACGGGAAGGCATCGACGCGCGCCCGCACCTGTCCTTCAACGGCACCCCCGGCATGGTCGACATGCCATCGGCCTATGCGATGCCCGACGGTGATCTGACGTTGAGCGTGGGGCATTTCGGCGGGATCACCCGGGCGTCCCTGGCCTTTCAGGTCAGCCCGCGCCTGACGGGCGTGTTCCGCTGGAGCAGCATCGACACGCTGTTCGATCCCGAACGCGATTACTATGACCGCAGCTTTGACCTGATCTACCGGCTGGCCGACGAAACCCGGTTCCGCCCCGCCATCAGCGTGGGTCTGCGGGATTTCGGGGGCACCGAATTCTTTGCCAGCGAATACATCGTCGCGTCCAAACAGGTGCACCGCCGCGTGAATGTGAGCCTGGGCCTGGGCTGGGGGCGGCTGGCGAGCCAGAACGGATTTACCAACCCGCTGGGCATTCTCGATTCCTCGTTCGAGACCCGGCCCATCACCGCCTTCTCGGGCACGCAAACGGGCGAATTCCGCCTCGATAGTCTCTTTCACGGGGATGCGGCGGTCTTTGGCGGGGTGATCTGGGACGCCACGGATCGGCTGACCTTTGTCGCGGAATATTCCTCGGATGCCTATGAGGCGGAAACCCGCCGGGGCGTGTTCGAGCGCAAGAGTTCGGTCAATTTCGGGGCGAGCTACGACGTCAACGACGTGGTCACGCTGAGCGCCTATTCGCTCTATGGCACCGAGATCGGCGCGGTCGCGACCTTCAAGCTGAACCCCAAGGTGCCGCCCACGGCCAACGGGGTCGAACGCGCCCCGCAACCCGTGCGCCCGCGCCCCGATCCGCAACGCGCGCCGCAGGCGTGGTCGACCGCATGGGCCGCGCAACCCGCCGCGCAACCCGCACTTGAACAGACGCTGACGGCGGCGCTGGCGACCGAAGGGCTGGTGCTGGAGACGGTGGAGTTCACCGCCACAAAGGTGTCGGTTTCGCTGCGCAACCCGCGTTTTGGCCGGGCGGCCCAGGCCGTGGGCCGGGCGGCGCGGATCATGACGGCGGTCGTGCCCGCCTCGGTCGAGACCTTCGAGATCACGCTGGTGCAGCAGGGCATGGCCACGACCCGGTTCAGCCTTGCGCGCAGCGACCTCGAGGAGCTGGAATTCGCGCCGGACAATGCCTGGCGGTCCTATGCGCGCACCGAGATCACGGATGCGGGCAACCAGCCCAATGCGCGACAGTCGCTCGCCGCGCCCAAGCTGACCTTTGGCCTGACGCCCTATCTGGACAATTCGCTGTTTGATCCCAACGAGCCGATCCTGTTCGACATCGGCGTGCGCGCCCGCGCCCGGTGGGAGCCGCGGCCCGGCTGGGTGCTGGACGCCTCCCTGCGTCAGCCGATCTATGGCAACCGCGACAACACGAACCGTCCGTCCAATTCGGTGCTGCCCTTCGTGCGCTCGGAACAGGATGACTTTACCCGTGGCAATGACCCCAAGCTCGAACGGCTGACCTTTGCGCATTACTTCCGCCCGGGCACCAACCTCTATGGCCGGGTGACGGCGGGGTATCTGGAACTGGCCTATGCCGGTCTCTCGGGCGAGGTGCTGTGGAAGCCGCCCTCGTCGCGGCTGGCCATGGGGGTGGAGTTGAACGCGGTCCACCAGCGCGCGCCCGGATCGCTGTTTGGTCTGGGCGAGGGGGTCTTTGATAACGATGCCCTGACCGGGCATGTATCGGCCTATTACGCCTTTGACGGCGGCTACCGTGCCCAGCTCGATGTGGGGCGGTACCTGGCCGAGGACTGGGGCAGCACGGTCACCTTCTCGCGCCGGTTCAACAATGGCTGGGAGGTCGGGGCCTTTGCCACGTTCACGGATGTGAGTTCCGAGGAGTTCGGCGAAGGGTCCTTTGACAAGGGTGTGTTCGTGACGATCCCGCCATCGTGGTTCGTGGGCCAGCCTTCGGTCAGCGATGCGACCTCGGTGATCCGGCCGGTGCTGCGGGATGGCGGCGCGCGGGTCAGCGTGTCCGACAGGCTCTACGAGATGATACAGGACGACACGAACCCGGCCCTGCAAGACAGCTGGGGGCGGTTCTGGAGATGAGCATGCGCGCCGGTCTTTCCTCCATGCCTTCCACCTTGCGAACATCTGTCGGGGGTCGCCGGACAGGCCGTCCGGGCTGGGCCACCCTGATGGCGGGTCTTGTGCTGGCGCTGCTGGCGGGCTGCGGTCCGATCTATTCCTATTCCTCGGCCCCGGCCATCGCACAGCCACCCGCACAGGCCCCCACACAGGCCGCACCCACGCGCCCGGGCCTGCGCGCGCTGGTGGCCAGCGTGAACCCGTTTCGCCGCGAAGCAGAGCTGCCCGCGCCGCAGGATATCCTGACGCCCGAGGTTCTGGCCCGCGCCACGACCCCGCTCTTGCTGATGCAATACGAGGATCGGGTGGGCTGGGCGCTGTTTCAGCCCATCGTCCAGAATGGCGATGTCCTGACATGGCTCAGCGATTCCGGGGAAAGCCTGTCCTTTGATTCCGAAGGAATGCTGCAGGCCACCCGCGGGCTGGGCCGCGATCTGATGACCGCCGATACCGCCCCGATAACCCGGTTTCTGGGGCAGGGGCGTCGTCAGGGAACTGACCTGTTGCGGGTGCAGGAGTTTCTGGATGCGCAAAACACGGTCCTGCGCATGGCCTATATCTGCGATGTCACCGATGCCGGGGTTGCGCCGCGTCGATTGCTGAACGCCACGCCGCGGCTGCGCGAATTGCGCGAAACCTGTACCGGCGGGGACGGGCGGGAGTTCACCAATCTCTATTGGCTGGACCCGGTCACGGGCCTCTTGCGGGGATCGACCCAGTGGGTGTCGCCGGAAAACGGGCGCGTGACGCTGGAAGTGGTGGCGCAATAGGCCCCGTTCCCAATTGGGCCTGATTCTGTGCTCTGCGTTTGTGCTGTGGCGATTATGTTTTGGTGGGCCAAAGACGGATCCCGCCTGCTCTCCTGCCCACACTCCTGCCTGTCTTCTGAGACTTCGGTGGGGGCCGTCGCGACCGAAAAATGCCCAAGGAATGGGCAGGTTGCCGGAACAGGGCGCGCCTTATCCAGCAGGGTATCGCCTATGCCCTGCGGGATACGGCGCGGGTGGATGCAATCGGCGCGTTCGAATTGCTGCAGAGCGGCGATCCTGCTATGATGCGGCAGGATCTGTTTTGGAGTTTGTCCTATGAAACGTCTTATTTCAGTTGCTGCAATTATGACTTTGACGATGGGCAGTGTTGCCTCGGCACAGGTTGTGACCGGTGCAGCGGCAGGTGCTGCCGGCGGTGGCGCTGCGGGCCTGACGGCTGCCTCGGTATCGGCGGCTCTGGGTGTGTCGACCACGGTTGCGGCTGGTCTGATCGCGGCGGGTGCAGTCGTGCTTGTCGGCGGTGTGATCACGCTGGTCGATGGCGATACCTCGGGCACGTCCGGGACCGACTAAAGATATCGGCCGGGATTGCTCGGGATTGGTTGGGTCCTGCCGCCCCCGTGGTGCGGGACCCGATCTTGATTTGAGTTGGCCTGATCTGTCGGGCTGATCCCGCATGGCATGCGCGCAAGTGTGCCGGTTGCGAAACACCCAACCGCCAAGCGGTCCCGTCAGGGGACTGCGCCCTTGAAAACCCAAGGCCATTCTGGAAAAGGTGCTGCAACCTTAGGCGGGAGGCACATATGCGGGTTCTTTGGGCAGGGGTCGTCATGCTGGCCCTCTCGGGCTGCGGTGCCGTCTATTACTCTCCGAAAGTCACCCCGGGAACGGACGGTTCCTCGAAGGTGCGCGTGCTGGCGATGACGCCGGAAAACACGCTGATCGCCAACCAATCGACCTATCGTCCCAAGCAATTGCCGTCGGTGTTCTTTGCCACGGCGGGCACCGGTGGCGGCGGTGTGCGCGGGGCAGGGGTGGTGCCACCGGCACCTACCGACCTTGAGGCGCGTCCCGGCACGCTGGAGCGGCGTCTGCCGCCCGTGGTGCAGCCCGGCCCCTATGAGATCGGGGTGGGGGATGTGCTGCTTCTGGCCACGCCGCAGGCGGGATCCACGGTCGAGGAGCTGTCGGGCCTTCTGGCCGCGCAGAACCGGCGTCAGGGCTACACCGTGCAGGATGACGGCGCGATCGCCATCCCCGATGTGGGGCGGATTGCGGTTGCCGGCATGACCCTGGAAGAGGCGGAATCGGAACTGTTCCAGCGCCTGATCGCTGCCCAGATCGACCCGTCCTTCAGCCTTGAAGTGGCCGAGTTCAATTCCAAGCGCGTGGCCATCGGCGGCGCGGTGGGCAATCCCGGCGTGGCGCCGATCACGCTGACCCCGCTTTACCTGCAGGAGGCGATTGCCCAGGCAGGCGGCGTACGGGCCGAGGATCTGGATTTCACGACCATCCGCATCTACCGCGACGGCACGCTTTATCAGGTGCCGGTGCGCGATCTCTATTCGGGGGCCGTGCCGCGCATTCAGCTGACCGATGGCGACAGCGTCTTTGTCGATACCGAATACGAACTCAGCCAGGCCCAGGCCTATTTCGAGGAACAGATCCGTCTGGCGCAGTTCCGGCAACAGGCCCGGGTGCAGGCGCTCAATGAATTGCAGGCCGAAGTGAACCTGCGCCGCGCCGCCCTGAACGAGGCGCGCGCGAATTTCCAGGCGCAGGTCAATCTGGACGCGGTCGATCGCGATTATGTCTATCTGGTGGGCGAGGTGGCCAGTCAGGGCCGTGTGGCGCTGCCCTTTGGGCGTCAGGCGACGCTGGCGGATGTGCTCTTTGGCGAAGGCGGCTTTGACAACCGCACGGCCAACCCGCGCCAGATCTACGTTCTGCGCGGATCGCCCGACCCGCGTGAATTCGGGGCGATGGATGCCTGGCAGCTGGATGCGCGCAATGCCGCGAGCCTGCTGGTCGCCACCCGGTTCGAGATGCGGCCCAATGACGTGGTCTTCATGTCCGAGCAGCCGGTGACGCGCTGGAACCGTGTGGTCAACCAGATCACGCCCGCCTTGATCAACACCGGGGTGCGTGCGGCGTCGAACTGATCGCGGGGTCGGGGACCCAGGTCTCTTTCGGTCTCGTTCGGTCACGTTGCGCAAGCTCTCGCTCCAGTTGGGGCGGGGCTGACCAAAAGGGTCTTGTGACATGAAGAAAGCACTGATCACCGGGATCACCGGGCAGGACGGGTCCTATTTGGCCGAATTCCTTCTGGAGAAGGGATACGAGGTCCACGGGATCAAGCGCCGCGCCTCGCTGTTCAACACGCAGCGTGTGGATCACATCTACGAGGATCCCCAGACCGACAATGCGCGCCTGCGGCTGCATTACGGGGATCTGACGGACACCTCGAACCTGACGCGTCTGATCCGGGATATCGAACCCGACGAGATCTATAATCTGGGCGCGCAGAGCCATGTGGCGGTGAGTTTTGAGGCGCCTGAATACACCGCCGATGTGGACGCGATCGGGACGCTGCGCCTGCTCGAGGCGATCCGCTTTCTGGGGCTGGAGGAGAAGACACGCTTCTATCAGGCCTCGACGTCGGAGCTTTACGGTCTGGTGCAGGAGACGCCCCAGCGCGAGACGACGCCGTTCCACCCGCGATCGCCTTACGCGGTGGCCAAGATGTATGCCTACTGGATCACCGTGAACTACCGCGAGGCCTACGGGATCTATGCCTGCAATGGGATCCTGTTCAATCACGAGAGCCCGCGGCGCGGCGAAACCTTTGTGACGCGCAAGATCACCCGGGGGCTGGCCAATATCGCCCTTGGGCTGGAACGGTGTCTGTACATGGGCAATATCGACGCCCTGCGTGACTGGGGCCATGCCCGCGATTACGTGGCGATGCAGTGGCTGATGTTGCAGCAGGACGCGCCCGAGGATTTTGTGATCGCCACGGGCGTCCAGCATTCGGTGCGCGATTTCATCACCTGGTCGGCGGCCGAGCTGGGTGTATCGCTGGCGTTCACGGGTGAAGGTCTGGACGAGGTGGCCACGGTGACGGCCGTGACCAGCGACATGGCGCCCGCGCTGAAGGTGGGGGATGTGGTGATGCGCATCGACCCCCGCTATTTCCGCCCCGCCGAGGTTGAGACGCTGCTGGGCGATCCCACCAAGGCCAAGACCAAGCTGGGCTGGACGCCCGAGATCACGGCCCGCGAGATGTGTGCCGAGATGGTGGCCGAAGACCACAAGGCGGCCCGCCGCGCGGCCCTTCTCAAGGCGCATGGGCTTGATCTTCCGGTGTCGCTGGAAGGGTAGCGGGCGGCAGTCTATAGACTGTGAGGCAAGGGTGCTGGAACAAGACCCAACAAGGAGCAGAGCATGAAGATCGCGGTGATTGGGACAGGCTATGTCGGGCTTGTTTCGGGGGTGTGTTTTTCCGATTTCGGCCATGACGTCGTCTGCGTGGACAAGGACCCGCGCAAGATCGAGATGCTGGAAGCGGGTGAGATCCCGATCTACGAGCCGGGCCTTGATGTGCTGATGGCCAAGAACGTGGCCGCGGGGCGGCTGTCCTTCACGCTCGATCTGGCCCAGGCCTGTGCCGGCGCCGAGGCGGTGTTCATCGCCGTGGGCACGCCCACCCGGCGCGGCGATGGCCATGCGGACCTCACCTATGTCTTCGCCGCCGCCGAAGAGGTGGCAAAGACGCTGGATCATTACGCGGTGATCGTGACGAAATCGACGGTGCCCGTGGGCACCAACCGCAAGGTCGAAGAGGTGGTGCGCAAGGCTGCCCCCGATCTGGAGTTCGACGTCGCCTCGAACCCGGAATTCCTGCGCGAAGGGGCCGCGATCGACGATTTCATGAAACCCGACCGCGTGGTCGTGGGGGTTCAATCCGACCGCGCCGCCGAGGTTATGGCCGAAATCTACCGACACCTTTTCCTGCGCGATTTCCCCATCGTCACATCCGATATGGAAAGCGCAGAGATGATAAAATTAGCCGCCAACGCTTTTCTGGCGACC
>JBCBCR010000091.1:0-12471 GCA_038530495.1 Pseudomonadota bacterium | reverse complement strand
CACGCTTAACCTGCTCACCGACCCCGAACGCGCGAAACGCGAAGGTGCAGCGAAGGTGCTGGCCGAGGTGTTCCAAAGCAACATGAAGACCTTCGCCCGCGTGCACAATACGCAAGCCAAGGAAAAGGAAATCCTTGACCGGTGGCGCGGCATGCCCACGGCGCAAACCGGCCGGCATCTGAGCAATCAGGTCGAACCCGAAGTGGTTGAGGCGCTGCGCAACGCGGTTGTAAACGCCTATCCAAAGCTGAGCCACCGATACTACGAGTTGAAGCGCAAGTGGCTGGGTCTGGACCGCATGCAGGTCTGGGACCGCAACGCGCCGCTGCCGATGGAAGACCCCAAGCTGGTCGATTGGACAACGGCACGCGCCACGGTGATGAACGCCTACTCGGCGTTTGATCCACGCATGGGCGATCTGGCCGAACCGTTCTTTGACAAGGGATGGATCGATGCGGGCGTGAAGGCGGGCAAAGCGCCCGGGGCCTTTGCGCATCCAACGGTCACGAACGTGCACCCCTATGTCATGCTGAATTATCTCGGCAAACCGCGCGATGTCATGACACTGGCGCACGAACTGGGCCATGGCGTGCACCAGGTTCTGGCCGCGGGCCAAGGCGAAATGCTCAGCTCGACCCCGCTGACCCTTGCCGAAACCGCCAGCGTGTTCGGCGAGATGCTGACATTCCGCAAGATGCTTGATGGTGCTGCCACGCAGGCCGAACGCAAAGTTTTGCTCGCAGGCAAGGTCGAGGACATGATCAACACGGTCGTGCGCCAGATCGCGTTCTATGATTTCGAATGCAAGCTGCACGACGCCCGCCGTGGCGGCGAACTGACACCCGAAGACATCGGTGCCCTATGGATGAGCGTGCAGGGCGAAAGCCTTGGACCTGCTTTTGATTTCATGGACGGGTACGAGACCTTTTGGGCCTACATCCCGCACTTTGTGCATTCGCCCTTCTACGTCTACGCCTATGCCTTCGGCGACGGCCTCGTGAACGCGCTGTATTCAGTATATGCCGAAGGCGCGCCCGGGTTCGAGGACAAGTATTTCGACATGCTGCGCGCGGGCGGGTCAAAGCACCACAAGGAGCTGTTGGCGCCCTTCGGTCTTGACGCATCGGATCCGGCGTTCTGGGACAAGGGGCTCAGCATGATCTCGGGCTTCATCGACGAGCTTGAGGCAATGGAGGACTAGGGCCTAGCGCCCGGAATAGATCGCCTCGATTTCGCCTTCGGCGCGCAGCGCGCCGAGGGCTGCGTTGAACGCGTCCAGATGCTTGTCTGCGCCGCTGGCCTTGGACAAGGCAAAGTGAGAGCGTTGGGACGAAATCGGCGGGTCAAGCGGGCGGATTTCCTCGGCCCAGCCGAATTCTTTCACGTGATACGCCCCCACCAGCCCGTCAAAGGCGACCAAGTCCACGCGGCCGAATTTCAGCATGGAAAAAAGCCCGCGCACATCGTCGGCCCGTTCAATCGGTTGCACCTGCGAAAAGGCGTCCTGCATTTCATCGTCGATGTGGCCGCCATTGAGCATGGCCAGCCGCAAGGATGCGACTTTGCTGAAATCCCCTGACCACAAAAGCCCATCGGGATTTCGCGCCGGCAGGTACCAGAATCGGGCGACCTCGCGAAACACCCCGTCGGAAAAGACCAGATACTCGGCCCGCTCATCGCTTTTGGACAGCGGCAAGATGCCGTCGACGCGCCCGGCACGCGCCGCCTCCTGGCAGCGTTTCCAAGGCAAAAGAATAACCTCGGCGCTCACCCCATCGATCCGAGAGGTCACCGCATCCAACATCTCGACGGCAATCCCGCCGTCGGGTGTATCCCCCGTTCCCAGAGTGTAAGGCGGATACGGATCATAGCAAAAGGTGAGCATGGTATCGGCCCGCACACCGCCTGCAAACAGCAGCAGCGGAACGAAGGTGACCAACAGGTGTTTGAACATGCTCATGCCCGGCCCTTTGCGCGGAGATAGTGCGAGGATACATCGCCCGCTCCAGCTTTGCCATGTTTGTTCAGCAATCGCCTTCCCCTGCGTCGGGCTGGCCAGACGGTCAACAGGTGCCCTAGGCTGGTGAAAAAGGAGATCGGCATGCGCGTGATCAAACGATTGTTTCTTGGATTAGCGATGCTCGTGATCGTGGGCGTCGTGGCCTTTCTTGCCATCGCTCCCGGATATGTCGAACGCTCGCGCAATGTCGTTGCCGATCTTGGCCCGCTCCCGGTCTCGCCCGAAGCGCAGGCGCTGCATGACACCCTCGTGGTGGGCGATTGGCACGCCGACAGCCTGCTGTGGCAGCGCGACATCTCGAAACGCGGCGACCGCGGTCACGTCGATGTGCCCCGTCTGATCGAAGGTGGCGTGGCGCTGCAGGTGTTCACCGCAGTGACAAAATCGCCTGCAGGCCAGAATTACGAGGCCAACAGCGCCGAAGCCTTTGACAACATTACGCCCCTTGCCATTGGCCAGCTTTGGCCGCCGCGCACGTGGACGTCGCTCGTTGAACGGGCGATTTACCAGGCCGAAAGGCTGCACCGTGTGGCCGACCGTATTCCCGACCGCCTAACCATCATCACGTCGCGCGCGGACCTTGACGCGCATCTGACCGCCCGTGCCGCAGGCCAAAAAACGGTTGGCGGCCTGCTCGGCATCGAAGGGGCACACGCGCTCGAAGGCGACATCGCTAATCTCGACCGGATCGAGGCAGCAGGTCACCGTTTGGTCGGCCTGCACCACTTTTTCGACAATGAACTGGGCGGCTCTTTGCACGGCTCACGTGACATGGGCCTTACCGCGTTTGGCCGCGATGTCGTGCGCGAAGTCGAAGCCCGCGGCATGATCCTTGATCTTGCGCATTCCAGCCCTGCAGTTGCCCGCGATGTGTTGGCGATGACGGACATGCCCGTTGTGGTCAGCCACACCGGCCTGCATGGGTTTTGCCCCGTCACCCGCAATTTCGAGGATGACCTGATGCGCGCCGTTGCTGCCACTGGCGGGGTCATCGGCATGGGCTATTGGCGCGATGTGATCTGCAAGGATGCAACCCCGACTGCCATTGCAGATATGATCGCCGCCGCAATCGACACCGTCGGGGCGGATCATGTCTCGCTTGGGTCGGATTTTGACGGGTCGGTCACAACGGCCTTTGATACCTCAAAACTCGCGGCAGTGACCCACGCCTTGCGCGAACACGGTCTCGACGACGACACAATCGCCAAGGTCATGGGCGGCAACATGGTCCGCGTCCTGCGCGCCCGCCTGCCCTAGCCCACAAAACAGAAGGGACGCACTGCGCGCCCCTTCTCTGTTTCAAATAATCCTCCCCGAAGGACCGGTCTGCCACCGGCCCGCTCAGGCGATCTTTTAGCTTGCGGTCAATAGCCCCTTGGCCTTGGCAATCTCACGCATCTTCTTTTGCAGTTTTTCAAATGCGCGCACCTCGATCTGACGAATCCGCTCGCGGCTGACGCCGTAGGTGCCTGACAGATCTTCCAAGGTAACCGGCTGATCCGCCAGCCGCCGCTGGGTCAGAATGTCCTTTTCACGATCGTTCAGCACGCTCAGCGCCTCGGCCAACATCTCGCGGCGCACTTCCAGTTCGTCACGCGCCTCGTAATCCGCGGCTTGGTCGGCATCTTCATCTTCGAGCCAGTCCTGCCACTGCATCGTGCCTTCGCCTTCGGATCCGACGGTGGCGTTCAGCGATGCGTCGCCGCCCGACAGGCGGCGGTTCATCGAAATGACCTCTTCTTCGGTCACGCCGAGATCAGTGGCAATCTGGGCGACGTTTTCGGGACGCAAATCGCCTTCTTCCAGTGCGCCGATCTTGGCCTTTGCCTTGCGCAGGTTGAAAAACAGCTTTTTCTGTGCCGACGTCGTGCCCAGTTTGACGAGGCTCCAGGATCGCAGGATATATTCCTGGATCGACGCTCGGATCCACCACATGGCGTATGTTGCCAGTCGAAAGCCTTTTTCGGGATCAAAACGCTTCACGGCCTGCATCAGGCCGACATTGGCCTCCGAAATCACTTCGGCTTGCGGCAGGCCATAGCCGCGGTAGCCCATCGCGATCTTGGCCGCGAGGCGCAGGTGGCTGGTCACCATTTTGTGTGCGGATTCAGTATCTTGCTCTTCAACCCAACGCTTGGCCAGCATGTATTCCTCTTCAGGCTCCAGCAATGGAAACTTGCGGATTTCCTGCATGTAGCGGTTCAGCCCACCCTCGGGGCTGGGTGCGGGGAGATTTGCGTAATTGGCCATGGTGTCCCTCCTTGAGGCGCTCACATGTTTATGAGCTTAACATACATATGGGGATAGCGCTTGACTGGTGCAAGGTTAAGGCCATCCCCACAAGATGACGTCTATGTGAAATTATGTAACCAAAGTCTTAAGCAAGAGTTCTATGTCATCGGGCAGAGCCGCTTCAAAGCGCAAAACATCGCCGGAGATTGGATGCTCCAACCCAAGGACAGCCGCATGCAATGCTTGGCGATCAAATGCAGCGACCGCCGCCATGGCTTCGGCACTCAGTGTGCCTTTGGCCAATTTGCGCCGCCCGCCATACACCGGATCACCAACCAAGCTGTGGCCGGCATGGGCCATGTGCACGCGAATCTGGTGTGTGCGCCCGGTTTCCAGCCGACATTCGACCTCGGCCAGCGCGGCGGGCGCGCCGAACCGGCGCAGCACACGCGCGCGCGTCACCGCGTGGCGCCCGCCATGGAACAGCACCGCCTGACGTTGCCGGTCCGTCTTGTGGCGGGCCAGTTGCGTCGTGATTTTCAGCACATTGCCGGTTTCGAACGACACCCCGCGCACCCCGCGCAGTCGCGGATCACCTGCATCCGGCACCCCGTAGACAAGCGCGCGATAGGCGCGTTCCACGCTGTGATCTGCAAATTGCGCGGCCAAACCCTGATGCGCAGCATCTGATTTGGCAACGACAAGCAAGCCGCTGGTGTCCTTGTCGATCCGGTGCACAATGCCGGGGCGTTTCATACCGCCCACACCAGAAAGCGCGTCGCCGCAATGCGCCATCAGCGCGTTCACCAGTGTGCCGCGCGGGGTGCCGGGTGCGGGATGAACCACCATGCCTGCAGGTTTGTTGACCACAACCAACGCGTCGTCCTCATAGACGATGTTCAGCGGGATCGCTTCGGGCTGAAGGTGGCTTTCCTCGGCCGCTGCAACCGTCACCACGACCTGCGCGCCTTCGGTTGCCCGTGCCTTGGGATCGGTTGTCACGGCCCCGTCCACCGTCACGGCGCCATCGGCCATCAGCCGTGCCAGACGCGTGCGCGACAGCGCGGCGCCCTCTGGCACGTCGCGCGCGATCGCCTTATCAAGGCGTGCGGGTGGTGCCGCCCCGATGACAAAGGATATTCGTGTGGACGACACGCAGCTCCCTCCTGATCCGGCCAATCTGGTGTTACTGCGCCGGCTTGTGACGGCGTTGACCGCCATCATGATCGTCGGCGTTGTAGCGGTGGTGACACTGCTTGTCATCCGCTTGCAAGCGCGCCCGCCCGTACTGCCCGATGCGATCACACTGCCCGACGGTGTCACGGCTGAGGCACTGACAATCGGCACGGATTGGTATGCCGTGGTGACAGATGATGCGCGCATCCTGATCTTTGACCAGCTGAGCGGCGCATTGAGACAGGAAGTCGTCATCGAAGGCCGCTAAACTGTGCAGCTGTGCCACCGCAGCCAACGATTGGGGGGATGGTGTGGGATGGTACCACCTCCCCGGCTCGAACGGGGGACCTCCTGATCCACAATCAGGCGCTCTAACCAACTGAGCTAAGGCGGCACTCGACTGCGAGATACGCCCAGCGCGCGATGAATGCAAGAGGGTTGGACAGGCTTCATCCGTTGGATTTTGGCAGAAATTGCACAGGTGCGGTCGTGATCCTGCGATACGCAAGCGCGTCGGCCCACGCCCCTTGCTCGCATCATAAAAACGACGGTCGCGCTGGCGATTTTGCCGCGCAGACCAACCATAACTTTTGCCGCAACCCTTGAAAACGGGCCCGGCATCATGCACCTGAGCCAAAACGTCATTGCAGGGGCGCGACGCCGTCGTGGCCCCCTGCACCAAGGAGCATCGCATGGGTATCAACAGCGAACGCGACATCGAGGCCAACCTTCAGATCGGCCCTACGGACAAGGGCATGGTCCGCATTTATGTCGAGGCTGGCGGAGCCGAGATCCCGATGGACTTTGACCCGGACGAGGCCAACGACATCGCCGACGAGATCATCGCCGCGGCCAAAGCCGCGCGTGCGCTCGCCGGTTAGGATCAGCGCAACATCAGCGGCTGCGCCATCCATGCGCGCAGGGCAGCGGTTGTTTCGTCCGGCGCTTCCAGCGTGGGAAGATGACCGGCGGTTTCGATGACGCGCAGTTCCGCGCCCTCGATCAGTTCCGCCATGAATGTGTGCCGCTTGACCGGGCACAGCTGATCATGTGCGCCACACAGGATCAGGGTCGGCACCTTGCATTTTCGCAACGTCGCCTGCTGATCCCGGCGCCGTTGCAACGCGCGGGATTGGCGGATGAACACCTCGGGCCCGAGGCTGCGTGCCATATCGAGCACCAGATCGAGAATCTGATCGCGGTAAGGCCCGGGAGCGAGGTATTTCGGTTTCATTTCATCGCGCATCACGTCGTCCAGGCGACCCGCGCGCACCTTGACAATCTGCGGCTCGCGCATGGCGGCCACTTGCGGTGTTTCAGCCTGAGGATTGGTGTCCATCAGCGCCAGCCTTGTGATCCGGTCGGGCGCACGTCGCAAAAGCTCCATCGCGACGATGCCGCCCATGCTCAGCCCCGCCAAAGCAAAGCGCGCCGGTAATTCATCCAACAAGCCGCTGGCAATCTCTTCGATCCGTTCGCCGCGCGTGATCGGCGCCACGGTGACTGCGGTGTCAGCTGACATCTCGGCAATTTGCGGCCCAAAAAGCCGCGCATCGCACATCAATCCTGGAAGGAAAACAAGGGGTTCAGCCATGCCGCCCCTCGTGATCTGCTGGTCGCGCCACTGTCATGTATTCGCCCGTCTCACCCTGCGCGTATTCATGGACCGCGGGCGGTTCATCTGCAAGAGCGGCAGCGCCCGTCTGCCCGATTTCAATCAGGGATAGGCGATGCCACGCACAGGCGGAAAATCGGCATAGCGTTCCTGACGACGCGCCAACGGTTCATCCGGCTCTGCGCCCGCGCGCAACAGCATGCCGCGCGGCGCGATGTAGCTGCTGATCGTCCGCTTGGGCGTGGGGCGCCAGTCGATGTTGAAGGCGCAGAGCTTTGGGAAAAACCACAGCGCCGAATAAGGCAGATGATCGTGGATCCACCAGGCCAGATCGCGCCAATCGCGCCCGTGCTCGTACTGGTCTGCGAACCACGGCACGACAATCGACGCGCCTGCAATCGCGTGCGCACCACGGCCCCAATCCCAGATGTGACATTCAATCGGATTGTCATTGCGCGCGCAGTTCAGCTTGTGCGCGTTGCCGTAGGCGTTGAGCGTACGCGAGCGGTAGCCTGAGCGTACGGCGATCCGGCCAAACGTCTCTTCCAGCGGGTCAAGCAGGTGCGTGCAGAGCGCGCGTCCGTTTTCGATCACCAGGTCGGGATCGTCCGGCAGGTTCTGGATGCGGTGAAAATTCCCTATCTCGGAATAGAGAAAATCGCGCATGAAAAAATGCCGCGACAGACGCACCCGGCCAAACGTCTCGAGGCTCCACATGCTGGCAGGGGTGCGCATGGCTCAGTCCGGCAAGGCGCGCGCCCAGTCGAGCATCGCGGCAACGGCGGCATCGGTCTGTCCCGGCGAAAGGATATCGCCGGCAATCACGTGGTTGTAGGGATCATCGCCCGCGCCCAGGTCGGGGCGCACAGTCGCGGTCGGACCACCCCAGTCAGCGGCAATCTGCGCGGTTATGTCTGGCCGTACGACCTGGTCGCCGTCCGAATAGTAGAACAGAGCGGGGATGTCGGTCGCGCCGTGATCCATGTCCGACACGGTGCCGATCAGCGCCACCATCGGCATCACCGCGACGCTGTCATATTCCGTGGTCCAGAACGTGGCGTGCTTGTCATTCAGCGGCTCGAAACTGCGCCGCGCCCCTGCCAGCGGCGGCAACCAATAGCGCGCGCCCGGCCAACCAAGCAGGGCCGCAGCGGGATTGTTCAGGCCGTAGTTCGGCGAGACAAAGATCAGCCCCTCGGCACCGGCCATCACCTCATCGTTCTGCGCAAGCGCAGTCACGATCGTACCCCCGGTCGAGGTGGACATGATCAGGATGCGGTCGCCCACGGCACGGGCAGCGGTCATTGCCTCGGCCAGATCATCGACCCAGTCCTGCGCAGTGGGCTCCGCCATGGCATCGGGCCCACGCCCATGGCCAGCAAGGCGGGTGTAGATCAGGTTGGCCCCAAGGCCTTCGGCGACCTTATCGGGCACCGGGCGGATTTCCTCGGACGTTGCCGAAAACCCGTGCACATAGAGCAGGACCCAGTCGGTCGCCTCCCCGGGCGCACCGGCCCAGACCACGCGTTTTTCGGTGCCGGGCGTGATGTCGTCAAAGCCACTTTCGACACTGGCGAAATAGGCGTCAATGTCGGCGCCCAGATCGAAGCTGCGGCTGGGCTGTTGCGATGAGGGCTCGTAGGGCCCGAAGAGCCACGCTGCCACCCCGAGAGCGATGAGCACCAAAAGCCCCCGGCCCAGTAATTTTCCAAATGCGCGCATCAATCAGTCTCCAGAATGTCTTCGATCGCCGCCTCGATCAGGCGCAGGCAGGGGCCGTCGGAAAACCTGTGATCCGCGTCCTTGACCAGCGTCAGGCGCAGATCAGGACTGTCCGCGTGTTCAAGCAGCTGCAATGCTGTTTCGGTGCTCACCGCGGTGTCGGCCGTGCCTTGCAAACAGCGCACCGGGAACGGCAACGGCAGGGGATCGCGCAGCACAAGTTGCGTGCGCCCGTCCTCGATCAGCCGTTGCGTGATGATATAGGGTTCCATGTAATCCGACGGCATGGCGATCTGCCCGTCGCGGGCCAGCGTTGCCTTTTGCGCATCCGAAAATGTCGCCCAGTAGCCGTCTTCGGTGAAGTCTGGTGCCGCCGCGATCGTCACCAAACCCTTGATCCGATCCGGGTGCGCGCGCGCAAATAACAGGGCCTGCCAACCGCCCATGGAACTGCCCACAACCACAAGCGGGCCATCGGTCAGGGCGTCGAGCGCGGCCGCGGTATCCTCGGCCCAGTCACCGATGCAGCCTTCCTCGAAGGTGTTCGAGCTTTGGCCGTGGCCGGAATAGTCAAAGCGCAAGAAGGCCTGCCCGCGCGCTTGCGCCCACGCTTCGAGGTGAACTGCCTTGGTGCCTTCCATGTCGGATTTCAGACCGCCGAGGAAGACCACGCACGGCCCCGCCCCGTCGGTCAGGCGATAGGCCAGCCGCCGCCCCTGCGGCGTGTCAAGATAGCTGGGGTCGCTCATGTGCTCTTCACTCCCTGTCCGGGAGATCATCGCTGCCCACAGGCAAATGTCCACTGCAACGCGGCGTGAAATTTTAGGTTACCATATTGTCACGTGACAATATACTCACATATAATGAAAGCAGATGAACGATTCGATTTTCAAAGCCCTCGCCGATCCCGCGCGCCGCACGCTGCTTGACTGTTTGCGCCAGCAGGATGGCCAGACCCTGCAAGAGCTGCAGGGCCAGTTCGACATGACGCGGTTTGGCGTGATGAAGCATCTGGGTGTGCTGGAAGAAGCGGGGCTGGTGACAACAAAAAAAGTGGGGCGTTTCAAGCACCACTACCTCAACGCTGTGCCTCTTCAGCAGGCGATGGACCGGTGGATCGAGCCCCTGCTCGCCCGTCCGGCCGCGCGGGGCATGATCGACCTCAAATCACGTCTCGAAGGGACACAAAACATGTCAAAACCCGATTTCATGATGAGCACATACATCAAATGCACTCAGGACGCGCTCTGGGATGCGCTGACCGATCCGGATCAGGCCATCAAGTACAACTTTGCCGCCGCAGCCTGCGAGAAGCGCGACAATGCGCTGGTCTATTCGATGGAAGACGGCAGCCTAATGCTGATCTGCACCCATACCGAAGAAACCCCCAAGACACGGATCGACAGCACCTTTGAACCGCACTGGGCTGGGCCGGATGTGCCATTGCAGGCGTCCCGCTTTGTCTACCTGATCGATCCGCAGGACGGCTTCTGCAAGCTGACATTGGAACACTATGACCTGCCCAGCGACATGGCCGAGGGTGTTTCGGATGGCTGGGTCCGCACGCTTGCCGCGCTCAAGAGCTTTCTCGAAACGGGCGAGCCGACTGTCTTTGTTGACCCCAGCCTGGAAGGCTAAGCCGATGCCGACAGAACTCCTTATCCTCGGCATCCTTGCGCTGCTTGCCGCCTCGTTGTGGATACCCTTCATCATCGGCGTCAACACGGCACCCGCAGGGTCAATCCCTGCGGATGCGCCCGACGGATTTCGCCTGCCCGGTGATTTCCGGAAACAGCGACCATGGGTGCAACGCGCGTATCGGGCGCACCAGAACCTGCTCGAACAGGGCGCGCCCTTTGCCGTGCTGGTGCTGTTGCTCAACGCGGTTGATGGCTTCAGCGCACTGACACTTTGGACCAGCGTCGCATTTCTGCTGATCCGGATCGCGCATGCGGTGGGCTACATCTCCGGCACCGCCGGGTTCCCGATGCGCCCGATCATCTTTTCGGCGGGCTGGGTCTGTTGCGTGGTGATGGCAGTCGCGTTTTTTACCGCCTAAACGCAAACGCAGAGGCGCGCAGGCTTGACGCAGCGCGCGCCTCTCGTCATGGTCGCGCCATGACCCACATGCACACCGCATATTTTTGGTACATCACACGCATATCGCGTGCTTTTGGTGTGCCCGGGTCCATCCCAACCTGACACCCCCAAGGCCGCGCTCCGAGCGGCCTTTTCTTTGTCTCGGCAAGCGCGGGAGACAAAGGAGACCGAAATGCCCCCGAAGATACGCCCCATGGCCCCGCGCGACACCGGAGCTGTGCTTGATATGATCGCTGCCCTTGCCGCGTTTCACAGCGACGTCCCACTGATTGACGAAGATGCTCTGACAATGATGGCGTTTGGCCCCATGCCCTGCCTCAAGGTGCTGGTCGCCGAAGGCGACGCCGGGCTGGTCGGCTACGCCGCGATCATGCCCACCGTGCGCCTGCATGAAGGGCAACTGGGCCTCGAGGTGCATCACCTGTTCGTCAAAGCGCGGGTGCGGGGCACAGGCGTCGGCAAGGCGCTGATCGACGCCTGCCGGGTCGAGGCGATCACGCGTGGCGCGCAATACCTGACGCTAGGCACCGCTCCAGACAACGACGCCGCTGGCACATTTTACCAGCGGCGCGGGTTCCAGCGCAAAATGATGCACGCGCCGCGGTTCCGGCTCGAAGTCAACGCAGCTTAGCCGCTGACATACGGACCCTTGGACGGACGAAAGAATGTTTTCTGGTTGTGCAAACGCCCAAGCAGGTCGTGGATTCGCCGCACGTTGTCGTTTGCTGCATTTGCCGCCATTTCGTCGTTCAATGCCTTGGCTTTGGACTGTCGCAGCGCCGCCTCGATCAGATCAAGGTCTTCTACGGTCAGGTCAAATTTGCGATTTGGCTGTGGCATGGCTCAATCCCTCAATCACCAGGAAGTTTCCGATAGTGAACAGCCCTTAGATGGCGTCGGATACGCGCCGAGTCCAGCGAAAAGAGTCGCAAAAGGTGCGTTTTTTGTCGTTTTTTCAGCATACTACTGTATGCATATTGCTCCGCCGGGTTTTTCAGCGATAACGACTTCATGGCTCCACCCCGTTTATTGATCCCTGCCCTGTCGGCGTCGAATTTCGTCGTTGGGATGGGAGCGTTTGTGGTCATCGGGCTGATCGAACCTGCGGCGGTGGACTTTGATGTGACACCGGGCGCCGCGGGCGCGCTGATGACCGCGTATGCTGTCGCTTACGCCGTTTTATCGCCGCTTCTGGTGTCGCTGACAGGCCGGATGGGCCGCAGGCGGGTGATGGCGCTAGGCCTTGGGCTCTTTGCACTTGCGGCTTTGACATCGGCAATCGCGCCGACACTGACGGTGCTGGCGGCCGCACGTGTCCTTGCTGCCGCCGGCGCGGGCATGTTCACGCCGGTGGCCGCCGCCGTTGCGGCAGCGCTCTATCCTGCCGAACGCCGCGCCCGGGTGCTGGCGGCGGTCTTCTTTGGTCTGACGCTGGCCCAAGTGCTGGGTGTGCCCGTCGGCGCGTGGGTTGCATACAGCTTTGGCTGGCGATGGGCCTTCTGGGTGGTGGTGGCGCTTGCCCTGCCCGCGCTCGTCGTGATTTGGCTGTGCGTGCCGCGGGGCCTGAGCTTTCAACCGGTGACGCTGGTGGATCTGGGCCGCACCC
>JBCBCR010000090.1:0-12534 GCA_038530495.1 Pseudomonadota bacterium | reverse complement strand
GTCAAAGACAAAGGGCTGTTGGTCTGCGGTCGGCAGGCCGAAAAGAATGACCGGCGACATAAAGCCTTGGCCGCCGCTTTTGAGAGTGCAAACAATGTCTTGGGCTGTTGCAGCAGTTGCGGACAACGCCAGAGAGGAAAAAAGTTCAATAAAACGCATAAACGGCTCCAATTCACTACTCTCGCAAGGGTATTTCCGCGAAATGGGAAATACCAGCGGAAAAGAGCAGGAATTGGAACTGATTTAGCGGGGCTGTGCCGCGTTTTTCAGAATGTCGAATACGTATTGTGCGACAGAGCGGAAGCAGATGACGTGGTAGGTGTCGTCCTCGGCGCGCCAGAAGGCGGCGGCGACCTGGGCGAGACGCGTGCGGCGGAAAGTGCCGGGCGGAAAGGCCGCGTCGGAGACATCGACAGGTGCAAGCTTGGACAGGACGGCCGTGGCGTCGCCGGACAGGGTGAACATCGCGCGGGCGTCGGACACATCAACCACCATGGCGAAACTGTCGCCCAGCGTTTCGGACATCGCGGCCACCGTGGCCCCTACCCTGTCGTAGGGGCAGAGCAGCAGCACCTCGTCCGGGGACATCCACGCGATGGCGGCATCGCCCTTTTGCGCGATGTGGCCCTGAGACGGGAGGGTCAGGCCGGTGGCGTCCTTGGCGGCTTTCTTGAGCTTGGCGGCGGACAGATCGCCGCGCAGGGTGATCATGCCGGTCAGGGCGGCTTCGGTCACGGTTGTCGTGCCGGTGAACTGCGCGCCGCCGAGCGCTGTGACGGGTTCAGACATTCTGCTTTTCCCCCTCTGGGTCGTAAAAGACCGGGCTGACGATCTTGGCGTATCGGGTGACGCCGCTGGGTTCGGGGATCATCAGGGTTTCGCCCATGCGGGCCGGGCCATCGGCGACCAGCGCCATGGCGATGCCGCGCCCGAGGTTGGGCGAGTGGTAGGTCGAGGTCACGCGGCCTTGCAGGTTCGACTGGCCGTTGGCGTTGGTGCCGTCGGCGGGGATGTAGGACCCGTCGGGGATCGTGGAGCCGTCGACGGTTTCAAGTCCGACCAGTTTCCAGCGGGTGGGGTCGGCGAGGTGCGTGCGTTCTTGTGCGCGTTTGCCGAGGAAATCCTCTTTTTTCTTTGAAATCGCCCAGTTGAGGTTGAGGTCTTGCGGGATGATGGTGCCGTCGGTCTCATCCCCGATCATGATGAAGCCCTTTTCGGCACGCAGGATGTGCAGCGCTTCGGTGCCGTAGGGCATGACGCCGAATTCCTGACCCGCGTCGATCAGCGCGTCCCACAGGGCGCGGCCTTGACTGGCCTTGACCGCGATTTCGTAGCTGAGTTCGCCGGAGAACGAGATGCGGTAGGCGCGGACATCGATGCCGCCGAGTGTGCCGTCTTTCCAATCCATGAAACCCAGGCTGCCCGCCGAGACGTCCATGCCGCCAAGCTTTTCCAGCACGTCGCGGGCATGGGGGCCGACCACGGCGATCTGCGCGTAGTGTTCGGTGAGGTTGGCCACGTGAACCTTCCAGTCCCACCATTCGGTTTGCAGCCATTCCTCCATGTGCTGGTGGATGTGGTCTGCGCCGCCGGTGGTGGTGTGGCAGAGCCAGGTGTCATCGTCGATGCGGGCCACGACGCCGTCGTCCATCAGGAACCCGTTTTCGTTGCACATGAGGCCGTAGCGACATTTGCCGGGTTTCAGTGTGCTCATCATGTTGGTGTAGAGCATGTCGAGGAAGCGGCCGGCATCGGGGCCTTTGACCAGCAGCTTGCCCAGGGTCGAGGCGTCGAGCAGGCCGAGGTTCTCGCGCACGTTTTTGGTTTCGCGCATGACGGCGTCGTGCAGTTTCTCGCCGCTTCGGACGTAGGCGTAGGGGCGGCGCCAGTGGCCCACGGGTTCCCAATGCGCGCCGTTTGCGTCGTGCCAGTCGTGCAGCGGTGTGCGGCGCAAAGGCTGGAAGATGTCGCCGCGCCCCTCGCCCGCGATGGCGCCCATGGAGATGGGGGTGTAGGGCGGGCGGAAGGTGGTGGTGCCGGTTTGCGGGATCGGCTGGCCCAGCGCGTCCGACAGGATGGCGAGACCGTTGATATTGCTGAGCTTGCCCTGATCGGTGGCCATGCCGAGCGTGGTGTAGCGCTTGGCGTGTTCGACGCTTTCGAACCCTTCCTGCGCGGCCAGTTCGACGTCCGAGACCTTTACGTCGTTCTGGAAATCGAGCCAGGATTTGGCGCGCAGGTCTTGTGCTGCCCCTTGGGGCATGCGCCAGACGGGCATCAACGGCGCCTCATCAAGGCTGGCCCCTGCCGGGGCTGCGCCTGTCTTCGGCTTGAACCCGGAGGCTTTGGCTGCCGCTTGGCCTGCGGTATGTGCATCTGCCATGAGGGTGCTCATGTGCAGGTGACCGTTGGCGGCACCGGCGGGGCGGTGGTTTGCGATGCCGTCGGCGCCAATGGGCGCTTTGTCCACATCGGGGCGGAAGCAGGCCTGTGTGTCGTCCCACGTGAGCTTGCCGCCGCAGTGTGACCAGAGGTGCACCACCGGGGACCAGCCACCTGACATGGCGACAGCGTCGCAGGCGATTTCCTCCAGCGGGGCGCCTGCGCCCGCCTGGGCGCACAGGGTGATGCCGGTCACGCGCTGGGTGCCGTGAACCTTTGCGATGGCCTTGCCGCGCAGGATGCGGATGCCTTGCGCTTCGGCCTCGGTGGCGAGGGGTCCGGGCGCGCCTTCGGGGCGGGCGTCGATGATGGCGGGGACGTCGAGACCTGTGTTTTTCACTGCGATTGCAGTGCGATAGGCGTCGTCGTTGTTGGTGACCACCACGGTGCGGTCGCCGGGGCTGACGGCAAAATTGGTGATGTAGTCGCGCACGGCAGACGCGAGCATGACGCCGGGGATGTCATTGCCCGCAAAGCTGAGCGGGCGTTCGATGGCGCCTGTCGCAGTCACGATCTGGGCCGCGCGGATGCGCCAGAGCCGGTGGCGCGGGCCGGGCGCGTCGGGCGCGTGATCGCGCAGGCGTTCGTAGCCCAGCACGTAGCCGTGGTCGTAGACTCCTGCCCCCATGCAGCGGTTGAGAAGTGTTACATTATCCATGGCGCTGAGTTCGGCGATCAGACTGTCCACGACCTTATCCACAGGGGTGTCATCGACCGTGCCGCCATCGACGGGCGCGCGCCCGCCCCAATGCGCGGTTTGTTCCAGCACCATGACCCGGGCACCGGTCTGTGCCGCTGCACGCGCCGCGGTCAGCCCCGCAATGCCGCCGCCGATGATCAGCACGTCGCAGAACGCGTAGCTGTGTTCGTAGCTGTCAGCGTCGCGTGCCTTGGGAGCCTTGCCCAGACCGGCGGCCTGCCGAATGAACGGCTCATAGAGGTATTTCCAGAAATGCCGCGGATAGAGGAAGG
This sequence comes from Pseudomonadota bacterium, assembly GCA_038530495.1. Taxonomy (GTDB): domain Bacteria; phylum Pseudomonadota; class Alphaproteobacteria; order Rhodobacterales; family Rhodobacteraceae; genus Tateyamaria. The sequence goes on along the minus strand of JBCBCR010000090.1, from coordinate 9,120 downwards.
TCTTGTAATAGAACCCAGCGGGCATGAACCGCGACAGCTTTGCGTTGAGCGCGCCGATGTCAAACTCGAGCATGGGCCAGTGGTTCTGGCTGGTGGCCTGCAACTCGCGGAAGAGCTCGGTCGTGGTGGCGCGCTGGTTGGGTTCAAACGTGCCTTCCTCGCCCAGATTGACGAGGGCGTTGGGCTCTTCGGGTCCGCTGGCGACGATGCCGCGCGGGCGGTGGTATTTGAACGACCGGCCCACCAGCATCTGGTCGTTGGCCAGCAGCGCGGAGGCGAGCGTGTCGCCCGCAAATCCGCGCATCAGCTTGCCGTTGAAGCGGAATTTCAGCGTCGTGCAGCGATCGATGAGGCGGCCACCTGTGGCCAGTCGTGTGCTCATGGGATCAGCCCTTGTCACGTGTCGAGGCGTCGGAGCCTCCGGCGGAGGTATTTTTGGCCAGAAGAAACATCAGGCGATATCTCTCCAGGTCCAGCCGGGGCGTTTTTTGGTGATGGTGTCGAGGATGTCCTGGGGCGGGCGCGTGGTTTGGGCGCTGTAGGTGCCGAACACTTCGAGCGTGACAGTGCAGCGGGCGGCGTGGAACCACTTGCCGCAGCCATAGGCGTGGCGCCAGCGTTCAAAGTGCACGCCCTTGGGGTTTTCGCGCATGAAGAGGTAGGTTTCGAACTCGTCGTCTGACGAGCCGGGGCCGTGCCGGGTGATATGTGCCTCACCACCGCCAGTGAATTCGGTTTCCTCGGCGGTGACGCCACAGCAGGGACAGGTGAGCATCAGCATGGGCAACCTCCGGCGTGCAGACGCAAAAAGGCGGACGCCAGGGGGCGCCCGCCAAGGTTGGATCGGGATGGATTGGGTTTATTCGGTTGGCACAGGGGCCGTGGGCGGGGTGATGGCGTTTTGCGTGGGCGCACCATCTGTCGTGCCGTCGCTGGAAAAGCTGCCGATGAGCATGAGCAGGCCGAGAACGGCGATGATGACGGCGAGCGCCGTGACAAAACCGCGGGTGCTGCCGCCACCGCTGCTGCGGCTGAGATTGGTGTGGTCAGACATGGGATATCCTCCGTCGTTGATGACGGCATCAGAGCATGTCGGGCGTGTGTGGCAACGGACGGGGCCATGCTGTGTGTGGTTGGGCGTGGGGCAGCCGATTTCGCGCCATGCGCGTGGCAGCGTCCCGCCGAAGGGGCGATTTTATGTGACCCGGGGCGGTCAGCTGTGTTACTGTCAACCAAAGTTGACAGGAGGACATTATGAGCCAGGAAATGGGGGCCGTGCTGGTCTTTGGTGGAATTGCAGTGTTCGCGCTGATCATGTTCGTGATCGAACGCCGCGGCGTTGCGCGGCGGTTGAAGGAACGCGGCGGCCGCGAGGTGGATGTGAGTGACCTGATCCTGTTTGGATCCGAGGCCGGGCAAGGCGAAAAGACGCACGGAAGGGACTAGTAGCATTTCTGCCAACCTTGGTCATTTGCCCAGCAATGGAAAAGATCGCCATATCCCCACTGAAGTGTGCCCAGCACTACGAATACTATTTCAGACGGGATCATCCAGCGAAGTAAGCGCTCTATCTTTGGCATTCTGGCAGAAATACTCGAGACTTTTTTGCGTATCTCTTCCTCGTCGGCTTTGCTCAATTCCTGATCAGTAGAACCTGGAAGCAAAACTCTTACGTCTGCGCCCGAAGCTATCGCATCGACTTTGTCCCGGAGGCTGCTGTCCGAAAATTCGTTAAGTAGCGATATGGTATTGCGCGAAATTCCATACAGCAAAACCGCAGAAGCCACGAGCAAGGCCCCGTGCCTAGCGAAGTCGCTTGGATCTGCCGCAGAAAGAGCGTGAAAACTCAAAATTCCCCAAAACGCGAGTAATCCGCCCCAAAGACACCCGACGAACGCGCCTTTCAAACCGGGACCAATTTTCATTCGAATACTCAATGCGCCACCCCGGCGGCCACGCTTTCGTCGATAAAGCGCCCTTCGCGGAAACGGTTGAGGCCAAATTCGTCCGTCAACGGTGAGTGCCCCTTGGCCATCAGTTCGGCCATGGCCCAGCCTGAGCCCGGGATCGCCTTGAACCCGCCGGTGCCCCAGCCGCAGTTGATGAACACGCCGTCCACCGGCGTTTTCGACAGGATCGGGGAGCGGTCGCCGGTGACGTCCACGATGCCGCCCCATTGGCGCAGCATTTTCAGGCGGGAGATCATCGGGAAGGTTTCAATGAGCGCGCGCACGGTTTCCTCGATGTGATGGAAGGATCCGCGCTGGGTATAGTTGTTGTGCCCGTCGGTGCCGCCGCCGATCACCATCTCGCCTTTGTCGGATTGGGACATGTAGCCGTGGACGGTGTTGGCCATCACGACAACGTCCATGCAGGGTTTGATCGGTTCGCTGACCAGCGCCTGCAGCGGCACGGATTCAAGCGGGAGGCGGAAGCCGGCCATGTCGGCCACGGTGCCGGAATGGCCCGCGACCACGATGCCGAGCTTGTCACAGTCAATGGCGCCCTTGGTTGTGTCGACGCCCACGACCTTGCCGCCGTCGCGGCGGATGGCGGTCACCTCGCATTGCTGGATCACGTCCATGCCCATGTCGGAGCAGGCGCGCGCATAGCCCCACGCCACCGCATCATGGCGGGCGGTGCCGCCGCGGGATTGCCACAGACCGCCCAGCACCGGGTAGCGCGGGCCATCAATGTTGATGATCGGCACCAGTTGCTTCACCCGCTCGGGGCCGATGAATTCGGTTTTGACCCCTTGCAGCGCGTTGGCATGTGCGGTGCGCTGGTAGCCGCGGACCTCGTGATGGGTCTGGGCCAGCATGATCACGCCGCGGGGGCTGAACATGACGTTATAGTTCAGGTCCTGGCTCATCGTTTCGTAGAGACTGCGCGCTTTTTCGTAGAGTGCCGCGGACGGGTCCTGCAGATAGTTCGAGCGGATGATGGTGGTGTTGCGGCCGGTGTTGCCGCCGCCAAGCCAGCCTTTTTCAAGGATGGCGACGTTTTTGATCCCGAAGTTTTTGCCCAGATAGTACGCCGTGGCGAGGCCGTGGCCCCCTGCCCCGATGATGATCACATCGTATTTGCCCTTGGGTTCCGGCGCGCGCCAGGCCCGTTCCCAGCCTGTGTGATACCGGGCAGCTTCGCGTGCGATGGCAAAGGCGGAATATCGTTTCATGGGCGCGCATCCACGGGGTTGGAATCGAGGGGTGTGATCGTCGATGTATATCACCGCAGCACAGGAAAAATGGGAAGGCCCGCGCGGCGTTTCGGGGTGGATTTGCGACACCGTGACCCGTGCCCGTGGCGGGCGGATCGGCGGTGCGGGACGGCGTTGCGACAGCGGGCCACGGGGCGCGCGCGGCATTGCCCCTTTTGCGCGGAGCCTGACTTGATTATGTCAGCGTGACGCCACCTGTTTGGGAAGCACATGTTCTGGATTGTCGCAATTGCGCTGGCCGCTTTTGTCGGCGCCACGCTGGCGCTGGCGCTGGTGCGCCGACCCGAGGGGGCGCGACCTGCGGCGGCCTATGATCTGGATGTGTACCGCGATCAGCTAAAAGAAGTGGAGCGCGATTTGGCACGCGGGCTGTTGTCGCCTGCGGATGCAGAGCGCGTGCGCACCGAAGTGTCACGGCGCATTCTGGCGGCAGACGCGGCGCTGAAGGCCGAAGGCAGCAATGAGGCGCGCGGTCTGGCATGGCCGGCGGTTGCGCTGGTGGTGTTGGTCGCTGTGGGCGGTTCGTTCTTTGTCTATGCGCAGATCGGTGCACCCGGCTATGGCGATCTGGCGTTGCAAGACCGGTTGGAGCGCGCGCAGGAATTGCGCGAAAACCGACCCAGCCAGCAAGATGCCGAAGCCAGCCTTGCCGGTGCGCCGCTGCCGCCACCGGTCGAGATGTCACAAAGCGATCTGGCGCTGGTCGATCAGTTGCGCAGCGCGGTGGCGGCGCGGCCCGGCGATGTCGAAGGTCTGCGACTGCTTGCGCATTTCGAGGCGCGGTTGGGTAACTTTACCGAGGCGCATGTGGCGCAGGCCAATTTGATTGCGGCACTGGGTCCGCAAGCCGACGCACAGGATTATGCCGATTATGCCGAATTGCTGATCCTCGCAGCGGGTGGGTTCGTGTCGCCGCGGGCCGAGCGGGCATTGGAAGAAACGCTGCGGCGTGACAACGTCAACGGCACGGCGCGCTACTACATGGGTCTGATGATGGACCAGACCGGGCGGCCCGATGTGGCGTTGCGGGTCTGGGACCGGTTGCTGCGCGAAGGCCCGGAGGATGCGCCGTGGATCGACGCGATCCTGAGCCAGATCGAACGAACCGCATTCTTGGCCGGGGATCAGTATCAGGTTCCGGAAATTGGCAGTGCCACTGCCCGCGGTCCCAGCCAGGCCGACATCGACGCCGCCGAGGATCTGAGCCCGGCCGAGCGCTTGCAGATGATCGAAGGCATGGTCGCGGGTCTGGGTCAGCGGCTGGCCACCGATGGCGGCCCCGTGGAGGAATGGGCGCAGCTGATCTCGGCCCTTGGCGTGCTGGGCCGCCGGAACGAGGCGCTGGCAATCCTTGCCAATGCGCGCGAGGTGTTTGCAGGCCAGCCCGGGGCGACAGACATTCTGGATGCTGCGGCAGATCGGGCGGGCGTGGAATGATCTTTGAAACGGTCGAGGAATTTGCCGCCGCCCTGCCCGACTTTGGCACTGTGCTGGGGCTGGATCTGGGCACAAAGACCATTGGCGTGGCAGCCAGCGACCTGCGCCGCAACGTGGCGACCCCGGTCGAGACGATCCGGCGCAAGAAATTCGGGCTGGATGCCGCACGACTGCAGGAATTGATTGCGGACCGCGAGACGGTGGGCGTGGTGCTGGGTCTGCCGCGGAATATGGACGGTACCGAGGGGCCGCGCTGCCAGTCCACACGCGCCTTTGCCCGCAACTTTGCCGCCCTCTGGGACGGGCCGATCACGTTCTGGGATGAAAGATTGAGTACGGTTGCGGCAGAAAAGGCCTTGCTCGAGGCAGACACAACGCGCAAACGTCGGGCGGAGGTGATCGACCATGTGGCGGCTAGCTACATCCTGCAGGGGGTGCTTGATCGCATGGCGGCGATGCGGGAGCAGGCGGAATGAGCAAGGATGAAATCTGGGCGCGCGATGAAATCGAGAGCCCGTGCGTGAAGGTTTGCGTGATCCATCCCGAGACGAAACTGTGCACAGGCTGCGCCCGCTCGCTGAACGAGATCGGCTATTGGAGCCGGATGAGCGTGGAAGAGCGGCGCGCCGTGATGGCAGAGCTGCCTGGCCGCAACCCTGCGCCGAAAGGTCGGCGCGGCGGGCGTGCCGCGCGGTTGAACAGGTCGGTTTAAGCCCCGGTTTCCGGTCGGTTGGCGGGTCGCAAACCGACACCGAGCCACTGTTCCGCGCTGGAATATTCCGGGCGAAAGAACGCGACCGCGCGTGCTGGCCCAATTGGCCCTTCCCACGGCGCTGTGCCGTGCAGGGCAAAGCGGTGCAAGAGATACGCGCCCCCCTCCCCGGCCTGCAGGGGGACAGGTGCGCATGTTTCGAACACCTTGCGCCGCGCGGCTTGGTACGCGTCTGTGATGTCGACCGTGCCCGCTGCATTGTCTCCAATGGCGTCGGCAAGGGCGGCCTGCATGACTTTGTGGCTACCGGGCCAGACGAGTGTTGGCGCTGCGTCAACACCGCTGAGCGGGATGCCGAGGATGAAGGCGTGATATTCGCGGGCAAAGCGGCGGCGTTCGGGGCCTTCGGGCAAGAGGCCATCGACATGGGCGGCCCCGCGCACCCGTCTGAACCGATGATTGGCCTCACTTTCATGCGGATCGCGGCCCGGATACCCTGGGTAGATGATCGAAAGCTGACCTGCGTGAAGCGGAATGTCCGGCGCGAGAACGCGCCATTCGGATGGCAGGCTGACGCCGGAGATGGATCCATCGGGCCCGTTGGGCAGAGCATCGACGCCCACAAACCATGTTTGGCCGTGGCGCAGGTTGCGTGCGCGTGCGGCCGGATCCGCAACGATGGCCGCTGCTGCGTGTCGCGCCGCCTGCACCCAGCGCCGCCCCGCGTCCGAGGGCGGGATCAACGTGTATCCGTCGGTGTCTATGTCCACAGCGCACTCCGCAGCATGTTCAGCGCGACCAAGATCAGAAACGCCGCAAAGATCCGCCGCAGCGGGCGCGGGTCAAGCCCATGAGCCAAGCGCACGCCCAACGGCGTGGTGATCAGCGTCATGGCGATGACCAAAGCGAATGCGGGCAGGTTGACCGCTCCGACGGTGTAGGGCGGAACCGGTCCCGGCGGTGTCGTGAGCAAAAAACCCAACACCGAGGGGACCGCAATCACCGCGCCGAACCCCGCCGCCGTGGCCACCGCCCGATGGATCGGGATGCTAAAGAGCGTCATCAGCGGCACGCCAAAACTGCCCCCGCCGATGCCCATGAGCACGGACAGCAGCCCGATGATCGGCGACAGGCAAACGCGCATCAGGCCACGTGGCATCGCCGTGCCCAGCCGCCAGCCGCTGCGTCCCAGCGCCATGTAAAGCCCAACGCTGAGCGCGAGGGTCGCAAAGATCACCTGCAGCGCACCTGACGACAGCTGAGCGACGACGAACACGCCCAAAACGGCCCCGCAGGCAATGCCCGGGCTCCAACCGCGCAGCACACTCCAGTCCACCGCACCGCGCGCGTGATGGGCCAGCACCGACCGGGCCGAGGTGACCACGATAGTGGCCAACGATGTCGCAAGACAGATTTGCATCAGGCCCGGCCCATCATAGCCAAGCGTCTGAAATCCATAGAAATACGCGGCAACCAGAACGATCCCACCGCCGACACCCAAGAGCCCGGCCAGCACGCCCGCCACAGCGCCAATCAGCGCGAGCAACGCTGCCATTTGCAGCAGGAGCGCGGTGTCTGCCATCCGCGTTCAGCTGGCCTGTGCTTGGGGGGCTGCAAGGACCAACGCTAGCGCCTGTTCCACCAGTTCCGGTCCGGCGTTGGGTGCGCTGGCCCCCTCGCTCAGATGCCGCCGCCACGCGCGCGCGCCGGGACGGCCCGCAAAAAGACCCAGCATGTGGCGTGTGATTTGATGCAGACGGCCCCCGGCGCTCAGGTGCGCGTCGATATACGGCAGCATGGCGCGGGCGGCATCCTCGGCGCGGGTGGGCGCGGTGTCGCTGCCAAAGATGCGCTGGTCGACCTCGGCCAGCAGCGCATGGGGTTGGTTGTAAGCCGCGCGCCCGATCATCACGCCGTCAAGGCCTGCGTCAATCAATTCCACAGCCTGGTCAAGGGTTTCGACGCCGCCGTTGATAGAGATATGCAGGTTTGGAAACAGCATCTTCATGCGGTGCACCAACCCGTAGTCCAGCGGCGGGATGTCTCGGTTTTCCTTGGGGCTGAGGCCCTGCAGCCACGCCTTGCGCGCGTGGATCGAAACCCGTTCGCAACCCGCGGCAATGATCCGCGCGAGGAATTCGGGCAGCACCTCCTCGGGGTTTTGGTCATCGACGCCGATGCGGCATTTGACCGTCACATCAATGTCCACTGAATCGCGCATCGCGCGCACGCAGTCGGCCACCCGGCCCGGATCGCGCATCAGCACCGCCCCGAAGGTGCCCGACTGCACCCGGTCCGACGGGCAACCACAGTTCAGGTTGATCTCGTCATACCCCGCCTGCGCCCCGAGCCGTGCAGCCTGTGCCAGTTCCGCGGGGTCCGAGCCGCCCAATTGCAGCGCAACCGGATGCTCATCCGGGTCGTGGTCCAACAGATGCATCGCCCCACCCCGTATAAGTGCTGGGGCGGTGACCATCTCGGTGTACAAAAGCGCACGCCCGGTCAGTTGACGGTGGAAATACCGGCAATGCCGGTCGGTCCAGTCCATCATCGGGGCAACAGACAGCAGTGCGGCCCTTTGGGCGGCGTAGGATGGCATTGGGCGGTCTCCGGGGCGCCTGTGACGTGGTGTGCGGCGCACATGGCATGATCCGCGGGGATTTTCCACCACCTTGCGCGGGGCTCCTGGGCGCAAAACACCGCAGCGCTGGCCGGTTTCTTCCTGCCGCCTGCTGGCTTAGTTTTGGCAGAACTAGTTCAAGCCGAGGGAGACAGCGATGCAGGAATGGTGGCGCGACGCGGTGATATACCAGATCTACCCGCGATCCTTTCAGGACGATGACGGCGACGGGTTGGGGGATCTCAAGGGGATCACGCGCCGGTTGGATCACGTGGTCGATCTGGGGGCCGATTGCATCTGGCTGTCGCCGATCTTTCAGTCGCCGCAAAAGGACATGGGATATGACGTGTCGGATTATACCGCAGTCGATCCGCGTTTTGGGACCATGGAAGATTTCGAGGCGCTGATTGCGCGGGCGCATGAGCTGGGCCTGAAGGTGATCACCGATCAGGTGCTGTCGCACACGTCGGACCAGCATCCGTGGTTCCGCGAAAGCCGAGTGGATCGCGACAATCCGAAGGCCGATTGGTATGTCTGGGCCGATCCCAAACCTGACGGGTCGCCGCCGACCAACTGGCACAGCCATTTCGGCGGTCCTGCCTGGGAGTTCGATCCCGGGCGTGGGCAGTATTACCTGCACCATTTCCTGATCGCGCAGCCTGACCTGAACTTTCACAACCCCGAGGTGGTCGAGGCGATCCTGAGCAGCTGCCGGTTCTGGCTGGACAAGGGTCTGGACGGGTTCCGGCTGGACACCGTGAACTACTATTTCCACGACGCCAAGCTGCGCGACAACCCGCCCGCCAACACGCGCCCGCAGGTGATGGCGACCGATCTCTATGGGATGCAGCAGAACATCTATAACAAGACGCGGCCCGAAAACCTGGGCTTTCTAGAAAAGCTGCGCGCGCTGACCGATCAGTATGACGATATCATGATGGTCGGCGAGGTGGGCGAGATGGGAGAGCGGTCCATCCAGATCATGGGCGAATACACCAGCGGGACGTCTCGCCTGCACATGACCTACAGCTTTGCGATGCTGGGGCCGGATTTCAGTGCCGCGCATTTCCGGTCCTGTGTCGAAGGGTTTCAGAAGGGTGCGCCGGATGGGCATCCCTACTGGTCGTTTTC
>JBCBCR010000089.1:0-12627 GCA_038530495.1 Pseudomonadota bacterium | reverse complement strand
ATTCATCAAAACGCGGTCACAGGCCCACCGTACGCCCCGTTAACCCCACCGTACGCTCAGTCAAACGACCCGTGACAAAACCACCCCGCCGACATCGCCCCGCCATGCGCATAAAACAACCACAGCCGCTGCCCGCACTCCGTATCCGTGACCCAGTAATCCCGCGTGCCGCTGCGCCAGTTCGGATCGTCCAGCCACCACTCCGGCGCAATCCGCTCGGGTCCCAGCGCCCGCAGCCGTTTCAACGTCTGCCCGCGCCAGCGGAACGTCTCGGGCATGCGCGGGTCGGCGGGGGCGTGCACCGGCTCAGGGTGCCACATCAGCAAGGGGCGCGGATTGGGCGGCAGGGGCCATGGCCCCTCATGCGGTTTCGTCCACGCGGCACCGGTGATTTTGTGTGATTTTTCAGGGATATGGCTGTCCGCCGGTTGATAGCGCCGGATCTGGTCCAGCCCCACCCGCGCGCCCAGCCGCCCGATCAGATCATCAAGCCCGCTGGCCTCGGCCAGCCGCTTGCGCACCGCTTCGCCCGCCTGCATGTGGCCCACCGTCTGCACGTCGTGCACCGGTTCCACCTGCACCGCCTGCAGCCGCATCATGTCGATGCCGAACCCTGCGTCGATGTCCTCGATCTTCATCTCGATCAGGGGCCGGATGCGGTGCGGATCAAACCCGGGCCGCGCCAGACCCACGGTGATCACCTCGACCTCATGGTCGCTGCGATACGCCTCCAGCCGCAGGGTGCGCACGCCTTTTCCTTTTTCTTCCAATGCCTTGCACAGCTGCGGCAGCAGCCGGTCCACCGCCGCCATCACGTCCTCAGCGAGGCCAATAGGCTCGGGCAGCGTCATCCGCACCGCGAAATGGTCCGCCGGTTTTGCCGGTGACACCGGCTCGGGCGCGCTGCCCATCGCCTGATCCAGCCGCAGCACCAGACCCCGCCCGAACCGCCGCGCGAGTGCGGCCCGCGGCTGGCCCAGCAGATCGCCCACCCGGCGCAGCCCCAACCGGCCCAGCTGCGCCACCATGTCCGGCTCCAGCCGCAGCGCCGCCATGGGCAGCGGGCTGAGGCTGCCATAGGTCTGTCCGGGCGGGGAAATACGCGTGATATCAGTGTCTTGTAGCTTGACCGCCGGGGCGGTGCCCCCCTTGGTCCAATGCCGCCTCCTGCCCGCCCGGGCGCGCGTGGCGCGCGCCTCCTGATCGATGGCATCGCCGCTGCGATCCGACCCCGCCGCCTGCCCGGCAAAGCGCGCCAGCGCCCACGCCGCGCCCCGGGTGTCGGCCAGCCCCATCAGCACGCTCAGCCCCAGATCGGCACAGTCCTGTTCCACCACGCCCATCACCTGCGCTTCGCCACCAAAGAGATGCGCACACCCCGTCAGGTCCACCACCAGCGCGTCGTCATCCTCGGGCGCGACCCACGGACTGAACTTCCCGGCCCAGCGTTGCAGCGCCGCCAGAAACCGGCCCTCTGCCACCGCGCTGCGGGTCTGCGTGACCAGCCCCGGGCACATCGCATGGGCATCGCGCGCGGGCTGTCCCACGGTCAGGCCAAAACCCTGCGCCACCCCGTTAAGTGACGATAAAAACTGCATATTATTCTGCTCTTCGACCACGGCCACAGGGGCATCCGCCAGGTGTGGCTGCACCCGGATCAGGCGTTCGGCCCCCAGACGCGGGAACCAGATGGACAGAATGCGACGGTCGGACATGCGGACAAATGTTCACAATTTGTTCTCGCCTGTTCTAAACTGAGTCGCCCTCCAGAGTCACGCCCCGTAGCGTGCCAAAAACGTCTCGACCGCGCCGTCGACCACGCGTTCGATATCCGCCGGATCGACCTCGGAAATCACCCCGAACATCAGCCGCGGCCAGATGTCGGCCTTGCACATCTCGGCGAACTGATCGCAGGCCAGCGTAACATCGTCGATGCGCAGCTCGCCCCGGTCAATCGCCGCCTCGAAATAGGCGCCCATCTCCGCCCGCATCCGCTGCGGTCCGGATTGGTAGAACGCGCGCCCGATTTCCGGAAACCGATCCGATTCCGCCACGCAAATGCGAAAGATCTGCTGCCCGAATTTCGACGTCAGAAAGCGCAGGAAATGCCGCCCCGCCGCCCCCAGAACCTGGCGCGGTGGATGGTTTTGATCAATGAAATCAAGCGCATCCTGGCTTTGACGGTCACATTCCTGCCGCGCCACTTCGACAAAGAGCAGCTTCTTGTCGGAAAAATAGCTATACAGCGTCGCCTTGCTGACACCTGCGGCGCGGGCAATGTCGTCCACGCTCGCCCCTTCGAACCCGTCGCTCATAAAGACCGAGCGGGCGCCTTCCAGCACCTGGTCGAATTTGCGGCCCTTCCGGACAAGGGGGCTGGCGTCGTTCATGCATGCTCCTGACAGCTAAGCGCTCTGTAATATAAACTGTTCGGTTCAGAACCGATAGCAAAATGCGCATGTACCTGATCTGTGATGCGGGGTAGGGTGCCGCTCATGCTTCCTATCCTGCTCAAAACGCTTCCCTTTTTCGCGCTGATCGGGATCGGATACGGCGCCGGACGCAGCGGCTTTTTCAGCGAGGCTGCGACCGCCGCCCTGACCAAGTTCGTGTTCTACTTTGCGCTGTCGGCCATGCTCTTCCGCTTTGCCGCCTCGCTCGAGATTGCGGAGATTTGGAACGGCCCGCTGGCCGCGGCCTACTTAACCGGCACCGTGGCCATCTACGGCGTGGCCACGCTCGTGGGCCTCGCCCGCCGCCTGCCCGCCGATGAAACCGCGATTGAGGCGCAGTGCAGCGTGATTGGCAATGTCGGATTCCTCGGCATCCCGATGCTCGCAATCCTGCTGGGTGAGGCGGCGGTCGGCCCTGTGATCATGGTCTTGTCCATTGATCTCATTATCTTTTCCAGCCTCATCGTGATCATCATCACCGGCAGCCGCGATGGCCGCATGTCGCTGTCGATCCTGCGCACCATCGGGCGCGGCCTGATCACGAACCCGATGATCGTCGCGATCTCTTCGGGCCTGATCTGGTCGGCGCTCGACCTGCCGATCCCGGGCCCGGTCGATGACTTCCTGATGATGCTGGGTGCCGCCGCCACCCCCGGCGCGCTCTTTGCCATTGGCGCGTCACTGGCCAGCAAGTCCGCCGAACGCATCAGCGTTGCCGCATGGCTCAGCTTTGCCAAACTGGCCCTGCACCCCGCCGCCGTGGCCCTGGCCGCGCTGCTGTTCTTCCCGCTCGATCCGTTCACATTTGCGGTGATGGTCGCCTGCGCCGCGATGCCTGTGGCGGGCAATGTCTACATGCTCGCCCAGCACTACAACGTCGCCCCCACCCGCGCCTCGGCCTCCATCCTGCTCTCCACCGTGATCAGCCTTGTCACCCTCACGGCGGTGATCGCCTGGGTCAGCCCCTAGTCTTCTTCTGGCCATAAATACCTCCGCCGGAGGCTCCCGCCGCTTGCCCCGCGCGCTTGCCCCGGATAGCGATAAAGCAACAAGAGGAACCGCCATGATCACGAACACGCAAAACGCCTGCTTCGGCGGCACCCAAGGGGTGTATTCACACAGCTCAACCGCCTGCGGGTGCGACATGACCTTCGGCCTCTTTGAACCCGCCGAGGCGCGCGATGGCCCGGTGCCTGTGCTCTGGTATCTGTCGGGCCTGACCTGCACCCATGAAAACGCCATGACCAAGGCGGGCGCGCAGGCGTGGGCGGCCGAACAGGGCATCGCGCTCATCTTCCCCGACACCTCCCCCCGAGGAGACGGCGTCGCCGACGACGAGGCTTACGATCTGGGCAAAGGGGCTGGGTTCTACGTCAACGCGACACAGGACCCATGGGCGCCGCATTTCCGCATGTGGGACTACGTGATGGAGGAGTTGCCGACGCTTGTCGCGCAGCACTTTGCCCTCGACATGGACCGGCAGGCGATCACCGGGCATTCCATGGGCGGGCACGGCGCGCTGACGATGGCGATGAACACGCCGGGCCGGTTCCGGTCGGTGTCAGCCTTCTCGCCGATCTCGAACCCCACCGGCAGCGATTGGGGCCGCAAACAGCTCAGCGCGTATCTTGGCAATGATGAGGCTGCGTGGGCCAAACATGACGCCAGCCTCGTGATGGCCGAGCGCGGCTTTGATGGCCCGATGCTGATCGACACCGGGACACAGGATCAGTTCCTCGATCTTTTGCGCCCGGAAACTCTGGCGCAGGCTGCTGCCGCACGACGCCAGCAGATGACGTTCCGGATGCAGCCGGGATACGACCATTCCTACTTCTTCGTGTCGACCTTCATGGAAGATCACGTGGCCTTTCACGCCGAACACCTGTGGGCGTGACGCTCTACATTGATGCCGACGCCTGCCCGGTCAAGGCCGAGGCAGAGCGCGTTGCCACGCGCCACAAGATCCCGGTGAAGGTTGTATCGAACGGCGGTCTGCGCCCATCGCAAAACCCGCTGGTGGACACCGTGATCGTGGCCGAAGGCCCCGACATCGCAGACATGTGGATCGCCGACCGCGCGCGCCCGGGCGACGTGGTGATCACCGGTGACATCCCACTCGCTGCCAAATGCATCGAGGCGGGCGCGCGCGTGCTGAAACACAATGGCGAGGCGCTGACCGAGGCCAATATCGGTAACGTGCTCGCCACCCGCGACCTGATGGCCGACCTGCGCGCCGCCGACCCGTTTCGGCAGGGCGGCGGCAAGGGCTTTACCAAGGCCGACAGATCGCGTTTCCTCGATGCGTTGGAACGCGCAATCAGGGCGGCAAAGGCATGAGCATTCAGGCAGTGGTCTTCGACATCGGCAACGTGCTGGTGGAATGGTCGCCGGAACAGTTCTACGACGCCCAGATCGGCGCAGACCGCCGCCGCGCCTTCTTTGACGCCGTGCCGATCGAGACGATGAACACCGAGGTGGACCGTGGCGCGCCCTTTGCGCAATCGGTCGCTGATCTGGCCCGCGCGCATCCCGACTGGCACGACGAGATCATGCTGTGGCAGACCGGCTGGCCGCAGATGTACGCGCCGCAGATCGACCTGTCGGTCCACCTGCTGCATGCGTTGCGCGCCAAAGGTGTTCCGGTGTTCTCGCTGACCAATTTCGGGATCGAAACCTACGAGATTGGGGCCGACATTTACCCTGTCATGCGCGCCTTTGACCGCGATTTCATCTCGGGCCACATGCGCGTGATCAAACCCGATCCACGCATCTACGAGATGCTCGAAGAAGGCTCGGGCCTGTCCGGCGACGCGCTGATCTTCACGGATGACCGCGCCGAAAACATCGCTGCCGCCGCCGCGCGCGGCTGGCGCACGCATCTGTTCGACGGCCCGCAAGGTTGGGCCGACCGGCTGGTGGCCGAAGGGCTCTTGACCCGCGAAGAGGCCCGACAGGGCTGATGAGCGCGCCATTCATCTCCTTTGATGCGGGCGAGGCGCTGCTGGACTGGACCGATCTCGCGCAGGCACTGGCAGACGGGCACGCGGCCCCCAAGGCCGAGATTGGCGATACGTTCCTTTACCGAGGCAAAGACACCCTGCTCAGCCGCGCGGCGTGGATCGACGGGCTGGGCGCGCTGGTCAAGACGGCGACCATCTTTCCCGGCAACTCCGACGCGCCGCCGATCAACGGCGCGGTGTCGCTCTTTTCCGACGGCACCGGTGTGCTCGAAGCGATGATCGACTTTCACCTCGTGACCAAGTGGAAGACCGCCGCCGACAGCCTGCTGGGGGCCATGCGCTTGAAACCACAAGCCGCGCGCATCCTGATCGTCGGTGCAGGCACTGTGGCTGCGAGCATCCGCGAGGCGTTTGGCGCGGGCTATCCGGAGGCGCAATTCGCCCTCTGGAACCGCACCGCCGCGCGGGCCGAGGCGCTGGCCGCGCGCTATCCCGACACGGATGTCGCGGATGATTTGGCTGCCGCGGTGCAGGCCGCCGACATCATCGTCGGCTGCACCATGACAGCCGATCCTTGGCTGCGCGGCGACTGGCTGCGCCCGGGTCAGCACGTCAACCTGATCGGCGCCTACCGCCCCGATATGCGCGAGGCGGACGATACCGCCCTGCGCCGCGCCCGCGTCTTTGTCGACAGTTTCGACACGACCATTGGCCATATCGGCGAGATCGAGATCCCGCTGGCTGCGGGCACAATCGCCCAAAATCATCTGGTGGCGGATTACTATGATCTGTCCGCTTTTGCCGCTGCAGACACCCACATCACCCTGTTCAAGAACGGCGGCGGCGCGCATCTGGACCTGATGACCTGTCGGCACATCCTGACCCGGTGGCAGGGCGCATGACCTGGGTGCTGGTTCTGCTGCTTGGCCTTTTGGCCGTCCCGCTGACCATCGAATACATGCGCACCCCGATGACCGACCGGCGGCAGGCCGAGGCGCCGGGCAAGCTTGCCACCCTGTCCCAGGGCGTCACGCACTACACATGGCTTGGCCCCGCCCGGGGGCCTGTTGCGGTGTGCGTGCACGGGCTGACCACGCCGTCCTTTGTCTGGCACGGACTGGCCAAGGGGCTGGCGCTGATGGGCTACCGGGTGCTGATCTACGATCACTTTGGGCGGGGTTATTCCAGCACGGTGCGTGGTTTGCAGGATGCCGCGTTCTTCGTGACGCAGCTCGAGGATCTGCTGGCCCACGAGAACGTGGAGGAGCCGGTCCTGCTGATCGGCTATTCCATGGGTGGTGCCGTGGCGGCCTGTTTCGCGGCGAAACATGGCGAACGTGTGTCGCGGTTGGTGCTGCTGGCGTCCGCCGGGATGGCGCTGGTCGACGTGCCGGTCCTGCGCATCGCGCGGGATGTACCGGTGATCGGCGACTGGCTGTTTCTGGCGGTCTATCCCATCGTGTTGCGCCGCGGGATCGTGGCAGAGGCGGAATTGCCCAAATCGGTCGAGGGCATGACACACATGATGCAGGCGGAAACCACGCGGCGCGGATACTTCCCGGCTGCGCTGTCGTCCCTGCGCGGCGTGTTGCGTGCGTCGCTGAAGGCAGAGCACACAGCCATCGCAGACGCGGGCGTTCCGGTGCTGGCAGTTTGGGGCGAGAATGATGACCTGATCACACCCGCCGCGCAGGACCAACTGGCCGCGTGGAATCCCGATGCCGCACAGGCGGTGATCGCGGGATCGGGGCATGGCGTGACCTACACGCATACCGACGACGTCGTCGCACAGATCAAGGCGTGGATCGGTTAAGCGGCCTGTGCCAGCGGGCGTTCCCGGATCGGTAGATGCACCAGGGCGCTGAACGCACCAATGGCGACGCCAATCCACCAGACCTGCTCGTAAGAGCCGTAAAGGTCATACATCCGCCCGCCCAGCCAAACGCCGACAAAGCTGCCCAACTGGTGGCTGAAGAACACGATACCATAAAGCGTACCCATGTACCGCAGCCCGTAGATATGCGCGACCAGCCCCGAGGTCAGCGGCACCGTGGCCAGCCACAGCGACCCCATCGCCACGGAAAACAGCACCACGGTCGCAGGGGTCATCGGGAACATGATGAACATGCCCGCCACCACCGTGCGCGCGGCGTAGATGCCCGCGAGCAGGTATTTTTTGGAGTAATACTTGCCCGCCCACCCGGCGAGCAGGGTGCCGCCGATATTGGCCAGCCCAATCAGCGACAGCGAGATGGCCCCGAGCGCCGACGTGGTCGTGATGCCAAACCCGTGCAGCATGCTGCCAGGTTCAATCGGGCCGCAGATTTCGGTGACAAAGGCGGGAAAATGCGCGGTCACGAACGACAGCTGATAGCCGCAGGAAAAGAACCCGAGGAAGATCAGAGTGTAGGACGGATCGCGAAACGCCTTTTTCAGGATCTGGCCCAGGCTTTCTTCCAGCTCGGCCTTGCTGGCCACAGCGGGGCTGCGCATGAACGGGAGCAGCAGCAAAAGCGCGATGACCGCCACGGCAAAGACCAGAAAGACGCCCTGCCACGGCATCACGCCCAGCAGCGCCTCGGCCGTGGGCGGCCCGACGACCTGACCGCCCGATCCCATCGCGGTGACGATGGCGAGGCTCATGGAGCGGTTTTCGTCGGATGCCGCACGACCAACAACGGCGAGGATCACGCCAAACCCGGTGCCCGCGATGCCAAAGCCCACGAGCCACGAATAGGTCTGGTGCTCCAGCGGCGTGGTGGACCAGGCCGACAGCACCAACCCCAGCGCATAGACAAACGCGCCGATGATGATGGCCCGCCGGTCGCCGATCTTTTCCGCCAGCGCGCCAAAGATCGGCTGCCCGATGCCCCAAGCAAGGTTCTGGATCGCGATGGCCATGGAAAATTCGGTCCGCAGCCAACCGAATTCCTCGGCGATCGGGATCTGGAACACGCCATAGGACGCGCGGATGGCAAAGCTGACCAGCACGATGATCGACCCGACGATCAGCACGGGGGTCATCAGGGGGGCAGGGCGCGTGGTCATGGGCAGGATCCGAATTGAGTCCGCGCGACAGTATTAAGCCACGCAGCAACGTCAAATGCGAAATTCTGAGGTGTCGGTTCACATTCCATGATGGGCAAAGCCCCGCGCGCTGGGTAAAACCGCGTGCGATGACGGACCTGATTGCAGCATATGCCGACCGAGTGGCGCGCGGTGACATCCGCGCCGACAGTGCGCAGCAGGCGGTGCTGCCCCAGTTCGAGCGCGTCCGCGCAGCACTGGCAGCACCGGTCAAAAAGGGGCTGTTCCGCAAGGCGCCGGAGCCGCCCAAGGGTCTGTACCTGTGGGGCGGCGTGGGGCGCGGGAAATCCATGCTGATGGATTTCTTTGTCGAACAGGTGAGCGTGCCCGCGCGCCGGGTGCATTTTCATGCCTTCATGCAAGAGATCCACGCCGCCATGCACGTCGCGCGCCAGCGCGGGGTTGAGGACGCGATTGCGCCGGTGGCCGCCAATGTCGCAGCGCAAGTGCGGCTGTTGGCCTTTGACGAAATGCAGATCACCGACATCACCGATGCGATGATTGTCGGGCGGCTGTTCGAGGCGCTGTTTGCGGCAGGCGTGGTGGTGGTGACCACGTCAAACCGGGTGCCTGATGATCTGTACAAGGACGGGCTGAACCGGCAGCTGTTCCTGCCTTTCATCGCGTTGTTGAAAGAACGCATGGAGGTGGTCGAACTGGCGTCTCCGACTGACTACAGGCAAGACCGGCTGGCCGGATCGCCGACCTATTTCACCCCGCTTGGCCCGGCGGCCACGGCGCAGATGGATGCGATCTGGTCGGATTTTTCCGGCGGGCAGGCCGGGCCGCTTGAATTGCCGCTCAAGGGGCGGGTGGTCACCATTCCCCAGTTTCGCAGCGGGGTGGGGCGCGCCAGTTTCTTTGACCTGTGCGCCAAACCGTTGGGTCCGGGCGATTTCCTCGCCATTGCCGAGGCGTGCCGCGTCCTGATGATCGACGATATCCCGTGCCTTGGCCGCAGCAATTTCAATGAAGCCAAGCGCTTTGTCACGCTGATCGACACGCTTTACGAGGCGCAGGTCAAACTGATCTGCTCGGCGGCGGCTGTGCCCGAGATGCTGTATCTCGAAGGCGAAGGCACATTCGAATTCGAACGCACCGCGTCCCGCCTGCGCGAGATGCAAAGCGAAGGGTGGGGCAGCTAGCCGCGGGCGGCGATCAGCATCGCCTGCAGCAAGGATTGCGTGTCCAGACGGCCTGTCGGCAGGATCAGCGCATCGGGCGGTGTAAACGCCCCGCGCGCCACTGCCGTGTTCAGGAGCGCGTCGATATAGGCATCGGACTTCTGGTTCGACAGCGCACTGACAAGCATGCCGTGCAACCGGTCACCGTTGCCTGCCGCATAGCCAAAATCGCCCAAAACGGTGCGCGCCAGCTGCC
This sequence comes from Pseudomonadota bacterium, assembly GCA_038530495.1. Lineage (GTDB taxonomy): Bacteria > Pseudomonadota > Alphaproteobacteria > Rhodobacterales > Rhodobacteraceae > Tateyamaria. Next base: position 2,747 of record JBCBCR010000089.1, on the reverse strand, counting down.
GAAGATCAATCGGGGTGCCGCCAGAAGACGCCTGGCGCAAGAGGTGGCTGGCCTGAGAGGACGAGACCGCCTGTCGCAACTCCAGCAGCGAGGCGTCGGCACGGGTCACCTGGGATTCGACGACGATGGACCGGGGCACAGGCTTTGGCGGTGGTGCAGGGGTGACGACAGCTTCAGGCACAGCGGCTTGCACGGTCAGCACTTCGGCGGGGGCCTCGGTTTCGGGGACCGGTGCGGGCGGCGCAGGCGCGACACGCACGGGTTCAGCGATGATTTGCGGCGCTTCGGCCTCTTGGCGCGGTTGCAGGGACACGATCAGAACGGTGACCAAAAGAAACGTCATCACCAGCATCATCATTGCGACCTTCGTCGATGATGGTGGTGTTGTGCCTGACCCAGGCGTGAAACTTCGCCCTACGGGCGCTCGATCTTCGCGCCATACCATACCGCTTCCCCCAAAAGCCGTGGGCGCTGCGTGGCGCCCGCTGGTCTAATACCGCAAAATATAGCGTGGGGTGTGCGAAACGGTCAATATAAAGTGTGCCTGACACCGTCAGGAGTGGTTTTTCAGCACTTGTCCCGCAAGATACAGCGATCCGCAGATCAAAATGCGGGCATGTGCCGTGTGCGCAAGGATGGCCCGCAGCGCGTCCTCGACCGTTTCGGCTTCGTGCGCTTGCATCCCAATGGCGCGCGCGGCAGCAGCAGTGTCAGCGGCGCTGAGTGTGTTTGCCTCGCCCGGGATCGGCACGGCATAGAGCGCACCCGACTGCGCGGCGAGCGGGCTAAGGTAGCCGCGCACGTCCTTGGTGTTCAGCATCCCGCAGATCATGAACGTCGGCCGGGCGGTATTCTGGGCAAGCACGTGCGCCAGCGCGCGTCCCGCTGCCGGGTTGTGACCACCGTCGAGCCAGATTTCGGCGGTTGGGGCCGCGTCGATCAGCGGGCCTTTGGTCAGGCGCTGCATGCGAGCGGGCCACTGCGCGCCTGTCACGGCGGCCGAGCAGGCGGCCGCGTCACAGCCGAGTGCGCACAAAGCGGCGATGGCGATGCCCGCGTTCTGGATCTGGTGGTTCCCCGGAAGCGACGGGCGCGGCAGGTCCAGCAGGCCGTGATCGTCCTGAAACACCATCCCGTCGCGTTCGGCAAAGGCATGCCAGTGTTGCGCATAGGCAAGGATTGGGGCGCCCAGCTTTTCGGCGCACGCTTCGATCACCTCAAGCCCCGCGTCGTCCTGCGGGCCCACAATGCAGGGCACCCGCCGCTTGATGATGCCCGCCTTCTCGCCCGCGATGGCAGGCAGCGTGTCGCCCAGAAACGCCTCGTGATCCATCGACACCGGTGTGATCACGGTCAGGGCAGGTCGGTCGATCACGTTGGTCGCATCAAGCCGTCCGCCAAGTCCCACTTCGAGAAGGGTGTAATCCGCAGGCGTGCGGGCAAAGGCGAGTATCGCCGCGCAGGTCGTGATCTCGAAATAGGTGATGTCCGCCCCGCCATTGGCTTCGTAGCATTCGTCTAAAAGGGCGGTCAGCGCATCCTCTTCGATCAAAGTACCTGCCAATCGGATGCGTTCGTGAAATCGGGTCAGGTGTGGCGAGGTGTAGGCGTGCACGCGGTGGCCTGCCGCCTCGAGCCCCGCGCGGATCATGGCCTGGGTCGAGCCTTTGCCGTTGGTGCCCGCGATGTGGATCACCGGGGGCAAATCGTTTTGCGGGTTCCCCAAAGCGTCCAGCAGGCGCCAGACCCGGTCCAGTGTCAGGTCGATGATCTTGGGGTGCAGCGCCATCATCCGGGCGAGGATGGCGTCGGACCCGGTCTCGACGCTCATGTGTCGGGCTGCGGTGCGGCGGCCTCTTCGGGCTGCGCCTCATCGGCCTGATCCGTCGGTGCGGGCAGGTCGCCCTTGACCGCTTGGGGCATGCCCATGAGCATCCGCACGATCGAGATCAGCTCATCCCGCATTTCGGTCCGCTTGGTCACGCGGTCCAGCATGCCGTGATCCAGCAGGTATTCGGCGCGCTGGAACCCTTCGGGCAGTTTTTCGCGGATGGTCTGTTCGATCACCCTCGGTCCGGCAAAGCAGATGAGCGCGCCCGGTTCGGCGATATGCACGTCGCCCAGCATGGCGTAGCTGGCGGTCACGCCACCGGTGGTGGGGTGGGTCAGGACCACGATGTAGGGCAGGCCCGCCTCTTTCAGCATCTGCACTGCCACGGTCGTCCGCGGCATTTGCATGAGGCTCAGGATACCCTCTTGCATCCGGGCGCCGCCGGCGGCGGAAAACAGGATCAGCGGGCGTTTGAGTTTCACTGCCTCCTCGGCAGCGGCGATGATCGCGTTGCCGACAAACATGCCCATGGACCCGCCCATAAAGGAAAAGTCTTGTGCGGCGGCAATAATCGGCGTGCGGCCAATCTCGCCCGCGGCGACCAGCATGGCCTCGGCCTCTCCGGTCGCCTTTTGCGCGGTTTTCATGCGGTCGGGATATTTCTTCTGATCGCGGAAATGCAGCGGGTCGGCCACGGGTTCTGGCACCGGGACATCGGTGAAAATGCCGCCGTCAAACAGGTTGGCAAAGCGGTCGCGCGGCGTGATGCCCATGTGGTGGCCGCAATTCGTGCAGACATTCAGATTGTCCGACAGCTCGCGGTGAAACAGCATCGTGCCGCAGTCGTCGCATTTGGTCCACAGGTTGTCCGGCGTTTCGCGCCGCGAAAAGATCGAGTTGATCCGGGGCCGGACGT
>JBCBCR010000088.1:0-12629 GCA_038530495.1 Pseudomonadota bacterium | reverse complement strand
CGCCGTCTGCGCCGGGTGTTGCAGACCAAACAGGCGGGCATTTTCCGGTCGTTGATCCGCAGCGACACGCTGATCGCGGATCGGATCGCTTTTGACCAGCAGCTGTTGCGCGATTTCTATGCCTCGCGCGGCTATGTCGATTTTCGCATCCTGTCGAGCAATGCCGAACTGGCCGAAGAGCGTGATGCGTTCTTTCTTGTCTTCAATATCGAGGAAGGTCAGCAGTTCGAATTCGGCGAGATCACGGTCGTGGCCGAGCGTCCGGATGTTGATCCCGATTTCTACAGTGCGGTCCTGAAGCTGCGCCCGGGCGTCACCTATTCGCCGACGCTGGTCGAAGCGGAAATCAGCCGCCTCGAAGCGCAGGGTGTGCGCGACAGCGTGGATTTCCTGCGGGTCGAGCCGCGCATCACCCGCAACGAGCGCGATCTGAGCCTCGACGTTGAATTCGTGCTGACCCGCGGGCCGCGGGTGTTTGTCGAACGCATCGACATCGAGGGCAATACAACCACCCTGGACCGCGTGATCCGCAACCAGTTTGACGTGGCCGAGGGTGATCCGTTCAACCCGCGCCAGATCCGCCAAGCCGCCGAGCGCATCCGCGCCACCGGGTTCTTTGCCAATGCGGACGTGAACGCCCGCGAAGGGTCATCCGACGATCAGGTGGTTGTGGATGTCGACGTTGAAGAGCAACCCACCGGGTCGCTGTCCTTTGGCGCGAGCTTTTCGAACAACAATGGTCTGGGCTTTGTCGCGCAGCTGACCGAACGCAATTTCCTGGGTCGGGGGCAAACGCTGGGCCTGACGCTGTCGACGGCGGAAGAAAACAACCAGTACGGCATCCAGTTCATTGAACCGAACCTGCTGGGCCGGGATGTCGCGTTTTCCTTTGATGCGCAGTACACCGAAGCCGACAGCAGTTTCACCAACTTTGACAGCACCTCGCTGCGGATCGAACCGTCGATCACTTTTAACCTGCAGGAAAACACGCGGGTGGCGTTGCGGTATACTTACCGCGAGGACGAGATGATCAGCCGTGACAGCCTCAACCCGAGCTTTGGCAACGTTGTGGCGCGCGAGATCGCGGCGGGCGAGCAGGTGGCGTCGTCTATCGGGTACACCTACCGCTATGACACGCGCAGTGGCGGGCTGAACCCCGACGCCGGGTTGCTGGTCGAGTTTTCGCAGGACTTTGCCGGGCTGGGCGGCGATTCCAAGTATGTGCGCACGGTTGCGCGCATCGCCGGCGAGCGCAAAATCTTTAACAATGACATCACGCTGCGGGCATCGGTAGAAGCGGGCATCCTGAAATGGTCGTCGGGCACGATCCGGACCATTGACCGGTTCTCGCTCGGGCCGTCGATTGTGCGCGGGTTTGAGTCCGGCGGTATTGGCCCGCGCGATATCAGCGGATCAGGCGAATCCGATCCGCTGGGCGGCAACACCTACTTTGCTGCGCGCTTTGACGTCGAATTCCCGCTGGGTCTGCCCGAAGAAATCGGTCTGAGAGGCGGGGTGTTCTACGACATTGGCAACCTGTGGAACCTCGAAGAGGCCAACCTGCTGGGCGGCAACATTCAGGGCGCAAACGGATCGTTCCGGCATGTCATCGGCTTTTCGCTGTTCTGGGACACGGCCATCGGGCCGCTGCGTTTCAACTTTTCCAAGGCGCTCAAGAAAGAAGACTTTGACGAAGAGCAGAGCTTTGATTTGACCGTCTCGACCACGTTCTAACAGATGCTGTGGCGGTTGTGCGTTGCCGCGGTGCTGGCCTTGATGCTGGCCCAGGCCGGGGCAGCGCAGCCGCTGCTGCGCGGCCCCATCGCGACCATTGACCCCGAGCGGTTCTATCTCGACAGCGCCTATGGTCAGAGCATCCTGAGCGAGATCGACACGCGCAACCGCGCGCTGGCTGCCGAAAACCGCGAGATCGAGGCGCAATTGGAAGCCGAGGAGCGCGAGCTCAAGGATTTGCGGCCCACGCTCACGCCGGCGGAGTTTCGCGAACTGGCCGATGCGTTTGATGCGCGGGTGCAGGCGATCCGGCGCGAACGCGAGGCGGAAAGCCGCGCGATCTCGGTGCTTTTGGACGAAAACCGGGATCAGTTCCTGCAGGCGGCTCAGCCTGTATTGGAGCGGATCATGCGCGAGTTGGGTGCTGCTGTCGTGCTGGACGTGAACTTTGTCTATGCCAGCGCCAGTGCCATCGACATCACCGACAGGGCCATCGCGGGTGTCAATGCGGTCCTGTCGCAGGCGCCGGGAACCGCAACGGACGAGTAGCCGCGCTTGCAGCGGGCGCTGCCCCTTGCTAGGCAAGCGCCACTTGGAACACCGACAAAAAGGGCCGGGCAGACGTGACTGACAAGACTTTGCAGACTGCCGATATCTCACGGATTCAGCGGCTGATCCCGCACCGTTATCCATTCTTGCTGATCGACAAGGTGGTGGATATCGACGGCTACAGCTCGGCCACCGGGATCAAGAACGTGACGATGAACGAGCCGCATTTTCAGGGGCATTTCCCGGGCAAGCCGATCATGCCCGGCGTGACAATCGTCGAGGCGATGGCGCAGACGGCGGCTGTCATGGTCGGTGTCGACATGGGCATGGAGGACCGCGAGCTGCTGGTCTATTTCATGGCCATCGACAAGTGTAAGTTCCGCCGCATGGTGGTGCCCGGCGATGTGCTGGAGCTGAAGCTGAGCACCACGCGGGGCAAGCCCGGCGGCAAGGTCTGGAAATTTGCAGGCGTGGCCGAGGTCGAGGGCGAGATGGCCTGTGAAGCGGAGTTCACTGCGATGATGGACATCGATCCGAAATGAGCGGCATCCACCCATCTGCGATCATCGAGGACGGGGCGCAGGTCGATCCGTCGGCCAGCATTGGCCCGTTCTGCGTTGTCGGTGCCGATGTGCGCATCGGGCCGGATGTGACGCTGAAATCGCATGTCGTGGTGACGGGTGAGACCGAGATTGGCGCTGGCACGACCATCTTTTCCTTTGCCGTGATCGGCGAACAGCCGCAGGATCTGAAGTTCAAGGGCGAGGCCAGCCGGTTGGTGATCGGCGCGCGCAACCGGATCCGCGAGCACGTGACCATGAATGGCGGGACCGAGGCGGGTGGCGGTGTCACGCAGATCGGCAATGACGGGCTGTTCATGGCCGGGTGTCACATCGCCCATGATGCGCAGATCGGTGACCGGGTGATCGTGGTCAACAATTCCGCCATCGCGGGGCACTGCGTGCTCGAGGATGACGTGATTGTCGGCGGCCTTTCGGGCGTGCACCAGTTCGTGCGTATCGGGCGCGGCGCTATCATCGGTGCGGTGACCATGGTGACGAACGATGTGATCCCTTACGGCCTTGTGCAGGCACCGCGGGGAGAGCTGGACGGGCTGAACCTTGTGGGCCTGAAACGACGCGGTGTGGCGCGGTCGGACATCACCGCGCTGCGGGCCGCGTTCCAGATGCTGGCGCAGGGCGAAGGCACGTTTCAATCGCGGGCCGAGCGTCTGGGGACCGAGACCGACAGCTCCTATGTCCGCGAGATTGTCGCGTTCGTCATGGGGGACAGCGACCGGTCGTTCCTGACTCCGCGATGACCCTTGCGCTGATCACAGGACGCGGGGCGCTGCCCGCGGCTGTGGCCCAGGCGCAGGACGTGCCGCCCCTGGTCTATGCGCTCGATGGGCATGTGCCGACGGGCCTGAAGGTCGACAAAAGCTTTGCCATCGAACGGCTGGGCGGTCTGATGCACCGCATGGCGCGCGCAGGCGTGCGCGAGGTCTGCCTGTGCGGCGCGGTGGACCGGCCGCGGGTGGCGCTGTGGCGGCTCGATGCGCGTACGTGGCCGTTGGTGCCGGTGATCCGGCAAGCGCTGGCGGGCGGTGAGGACAGCGCCTTGCGCGCGGTGCTGGGCCTGTTCGAGGACAAGGGGTTCGTGGTGCGCGGCGCGCATGAGCTGGCCCCGGACCTGCTGCCGCCCGAAGGCGTGCTGACACAGGCGCAGCCCGGCGATGACATCGAAGCCAACCTGACCGCCGCCGCAGAAGTTGCCGCGGAACAGGGGCGCAGTGATCAGGGGCAGTCTTGCGTGATCCGCGCCGGGCAGGTGATTGCGCAGGAGGACAGCCGTGGCACCGACGCGATGCTGCGCGGGCTGCTGGCGCCGCCGCAGATGCCGGAGGCAACGGACCCGTTTGAGCAGGCGATGGATTTTGTCGGTGACATGCTGGGCGAGGCGGCAGATTGGCTGTCGGGTCCAGTGGCCGAAGCGCGCGCCTTGGGCAAAGGCGGTGTGTTCTTCAAGACGCCGAAACCCGGGCAGGACCTGAGGGTTGATCTGCCGACGATCGGACCGGAGACCGCGCGCGGCGCGGTGGCCGCAGGCCTCGACGGTCTGGTGATCGAAGCGGGCGGAGTGATGGTTCTGGACCGGGCCGACGTTGTGCGCATCCTCGACGAAGCGGGGCTGTTTCTGTGGGTGCGCTAAAGGTCTTTTTGCTGGCCGGTGAACCGTCGGGCGATGCGTTGGGTGGCGCGCTGATGGCGGGGCTGCGGCAGTTGGCGCCGGACGTGACCTTTGACGGGATTGGCGGCCCGCTGATGCAAGCGGAGGGGATGCGCAGCCGGTTCGACATGTCCGAACTGAGCGTGATGGGCATTGCCGAGGTGTTGCCCAAGTATTTCCACCTGAAACGCCGCATTGGCGAGACCGCGCAGGCGGTGATCGATACGCAACCGGATGTGCTGATCACCATCGACGCGCCGGATTTTTCGTTTCGCGTGGCGAAACTGGTCAAAGCGTCTTCGGACGTACGGACGGTCCACTATGTCGCGCCGACGGTATGGGCGTGGCGTCCGGGTCGGGCTGCCAAGATCGCGCAATTTATCGATCACGTGCTGGCGCTGTTTCCGTTCGAGCCGCCCTACATGACGGCGCACGGGATGGACTGTGATTTTGTCGGGCATCCGGTGGCGACAGTTCCGCAAGCGACGGACGCGCAGCGCGCTGCGTTTCGGGCGCGGCACGGGCTGGAGGACGCTGATCCGCTGGTGTTGGTCCTGCCCGGTTCGCGGCGCGGTGAGGTGGCGCGGATGGGCCCGGTCTTTGGCGCGGCACTGGAGCGGGTGCAACAAGCGCGGCCCGCGATGAAGCTGGTGCTGCCTGCGGCAGGATCCGTGGCGGGTGCCGTGATCGAAGAGGTGCAGAACTGGCCGGTGGCACCGCTGGTGCTGGATCCACGGGGGCAGGAACTGGAGGCGGCACAGGCGGAGAAGCTTGCCGCCTTTGGGGCGGCCGATATCGCGCTTGCAACCTCGGGAACGGTGTCGCTGGAACTGGCCGCGGCGGGCACGCCGATGGTGAGCGCGTTCGATCTGCACTGGCTGAGCCGGGCGATCATCACGCGGATGGTCACAACGGATACTGGCAGCCTCGTGAACCTCGTCAGTGACACCCGCACGGTGCCCGAGGTGATCGGGCGGGACATGACGGTTGAGAATACGGTGGCTGCATTGGAGCGACTGCTGGCCGACCCCGAGCCGCAACGCGCCGCTATGGCCCTGACCATGGAGCGGTTGGGGCAGGGCGGAGAGGACCCGGGATTGCGGGCCGCGCGCGCCGTTCTGGCGCGGATGTAGCCGGGATGTTGCCAAATTGAGCGCCTGCGGCGCGTTTCATTCTTGATTGGCGCTTCGGGCCCACCAAAACCAAACAGGTTTCGACGCCACCCTCACATGATCTTTGGCGTGGCAGCGTCGCCTCCCTTTCCCAAGTAAAATAGCCGTATCCCCGCGAGGCGGGGCCCCTCGGCGATTTTTCTTGGCAAAGCGTGTCGACCCCGCCCCTTGAAGATCACGCGAGGGCGGTCTCCGACCGTGTCGGCCTGAAAGGCTCCACTGGAGCCTTTTCAGGACGGCCTCCACCTCCGAAACCAAAGGTCAGGTCAGTTGCACCAAGGCGTGGCGTTTTTTGCCGGCGGACAGCTTGATCGGTTCGGCGAGGGCGGCGGTGTCGATCATGGTGCCTGCTTCGGTCAGGGGGGCGTCGTTGAGGCGCGCGCCGCCTTCGGCGATCAGTCGCTTGGCCTCTTTGCCCGACCCGGCGAGGCCGGATTTGACGATCAGCTGCACGATCGAAATGCCGTCGCCGATGTCATCCGTGGTCAGCGACAGGGTGGGCAGATCGTCACCCACGCCGCCCTTTTCGAACACGTCGCGGGCGGTTTGGGCGGCGGCGGCGGCGGCGTCAGCGCCGTGCAGGAGGGTCGTGACTTCGGTGGCGAGCCGTGCCTTGGCCTCGTTGATCTCGGACCCTTCGAGCGCGCCGAGGCGGTCGCATTCATCCAGCGGCAGTTCGGTATAAAGCCGCAGGAAGCGGCCCACGTCGGCGTCCGTTGTGTTGCGCCAGAATTGCCAGAATTCGTATGGCGAGAGCATTTCGGCATTGAGCCACACGGCACCCGCCTGGCTTTTGCCCATTTTCTTGCCATCGGAGGTTTCGAGCAGCGGTGAGGTGAGACCAAACACCTCGCCCGAGATCACGCGGCGCGTCAGGTCGATGCCGTTGACGATATTGCCCCATTGATCGCTGCCGCCCATCTGCAGGATGCAGCCGTGGCGGCGGTGCAGTTCCATGAAGTCATAGGCCTGCAGGATCATGTAGTTGAACTCGAGAAAGCTGAGAGATTGTTCGCGGTCGAGGCGGGATTTAACGCTCTCGAAAGACAGCATCCGGTTGATCGAGAAGTGCCGCCCGATGTCCCGCAGAAAATCGAGATAGTTCAGATCATCGAGCCATTCGGCGTTGTTCAGCATCATCGCGCCGCCGTCGTAGTCGATATAGGCAGAAAACACCTGTTTGATGCCCGCGATGTTGGCGTCGATCTGTTCGGGGCCCAAAAGCGGGCGTTCATCGGCGCGGAAAGATGGATCGCCGACCTTGGTCGTGCCACCGCCCATCAGGGTGATGGGTTTGTGCCCGGTCTGCTGGAACCAGCGCAGCATCATGATCTGGATCAGCGAGCCCACGTGCAGCGATTTGGCCGTCGCGTCAAAGCCGATATAGGCGGTTTGCCCCGGTGTCAGCAAAGCCTCATCCAGCGCCTGCAGATCGGTGCAGTCGGCCAGAAAGCCGCGCGATTGCATCACGTGGCAGAAATCAGAGCGGGGCGTGTAGGTCATTTTGCTTGTCCTGTTGGGGCGCGCGTGCTGTCTATAGTGGTGCAGGCGGCAAAGGAAAAGACCATGAACAGGCTGCGCGACAAGGGGCAGGTGATCACCGCGCTGGGGGCGATGTCAGGGACGTCGTTGGACGGTGTGGATGCGGCGGTGATCGAAACCGACGGCGTGACGTTGCACGGGTTTGGGCGCAGCGGATACCGCCCATATTCTGCAGCAGATCGTGAGGCGCTGACCGCTGCGTTGGGACAGTGGACCGGGCCGGCTTTGGCACCTGCGAGCGAGGTTGTCATGCGTGCGCACGAGACGCTCTTGGGCGATTTTCCCGAGGCCGAGCTGATCGGGTTTCATGGCCAGACGGTGGCGCATGCCCCGCGGATGCAGGGAACCTTACAACTGGGGGATGGCGCGCGGCTGGCGCAGGCGCTGGATCGACCCGTGGTGTGGGACTTTCGGTCAAGCGACGTGGAACTGGGCGGTGAAGGCGCGCCGCTGGCGCCGTTTTACCATTTTGCCTGTGCCAAGTGGATGGGGGCCGAGGCGCCATTGGCGTTTTTGAACCTTGGTGGTGTGGGCAATATCACGTGGGTGGATCCGACAAAGACGAGACCGGAGGCCATGGGTGCGCTGCTGGCGTTTGACACCGGTCCGGCCAACGCGCCGCTCAACGATCTGCTGCACGAGCGGCGCGGGCTGGCCTTTGATGAAGGGGGCCGGATCGCGGCCTCGGGCACTGTTGAACAGGGCGCGTTGGAGTTGTTTCTGGCGGAACCCTACTTTGCCAAGATGCCGCCCAAGTCGCTGGATCGGAATGATTTTGCCGAGATGGTGGCGCTGGTGCGCGAGTTGAGCGATGCGGACGCTGCCGCCACGCTGACCGCGATGTCCGCGGCCGCGGTGGCGCAAGCGATGGAGCATTGCCCGGTGCCACCCGACCGGGTGCTGGTCACTGGCGGGGGACGCCATAACCCCGTGCTGATGCAGATGTTGTCGGTGTCGCTTGATTGCCGGGTCGAGGCTGTGGAAACGGTCGGGCTGGACGGTGATATGCTTGAGGCGCAGGCCTTTGCCTATCTCGCCGTGCGCGTGGCGCGGGGCTTGCCGACCTCGTGCCCCGGGACCACTGGCGTGCGGGCCGCGGTGGCGGGCGGGACGCTTAGCGTTCCAGAGCGTTTGCGTAGCGTTTCGTGAAATCGGTGTAGCTGGGCGAGACTGCCAACAGATCGTCGGCCATCAGTGCATGCAGTGCGGGCAGCTGGTAGAACGGCACCGCAGGATAGCTGTGGTGTTCGGCGTGATACGGCATGTTCCACGCCAGCCAGCGGACAAACCGTGTGGTTCGCGTGGTCCGCGTGTTGGCCAGCATGTTTGCCACGGGCGGGCAGTGGCCGTGTTCGGCCAGCAGGTAGAGCCGCAGGAATGGCTGGGCCACCAGCACTGGTACCAGCCAGAGCCAGATCAGCAGCGGCGACCAGATCAGCGAAATCGCGAAGAGGGTATAAAGCCCGATGAGCACGCGCGCTTCAATACGCATCAGGGCGTGGCGGCGGGCGGGCAGGTAGGGCGCGTCAATCGTTCCAAACGCATTGCGCCACAGCGTGGAGACATTGCCGCGCCAATAGGCCCAGCCAGACAAGTAGATCAGGTAGGCGCGCCACGTCACGGGCCGTCCGCCACCTGCCAATTCGGGGTCTCTGTCTGGATCGTTGGTAAAACGATGGTGCGCGAGATGAAAGTAGCGGAACCAGTAGAAGGGAAGCATCAGCAGCGGCGCGACAGCCACCCCAACCGCATCATTGATCCACGGGGTGCGAAACGGGGTTTGATGGGTGCATTCGTGGCTGAGCGTGAACAGGAACACGATCAGGATGCCGTGCAGCAGCAGCATCACCCCCCAGAACGGGCCCTGCGTCGCGATATAGCCGCCGGTGAGTGTGAGAGTGCCGATATGGCTGGCCAGATGCAACAGGCCACGGGCGTTGCTGCGCGCGGTCAGGGTCGCCTTGGTCGCCTCGGGCAGGGCGGCGATGATCGCGCGGTGATCGTTCATGTCGCTATGTCGAACCCGGGCGAGGCGAGGGTGAACCCGTCGAACTGAAAGCCGGGACTGACGGTGCAGCTGACCAGTGTCCAGTCACCGGTGCTGCGCGCAGATTGCCAGTGGCCTTCGGGGACGATGATTTGCGGTTCACCGTTGGTCAGGTCCGGGGTCAGCACGTGTTCCGTGGCCGGGGGCGTGTCACTGCCGCTCATCGAAAGGATGAGGGGCGCGCCCGCATGGTAAAGCCAGATTTCTGTGGCGTCGACCTTGTGCCAGTGGCTGCGTTCGCCGCTTTTGAGCAAAAAGTAGATGCACGTGCCCGTGGGGCGGCCCGCGTTCTCGGCGACCCATGTCTGGCGGTAATGTCCGCCTTCGGGGTGCGGCGACAGGCGCAGCCGTTCGATCACGTCATCCGCTGTCATGGTGGACCTCCTGCAAGGACAGATCGAAAAAGCGCAAGACATCTGCAAAGGCCGGGTCGGGATCATAAAACGGCGCGCATGGGGCAAAGCCAAGGCTTTCATACAACGCGATCGCCTCGTGCAGGGGGGTGATCGTGTCGATCACCATGCGGGTGTACCCATCGGCGCGGGCGCGGGCGATGCCTGCCTGCACCAGCGCGCGTCCGGCGCCAGAGCCGCGCGCCTGCGGGTCGACATAGACGCGCTTCATCTCGGTCACGCCGTCGGAAAACGGGTAGTACATCGCGCAGCCCAGTACCGCGCCATCGATGTCTGCAACCAGCATGTCACCCGTTGGGCGCGCGTGGATGCGTGGCAGGTCGGCCAGAAGGCTGGCGTATCCGTCCGCGGCATAGGCGACCTCGACCACGCCGTGGCGCGAGCCGGCGCGGTCGATCAACATGTCGCGGTAGTCCCAGCACAGCTGGGTGATGGCCGGTATGTCGTCTGGCGTTGCGGTGCGGATGGTTGCCCTGGTCATGGCGCTGACGCTGGCCCGCGCGCAGGGCAGGGTCAAGAGGGGGGATCGCAGATCAGCGTGTTGAGCGTTTCGGCGTCGAGCCCGCTGCGCAAAGAAACCTCCTTGACGTCATCGAGGCCTTGCTTGCGCCCGGTGTCGCGGCGATGGCTGCGGAACGCAGCGATCCCTTGGGACAGAGGGCGGTAGATCGACAGGTCACGGTCATAGCGGGTGCGGGCCGGGTCGGCAGGAATTTGGCGGAAACTGCCGGAGTTCAGCGCACAGAGGTCGATCCGGTCAAAGGCAACGGCCAGCAGTTTTGCCGTGTCGAGCCAGAGCACATCCGTCGCAAGCTCGAAACTGCCGTGAAACGCGGCGCGCTTGCAGGCGGGGAAGAAAAAGACCCGTTCATCCAGCTGTGCGGCCCACGCCTCGACGCTGTGATCGGTCAGGCGCACCTGCGCGGCCTTCATTCCAGTTAGGAACGGGCGCTGATGGTTCAGCCGTGCGGTGCCAACGCGCACGCGATCACGGCGCAGCAGAATGGACCCGGGATCGATTCCTGCGCGGCGCGCCAACTCGGCAGCCGGCCATAGGCCGTGTTTGCGGATGTGGGGCAGGTTTTCCGCTGCGGTCACATGGGCCAGGCGGGGCCCCAGATGGGCTACTGCGTCGGCAATGATGTCAGCGCAGGATGGAACGCCCGGCATATTCTGCCGTCTCTCCCAACATCTCTTCGATGCGGATCAGCTGGTTGTATTTCGCCAGCCGGTCCGACCGCGCGAGCGAGCCGGTTTTGATCTGACCGCAATTTGTCGCCACGGCCAGATCGGATATGGTCGCGTCCTCGGTTTCGCCGGACCGGTGGCTCATCACGTTGGTGAACCGGGCGCGGTGGGCCATGTCGACTGCTTTAAGGGTTTCCGACAAGCTGCCGATTTGGTTGACTTTTACCAGCATCGAATTGGCGCAGCCCTGTTCGATCCCCATGGCAAGGCGCTTGGGGTTGGTGACAAAAAGATCGTCGCCCACAAGCTGGACCTTGTCACCCAGCAGGTCTGTCAGTGCCTTCCAGCCGTCCCAGTCATCCTCGCTCATCCCGTCTTCGATCGAGATGATGGGATAGTCGGCTACGAGGGCCGCGAGGTACGCGGCGTTTTCTTCGGAACTCAGCGATTTTCCTTCGCCTGCAAGCTCGTATTTGCCGTCCTTGAAGTATTCTGTCGCCGCACAGTCGAGGGCAAGGTAGATGTCTTCGCCCGGTGTGTAGCCCGCTTTTTCAATGGACTGCTGGATAAAATCCAGCGCCGCGCGGGTCGATGAGATGTCGGGGGCAAAGCCGCCTTCGTCGCCGATGCCGGTGCTGAGGCCCGCGTCCGACAGTTCCTTTTTCAGCGTGTGGAACACTTCGGAGCCCATGCGCACCGCGTCCGCGATGCTGTTGGCGGCCACGGGCATGATCATGAATTCCTGGATGTCGATGGGGTTGTCGGCGTGTTCGCCGCCATTGATGATGTTCATCATCGGGACCGGCAGGATGCGCGCCGAAGTGCCGCCGACATAGCGATAGAGCGGTTGGCTGGTCCAGTCGGCTGCTGCCTTGGCGGTGGCCAGCGACACGCCGAGGATGGCGTTTGCGCCCAGACGCGCCTTGTTTTCGGTGCCATCCAGCTCGATCATCGTACCGTCGATTTCCTGCTGTTCGGTGGCGTCGATGCCCACAAGCGCTTCGGCGATCTCACCGTTCACGGCAGCGACGGCTTCGAGCACGCCTTTACCCTTGTAGCGAGCCTTGTCGCCGTCGCGCTTTTCAACCGCCTCATAGGCGCCCGTAGAGGCGCCCGACGGCACGGCTGCGCGCCCCATGGTTCCGTCTTCGAGCGTAACGTCCACTTCGACCGTCGGATTGCCACGGCTGTCGAGGATTTCGCGGGCGTGGATGTCGATGATGGTGCTCATGTGCTGGATCCTCCTGATGCGCGGTCACAAGGCGTGTACCGCGCCGTCCAACGGATCAAAAGCGGAAATCGTATCAGGCCGCGCGGCGGGTCACCGTGTGCTCGCGCCATAGGGTATAGAGCCCCGAGCCAATGATGATCGCGACGCCGATCAGGGTCAGCGTATCGGGAATCTCGGCAAATACGAGGATGCCGATGGCCAGCGCAAAGACCATGCGCGTGTAGCGGAACGGGGTGACAAAGCTGACCTCGCCCAGCCGCATGGCGGTGACGATAAAGCGGTAGGAAAATGCGCCGGTCACCGCGGCGGCTGCCACGACAAGCCATTGCATGGTGTCAAGGCTGACCGGCACCTCACCCCGCACCCACATCAACGCGGCACCGCCGGGCACGATCAGGGCAAAGGCGACAAAGCTGAGCTGCAGTGCCGACAGCGTGGTCGGTGCACGGCGTGTGGCGAGGTCGCGGATCGACAGGCCGATCATGCCCTGCACGGCAAAAAGCGCGTTCCAGTCGAACCCGTCG
>JBCBCR010000087.1:0-12684 GCA_038530495.1 Pseudomonadota bacterium | reverse complement strand
CGACAAAGGTCACGCGCTCGATCTCGATCACGGCGCCTTCGAGCACCTCGTATATCACGTCCACGCGGTTGTCGGCACGACGAATGATGCGCGGCGTGACGCGCGCCGATACGCGGCCCTGCTGGGCGTAAGCCTCGGAAATGGCGTTTGCGTCGGCCTCAGCGGCAGACGGGCTGAACACACGGCGCTCCTGCAACTGCACGACGGCGGCCAGCGCTTCGTCATCGATGCGGCGGTTGCCCTCGAACGCGATGCGGTTCACGGTGGGCAATTCCACCACTGTGATCACCAAACGTCCGCCGCGCGGCGCCACCGTCACACTTTCAAACAGTCCACTGTTTTCCAGGTTGCGGACAATCGCATTGGCCTGCCCGGCGCTCAGCCGTTGGCCGTCCGTGATTCCGGCCTGCTGCAGGATCGCCGCATTGCCGATCCGCTCGTTCCCTTCGATGACAATCTGGGATGCGTTGAACGATTGCGCCGCGGCAATGGAGGGAACCCCAAGCCCAAGCACAAACAAAACAACGATAATTTTAAAAAAGCTGCCCGCGCGGTGCAGGTGTGGCAGCACCTGCAGGCCCGCGCCCATCAACCCCAGTCCCATGGTTTTGCCCCACGTGTTCAGACATCACTGGGATGTGAGTATCGGGATTGCTCTGCCTTGTCAAAACCCTGATCTAGCGGCGATTGTCGCCCGGGCGCGAACGCCCGACGGGACGATCAGCGGCTGCCCAGCCACGCGCCAGCGCCCAGCGCCGCCGCAATTGTCGCAACATAAAGAGCGCGATCCGCATTGAGCATAAACAAAAGGCTCAGCGAGCGATATCCGGTTTGCAACGTCTGCATCGTACCATCCTTTGACTGGGTGGCACGGTATCCAATGAAAACGGCGCGATTGCGGAGCAATTATGGCCCAAATATGGCGTCACCCGCGGCTCAGGCGCGAGACGCATCCACCATGAACAGCTCTTTGTACAGGAAATCAGGCCAGCGGTGGACATAGCCATTGGCTTCGAACAGCCCGATCAGTGCTTTGCGCTCTTCGTGGTCCTTGGCCTCTACCGTAAAGCACTGCACACGGTGCGCATCGAAATCGAACCCCTTTAGGATATCCAGCTCCGCCCCCTCGGTATCGATCGACATGAAATCAATCGTGTCCGGCGCGTCATACCGGTCGAGCATGTCGTTCAGGCTGATGGTTTCCAGACTGATGATCTGCTCCACCCCCTCTTCCTGGGCATGGGCATTGGTGTCCACCACCCCGGACAAGAGCCCCCGCTCATGCATGGCAAACCGCATCGTCTCACCGCTGACCCGGTGGATCAGATCGGTGCATACCGGTGCCTTGCGCCGCTTGGCCAGCATCTCGTGAAAGGACGGATTGGGTTCCCCCAGAATCCCGGTCCAGCCGTATTTTCGTTCCAGCATAAAGGTGTTGGACAACCGCTGTCCGCCCGCCGCGCCAAATTCGACGAAATAGCCACCGCGCTTTTCGCCATGCTCCCACAGCGCCCACAGATCCTGCACGAACTGCGCCTTGGACATGTGAATGCGTTCGATGGCAAAGCCGAGGAACTCATAGAACGAACTGTCCCGTACGGGACCGGTGTCACGAAATTCCTTTTCGGCCTCGATCAGTCCGCGCATGCCGCGCCAGAACTTGCGCGCCCGGATGCGCTTGTCTTCCAGCGCCTTGTCTTCTGCTTTGCTCAGAGCCACTGCTTCGCCCCGTTTTTGGTGCTTTGCGCGCAGCCTAACCCAGCTTTGCCTGCCTGCCTACCGCCTACGGACAGAAGAGATCGTTTCCAAGCGCAAAGACCATCAGGCTCAGCACCATCGCCAGCCCCGCCGCCATAAGCACCCTTAGGGCGCCATCACTGGGCGGCTTCCCGGCCACGGCCTCGTAGGCGTAAAAGACCAGATGCCCGCCATCCAGCGCCGGGATCGGAAACAGGTTCAACAGGCCCACAGCCGTCGACAGCACCGCGATGAACCAGATAAAGTTCACCGCCCCCTGGCTCGCCATCGTGCCAGACACCTGCGCGATGCCTATGGGACCGGACAGGTTGCAGGTGCTGATCGCACCGGTGATCATGTGCCCAAGGCCGGAAATCGACCCTTCGATGATGCGCCATGTCTGCGCCACGCCACCGACGATGGCTTCGCCCACGCCGGGGGTCTGCGTCGCCGGTTCAAACGCGTTGCCGCTGGCAATGCCGATGCGCCACACCGTGACGAACCCGCCATCGGCTTGCGGCTCATCCGTGCGCTTGGGCGTCAGCATCTTGTCGATGATCTCGCCGTCGCGCCACACCGACAGGGCAAGGCTGCGCCCGTCCGAGGTCTCGACCGCCGTCTTGAGCTGGTTGAAGGCAAACACCGGCGCGCCATCAATGGCGGTGATCACATCACCCTGCTGCAGCCCTGCGGCAAGGGCCGCACTTTGCGGTGTGACCGTCGCCACCAGCGGCGGACGCAGGTACGGCCCGGGCACAACCATGCGCTCGCCATCCCGCTCGACGGTGTAGTCCAGCACCGGCGCTTGCGGCAGGTCAGACATGAACGCGGCATAGGCCGGGTCCTCAAGGCTTGGCACTGTAGCGCCGTTGATCTCGCGCACGATGTCACCGGCAACAAGGTTCTGCGCCTCACCCGGCAGCGGACGCAACTCACCCACGGTCAAGGGATCGCGCACCACGCCCGACCCGAATCCCACGGCGGCAAAGACAAGGATCGACAGCGCGAAGTTGAACACCGGACCAGCGGCCACCGTGGCCGCCCGCGCCCACAGCGGCGCACCATGCATGGTGCGGCGCAGCGCCTTGGGGTCGCTTGCCGCTTCGGCCATCGCGTCCTCATCCTTGCCCGAGGCCGCATTGGCGTCCCCGGCAAATTTCACGTAGCCGCCAAAGGGCAACGCCGCGATCTGCCACTTGGTGCCGCGCCGGTCGTACCGGCTGTAGAGAACCGGGCCAAAGCCGATGGAAAACACATCCGCATGAATGCCCGACCAGCGTCCGACGATGTAATGGCCGTATTCATGAATGGCGACGATGACCGACAGGGCCACGACAAAGGCCAAAATGGTCCAACTGAACCCGCCAAAAGCGGAGAGCACTGCCCCGATATCCAAACCGTCACCTCGTGTTATGCGTGCCTGTGTGCGACCATGTGGGCCGCGTTGGCGCTTCTATCAACCCTGTTTTTGGCATCATCAAGGCACGCCCGGCGCTTTTCGCGCCTCAAAGCGCGCTCCACGGAAAGCCCAGCGCCACTTCGAGCACCAGCAACGCCAGTGCGGCGCCCATCATGCCGTCGAACCGGTCCAGCAGGCCGC
Source organism: Pseudomonadota bacterium (assembly GCA_038530495.1). Classification (GTDB taxonomy): domain Bacteria; phylum Pseudomonadota; class Alphaproteobacteria; order Rhodobacterales; family Rhodobacteraceae; genus Tateyamaria. The sequence continues at coordinate 9,347 of JBCBCR010000087.1, read as the reverse complement.
CATGCCCGGGGATCAGCGCCGAACTGTCCTTGACGCCCACGCGCCGCTTGATCGCGCTTTCGGCGATGTCACCCAGTTGCGAGGCGAAGCTCAGAAACACCGACGCGAGCATGAGCGCCGCGATGTCGCCCGTCTGCAGGCCAAAGCCCAACCCCACCAGCGCCGAGGCAACCCAGCCCGCAGACGTGCCTGACCACGTCTTTTTCGGACTGACCGACGGCCAGAATTTCGGCCCGCCAAAGGTGCGTCCGGCGAAATACCCCGCGATGTCCGTGACCACCACGATCAGCACCAGCCAGACCATCCAGCCGACGCCCAGATCATCGCGCACATGCGCCATGCCCCAGCCTGCCAGCAGCACCAGCGCGGCAAAGCCCAGGTAGACCGGCACCAGCCGCGACACCTGCCCCAGCCCCACCAGCACCGCCGCCAGAAGAACGGGCAGCGCGTAGATCACCGGCAGGTAACTGGCCAGCAGCACGCCCGCCCCGGCAATCGCGCCCAGACGCAGCGCCATGCCGGGCACACCGGGCATCAACATGCGCACCAGCTCCCAGACCATCAGCGCGCAAATCGCTGCCATCAACCCGTGAAACACCGCGCCGCCTGCCCAGATGCACCCCACGCCGATGGCAACCAGAACGGCCCCCGACCCGATGCGCGCGCCCAGATCGCCCCATCTGTCGGGTGCGGCACTCACAACTTCACACCGCCATAGCGCCGCTCGCGATTGCCATAGCGCGCGCACAATTTCATGAACTCGTCCCGGGTGAAATCCGGCCACAGCGTGTCGACAAACTCGTACTCGGCATAGGCCGACTGCCACAGAAGAAAGTTAGAGATCCGCGCCTCGCCGCTGGTGCGGATCACCAGATCCGGATCGGGCAAAACATAAGTATCGAGAAACCGCACCAACGTTGCCTCGTCCACCGTGTCGGGATCAAGCCGCCCCGCCGCAACCTCGCGCGCCAGCCGCTGCGTGGCCCGCGCCACCTCGTCCCGCCCGCCATAGTTCAGCGCGATGGTCAGATGCACCCGGCTGTTGCTCTCGGTCATGGCCTCCAGATCGTTCATCAGCTTGATCAGCTTCTTGTCCAGTCGCACCCGGTCGCCGATGAACCGCACCCGCACGCCGAAATCATCCAGACTGCGCGCCTCGCGGGTGATGTAGCGGCGAAACAGGCTCATCAGCCCGGCCACCTCGGCCTGCGTGCGTTTCCAGTTCTCGGTGGAAAAGGCAAAGATCGTCAGGAACTCCACACCGATATCGGGACAGGTCTCGACCACCTCGCGCACCCGCTGCGCACCGGCGTGATGGCCAAACAGCCGCGGCCGGCCACGCTGCGTTGCCCAACGGCCATTGCCGTCCATGATGATGGCCACATGCCGTGGCCCCGAGAGACAAGGATCAACGATAACTCACCTACCAAAAACAATTTTTTGCTGAGAACGCCACACCACGCGTTCGTAAAAAGAGGTCAGTGCACCGCTCAAAGCATCGCCCTTTGACACCCCGAAAGGCCCACCGGACCTTTCGCCTGCGCGTGCCTTGCAAATGTTGTGCGTGTGTCCATCCGGGGCTCCGCCCTTTGACACCCCGAAAGGTCCACCGGACCTTTCGCCTGCGCCGGTGGCGCAGGTGCGGGTGTCAAACCTGCATGATTTCTGTTTGCTTGGTGTCCAAGGCACTGTCGACCGTCTTGATGAACTTGTCGGTCATCTCCTGCACCTCGTCTTCCCACATCTTCTGTTCGTCCTCGGACAACCCGTCGGCCTTGGCCTTCTTGATCTGGTCCATCCCGTCGCGGCGCACGTTGCGGATGCTGACCCGTGCGCTTTCGGCGTACTGGCCCGCGACCTTGCCCAACTCGCGGCGGCGTTCCTCGTTCAGCTCGGGGATCGGCAACATGATGATCGTGCCATTGAGCTGCGGGTTGATGCCCAGACCGCTTTCGCGGATCGCCTTCTCGACCTTGCCGACAAGCCCCTTGTCCCAGACATTGACCGTGACCATGCGCGGCTCGGGCACGTTCACCGTGCCCACCTGGTTGATCGGGGTCATCGCGCCATAGGCATCGACCATCACCGGCTCCAGCATCGACGCCGACGCACGGCCAGTGCGCAGCGACGCAAATTCGGTTTTGAGATTGGCCATCGCGCCCTCCATCCGGCGCTCCAGGTCATCCGTGTCCAGCATAAAATCGTCCGACATGCCCACTCTCTTCTTTTGGTTCTGACGCTGGACGCCTTCTTAGACTGCCAGACCCGAGCGGGGCAACCAAAAGGGTTTGTTTACCTTCATTCGCTAAACCGCGCGAAAAAAGAGCAGAACCAAGACATGGCCTCGGTCTTTTCCAACCTGATCTTCATCGGCAACTTTGCCGACATGGACACGGACGAGTCCAACACAAGCAACGAGGCCGATCTGGTGTCGGGCACCTATAACGCGAGCGATATGGCCCTGCACACGCTCGAATTCGAAGACAATAATGATGACGGCGTGACCTGGGACGACGAAATGGGTCCGCCGCAGGAATACGTGTACTACGATGTTGGCAACGGGCCGCAGGCGCAACTGCTCGATTCCACCAGCGACTACACCGCGACAGTCACCCTCGCCGACGGGTCCAGTTTCACAACGCATATCGCAGTGATCCAGCTGCAGAACGGGGATGTCTTTCTGGGCGAACCAGCAAGCTACAGCGGCAGCCTCGACAATCTCGACATCCGGTCAATCACGCTTGACCCTAACCCGAATACGGACTTTGCCGGGTTCTATTCCAGCAACTCGATCTCGAACGCGTCCATCGTCTGTTTTACCCGGCACACCATGGTGCAAACCCCGGACGGGCCGGTCAGCATCGCGCGCCTGCGCATTGGCGATCTGGTTGACACGCTGGATCAGGGGCCGCGGCCCGTGGCGTGGATCGGCGGGCAATTTCACGCCCTGCCCGGCGTGCACGCACCCATCCGGATCCCTCCGGGCGCCCTGGGCGCAGGTCAGCCGGCGCGCCCGCTGCTGGTGTCCCCGCAGCACCGCATCCTGTTGCGCAACAAGGTGGCGGCACGCATGTTCGGCGCCTCCGAGGTGCTGGTGGCGGCCAAGGCACTGCTGGCTCTGGCCGGGGTGCGCCAGATGCCGCCGGATCACAGCGTGACCTACTGGCACCTCGCCTTTGATGCGCACGAAGTGATCCGCGCCAACGGCGCCTGGGCCGAGGCGCTCTATCCCGGGCCCATGGCCTGCCACGCCCTGCCCGAAGCCGCGCTCGAGGAATTGCGCGTGCTCATGCCCGGCTTTGGCCTCAGCAGCGTGCAAATGCCACTGGCGCGCCCAAGCCCACCGATGCGGCAACAGACCCGATTGCTGATGCGTGTGATCAAGAACCGACACGTGCCGGTGGCGCCGCCCTAGCGCCAAACGCGCAACCGCCGTGGCCAATCCGGAATCGGCGCGCGCCCTTGGCTCTGTGCTAGCGCTGAATGCGCGTGAACGTGCCCTTGCCCTCGAGGATCTCCTTGAACCCCCCTTGGGTGTCCAGCGGAAACACGATCAGCGGCAGGTTGTTGTCGCGCGCCAGCGCGATGGCGCTGGCGTCCATGACCTTGAGGTTCTTTTGCAGCACCTCGTCATAGGTGACCACGTCATAGCGTTTGGCATCGTCGTGGGTCTTGGGGTCTTTGTCATAGACCCCGTCGACCCCGTTCTTGCCCATGAAAATCGCCTCGCACGACATCTCGTTGGCGCGCAGCGTGGCGGCAGTGTCGGTGGTGAAATACGGGTTGCCGGTACCCGCGGCAAAGATGCAGACCCGCTTTTTCTCAAGGTGGCGCACGGCGCGGCGGCGGATATAGGGTTCGGCTACTTCATTCATGGTGATGGCACTGATCACCCGCGTGAACACGCCCAGTCCCTCGAGCGCCGATTGCATCGCCAGCGCGTTCATCACCGTGGCCAACATCCCCATGTAATCGGCGGTGGTGCGCTCCATCCCCTGCGCCGAACCTTGCAGGCCGCGAAACACGTTGCCGCCACCGATCACCATGCAGATCTCGACGCCCATGTCGTGCACGGCCTTGACCTCGCGGGCGACGCGCTCGACCGTGGGCGGGTGCAGGCCGTATCCCTGATCCCCCATGAGCGCCTCACCGGAAATCTTCAACATGACGCGCTGAAATGCAGCCTGTCGGTCTGTCGGCTGATTCATGGGACACCCTCGCTCTTGGAATTCGGCGGCAACCTGTCCTAAAAGCGGGCGGTTTTCAATGTGCATTCGGGGATGCTCTTCGGTTATGGATCATAACCTCATCGCGACGCTGCTGGCCGGACTGGACCCGGACCTGCCGGTGCTGATCGCAGGCCCCACAGCATCGGGCAAATCCGCGCTGGCCCTCGCCATCGCCGAGGCGCAGGGCGGCACAATCGTGAACGCAGATGCCAGCCAGGTCTATGACTGCTGGCGCGTGCTCACCGCACGGCCCTCGGCGGATGAAGAGGCGCGCGCCCCCCACGCGCTTTACGGCCACGTCGCCTATGACGCGCTCTATTCCACCGGCCACTGGCTGCGCGAGGTGACACCGCTTTTGACCGCAACCCGCCCGATCATCGTGGGTGGCACCGGTCTGTATTTCAGCGCCCTGACCGAAGGGCTCGCCGACATCCCCGCCACACCGCCCGAGACACGGGCGCAGGCAGACGCCATGCCCATGGACACGCTGCTTGCCGCTCTCGACGCCGAAACCGCATCCCGCATCGACACCGCCAACCGCGCCCGCGTCCAGCGCGCCTGGGAGGTGCAACACGCCACAGGCCGCCCCCTTGCCGCGTGGCAGGACGCCACGCCGCCGCCCCTGCTGGCCCCGGGCACGTTTCACGGCATCGTCATGGACAGCCCAAAGGACTGGCTCACCCCGCGCATCGCGGCCCGGTTCGACGCCATGTTGCGCAGCGGCGCGCTGGACGAGGCGCGCGCCATGGCCGACCGCTTTGATCCCGCCCTGCCGTCCTGCCGCGCCATCGGCGCGCGCGAAGCAATGGCCCTGATCCACGGCGACATGACCCATGACGACGCCGTCGCCTCTGCCACCATCGCCACCCGGCAATACGCCAAACGCCAGCGCACCTGGTTCCGCGCCCGGCTGGGTCACTGGCGCTGGATCGCGTCAGCAGACCTCGCCGCCACTTGACAAAAACCGCTGGCGCGCACGACGAATTGGGGGCAAAACGGGCACAGACTTTCCCGGATCGGACAATTCATGGATCTGCCGCCCGTCCAAATCTCGACCCTCGCGCAGCTCAGCGGCGGGCAGGACTGGCGCCTCGCACTGCCGCATGACCGACCCGAACACCTGATCGTCTGGATCACCCGGGGCCAAGGGCGCGCGCTGCTCAACGGGACGCGGCGCGGCATCGGCACGCACAACGCGCTGATCATCCCGGCGCGCACGCTCTTTGCCATCGACCTGGGCCGCCAAGGCATGGGCCAAGTGGCCCTGATCCCCGACGGCACCGAAATCCGCCTGCCCGAAACCCCGCGGCACCTGCGCCTGCGCGACGTGGCCGCCATCAACGAGATCACGACCCTCTTTGACACCGCACAGCGCGAAGCGACCCAAAAACGCCCGCTGGTGCAGGACGCGCTCGACGCGCATGTGGCACTGATCTCGGTCTGGGTGCGGCGCCAGATCGCGCAGCCCGAACACCTGCCGCAAAAGCATGACGCCGCCGCGCGCCTTACGGCGCATTTCTGCGAAGGGATCGTGCAATCCTATGCCAGCCCCATGACCATGGCGGATCATGCCGCTGCACTCGGGGTAACCCCCACCCATCTGTCGCGCGCCTGCAAGGCCGCCACCGGGCGCACCGCCGCAGACCTGCTGACCCAGCGCACGCTCTACGCCGCGCGGGTGGCGCTCACGGAAACCAAGGTGCCGGTGCAGGACATCGCCCGCCACTTGGGCTTTGGCTCGGCGGCGTATTTCACCCGCTTCATGCAGCAGCACACCGGGCAATCGCCCACAGCTTTGCGCCAATCCGCAGGCTAGACGCCAATCTGATCCGGCGGATTGTCCAGCAGCGTGCGCAACCGGCCCAGCCCCGCCTCGAACGTCTCCAGCGTCAGCCCGGCATTGACGGCAAACCGCACCGCATGGGGCGCGCGCGCATCACGGCAGGCATATTCTTCGGCCGCGCGAATGCGCACGCCCTGCCCTTCGGCCGCCTGCACAAAGGCCCCGGCGCGCCAGCCCTGGGGCAACTCCAACCACAAGAACGGCACATCCTCGCGCCAGATCAGGTTGTAGCCACCGAGGATGTTCACCGCCCGCTGCACATAGGTGCTGATGCCCTCGCGCGCGGCCTCCATGACCTGCGGCAGTTGCGGATGCGCCAGCAACATCGCGGTCAGATCGATCAGCGGCGTTGACAGGCCAAAGAACGAATATTCCGCCGTCCGCCGCAGCGACGCGCCCAACCCGGGTGGCGTGACCGCCATGCCAAGCCGCAATGCGGGCGTGATCGATTTCGAGATCGACGAGATATACCATGACCGTTCCGGCGCGATCATCCGGTAGCTCAGCGCCTGCGCCGCCCCCAGCCGGTAGCAATCATCTTCAAGGATCTGCACATCGTGACGCCGCGCCAGCGCGGCCAGCGCGTGCCGCCGTGCCTCGGTGGTAAAACCCAGCGTCGGGTTGTGCACCTCAGGCTGTGTACACAGCACCTGCGCATCATGGTTTCGCGCCGCGGCCTCGAACGCTTCGGGCAAAATGCCCTCTTCGTCCATGGCCACTGGCACGACCTCGGCCCGCAGCAGCTCCGCCGCCCGCCGAAACCCGGGGTATGACAGCTCTTCGACCAGCACGCAGGGCCGCCGCCCCTTCAGCAGGGTCTGCAGAATCAACAGGATCGCGTTCTGCCCGCCATTGGTCAGCACCACGTCCTCGGGATCAAGCGATCCCAGCGGTGCGGTGTCCAACCAGTGCGCCGCTGCCTCGCGCGCCGGACGTGCGGCCTTGCGCGTGGGATAATGCATCAACCCCGACGGAGGATCCTTGGCCACTTCGCCCAGCAAATGCCGGATCAGGGCGGCTTGGCCCACGCTGGGCAGGTGCGGCGAAAACAGGTTCACATGCCATGGCTGCGCCTCGGCATTGTGCGTGGCGCTGTCCACCTCCAACGGCAGATCATGCAACAGCGGGCGCTTTGGATCGGGATGCGCCACGAACGTGCCGCGCCCCACCTCGGCCACCAGCGTGCCGTCATCGGTCAGCAAGGTATAGGCCCGCGCCACCGTGCCGGGCGTGATGCCCAGTTTCCACGCCAGATCGCGCACCGGCGGCAGCTTGTCCCCCGGCAACAGCGCCGCCCGCCCGATCTGGTCGCGGATCGCCTGCATCACGGTTTTGTACTTGGGTCCGGGCGCGGCCAACAGGTCGGGCTGCCAAATTGTATCCATTACAATGTTTTCCTAGTCAGGGCCGAGTCGCCATTGTATCAGAATAAGCATGACTTGCGTGTCATATTGTGTCAATACAATTTCAAGGAGTTTTCCCATGGCGCAGTTTCACAGCACATTTGCAACCGATATGGCCTACCTGGCCACCCAGTCCCGCGTTCCGGCGTCGGCGGCGCTTGCGGTCCGTGTGGCGGTGACACTGTCCAAATGGGCCACGATCCGGCGCACGCGCACGGCGTTGAACCGCCTGCCCGATCATTTGCTGCAGGATGTGGGACTTACACGCGCAGAGGCCAAAGCAGAGGCCGAGCGGGTGTTCTGGCGGATGTGACATCCCCGTGGCTTTCGCCAGACTCTTCCTGACGGCCGGGCGTGTCCCGGCCGTTTTTTCACGCATATCACGGATCTAGGTCAGCTGCGGCCCTTAACCTGCTGAAACACATCAGTTTCTAAAGGCTATGCGCTGCACGATGCGGGTTTTGGCCCTACGCGCCGATCTCAACGCCCTGGGGCGGGATAGCATAGGTCAGGCTGGCCCGCGCCACCGGCGCCTCCATGCCTTCGGAATGTATCAATACATCACAGACCGAAAGCTGCTTTCCCAGCTTCAAAAGCCGCCCGTACCCCAGCAAATCGACGCCCGCCGCGGGCTTACGCATGAAATCAATGCTACAATTCGTGGTCACCGCCAGCGCGCGGGGACCAATCCGGGCCAGCGTGGCCAGATAGGCGGTCACATCCGCCAGCCCGAACATCGCGGGCCCCGAGATCGTCCCGCCCGGCCGCAAATGCTGCGGCCCCACCTTCAGGCGCAGCACGACCTGCGCCTCACTCACCTCTTCCACATGAAAACTGTCGGCCACCTCGTGAAATACCTCACCCAGGAACGCATTCTGCTCCGCGGCGGTCATGACAATCGACATGCTTTTCCTTTCCCAGTCCCTGCCGTAGGCTTGGCGGCAATTTCAGGGGAGAGCAAGATGGCACTTTTGGAACGTAACGACAGCGCGGGCGTCGCCCATCTGCACATGAACGCGCCCGAACGGCTCAATGCGCTGTCCGACGAAATGCTCGCCGCCCTGACCAGCGGCCTCGACGTCATCACCGAGGATGACAGCATACGCGCCGTGATCCTCTCCGGCGCGGGCAAGGCGTTCTGCGCGGGCCATGACCTCAAGCAAATGACCGCAGGCCGCCAGGCCCCCGACGGCGGGCGCGCCTACTTCACCGACCTCTTCGACCGCTGCGCCACCCTGATGACCCGCATCCGCACCCTGCCCCAGCCGGTCATCGCCCAGGTCCACGGCATCGCAACCGCTGCAGGCTGCCAACTCGTCGCCACCTGCGATCTGGCGGTCGCCGCCCACGGCACCCGGTTCGGCGTGAACGGCGTCAACATCGGCCTCTTCTGTTCGACCCCCATGGTCGCGCTCAGCCGCAACATCCCCCGCAAACACGCCTTCGAGATGCTGACCACCGGCGATTTCATCGACGCCACCCGCGCGCAGGAACTGGGCCTGATCAACCGCGCCGTGGCCCCCGAAGCGCTCGAATCCGAGGCCCGCGCGCTGGCCGACCAGATCGCGTCCAAACTCGCCACCGCCGTCAAGATCGGCAAATCCGCCTACTACGACCAGCTCGAGCTGCCCGCCGCCGACGCCTACGCCATGACCCGCGACGCTATGGTCGAAAACATGCTCCACCGCGACACCGCCGAAGGCATTAACGCTTTCATCGAAAAACGCGCGCCAGACTGGCAACAATAGGGCACAAGGGGCAAAGGCCGCGCGATTGTTTCGCCCACGTGCGCACACCGTTTCCAACAAAGCCTCTATCAAATGGGGCGGAAATGGGGCACAAGTTGGGCACAGGCTCGACCCTGCATTTGGG
>JBCBCR010000086.1:0-12857 GCA_038530495.1 Pseudomonadota bacterium | reverse complement strand
GCGACCCTCTTGCCGGACGTGGCAGGCGCCTTGCGCGGGCTTTACGGGGCCGAGGTCGCGGGCAGCCTGTCGCTGCGCCCCGAATGGTGGGCCTCGGGCCTCGCCATCGCACTCGCGGGCAGTGCTGTCGCCGCAGGCGGCAAGCTGTGGCAGATCGCGCGGATGCCGCCGCTGGCCAGCGCGCAACCCCGCGCATGGGCCGAAGCGGCGCGGTTTGCGGCGCGCTGGCAGGGGGCGGCCGCACTTGGACTGGGCCTCGTAGCCCTTGGCCTTGCGCTCTTCGGCACGGGCCTCATCGCGGGGTTCGTCACGCTGGCCGCGTTCCTCATTGCCGCAGCACTTGCCCTGCCTGTGATCATCCGCCCCGTCACCGCGCTCGCCCAATCGCGCGCACACAGCCCGCTGGCCCAGTGGTTCTGGGCCGACACGCGCCAGCAACTGCCGGGCCTCAGCCTCGCGCTCATGGCCCTGCTGCTCGCGGTGGCAGCCAATATCGGCGTGTCGACCATGGTGTCGAGCTTTCGGCTGACCTTCACCGCTTTTCTCGACCAGCGCCTCGCGCCCGAGCTTTACGTCCAGATCGAAGACCCCGAAGAGGCCGCCCGCCTGCAACCCGTCATGGAAGCCGCAGCCGCCGAGGTGCTGCCACTCCTGCGCGCCGACGGCGTGGTGGCGGGCCAGCCTGTGCAGGTGCTGGGCATCCGCGTCGGCCCGACCTACCGCGAAAACTGGGTGTTTCTGGGCCAGAGCGCAGCCCCTTGGGACGCGGTCGAGGCCGCGGAGGCCGTCATCGTGAACGAACAATTCGCCCGCCGCGCGGACCTGTGGGTCGGCGACATGGTCCCGCTCGACACCCCCCTGCCCATCGCCGCCGTGGTCGCCGACTACGGCAACCCGTCAGGTCAGGTGATCCTCGGCGACGCGCTGTTTCAAAGCCTCTACCCCGGCACCATCCCCCGCGCCTTCGGCCTGCGCACCGAAGACATCGCGGGCGTGCGCGACACGCTGCTGGCCGCAGGCGCCGATCCGGACGCGATGACCGACCAGAGCGCGCTCAAACGCTTTTCCCTGCAGGTGTTCGAACGCACCTTCCTTGTCACCGGCGCGCTCAACATCCTCACGCTGGCGGTGGCGGGCTTTGCCATGCTGATGAGCCTCTTGACCCTCGCCGACCAGCGCGTGCCGCAACTGGCACCCGTCTGGGCCATGGGCATGACCCGCGCGGCGCTCGCCCGGCTCGAGGTGATCCGCGCGGGCGTCTTTGCCGCCATCGTGGCGCTGGTGGCGCTGCCCGTGGGCCTTGGCCTTGCCTGGGTCTTGCTGGCGCGCGTGAATGTCGAGGCGTTCGGCTGGCGCTTGCCCATGTTCCTCTTTCCCGGCGATTATGCCGTGCTGGGGGCAGCGGCGCTGGGGGCAGCACTCCTCGCCGCACTCTGGCCGTCGCTGCGGCTGGCGCGGCTGGCGCCCGCGCGCTTGCTTCAGGTGTTTGCCCATGAACGTTAAAGCCCTCCTGATCCTCGCCCTCCTCTGGGCACAGCCCGCATGGCCGCAGGGGTTTGCAGGCCTCGGCACCGACGCGGGCGGCTTTGCCATGCCCGCGCCAGACCCGGTGTTCGACTTTCCCGCTGATCATGGGCCACACCCCGATTACCGCATCGAATGGTGGTACCTGACCGCAAACCTCACCGCCGCCGACGGCACCGCCTATGGCCTGCAATGGACCCTCTTCCGTTCGGCCCTCGCGCCGGGCGAGGCCGAAGGCTGGCGCAGCCCGCAGATCTGGTTCGCCCACGCCGCAGTCACCACGCCCGATGCGCATTACGCCACCGAACGCTTTGCCCGCGGCGGCGTGGGTGCGGCAGGTGTGCAGGCCGCGCCGTTCCGCGCGTGGATCGACGAATGGGCGCTGGAAGGGCCGGATTTCGACACGCTGAACATGCGCGCCGCGGGCCCCGATTTCGCCTATGACATGGCACTGACGGCGCAAGGGCCGCTGGTGTTCCACGGCCAAAACGGCTTTTCGGTGAAATCCGAGGAGGGGCAGGCCAGCTACTACTACTCGCAACCGTTCTACCGCATCTCCGGCACGCTCGACCTGCCCGGCGGCCCGGTCGAAGTGACAGGCAACGCGTGGCTCGACCGCGAATGGTCGTCACAACTGCTGTCGGCGCGGCAGGAAGGCTGGGACTGGTTCTCGCTCAGCTTTGAGGACGGGACCAAGATGATGGGCTTTCAACTGCGCGAAGGCGAAGGGCAGGCCTATACCGCGGGCACGTGGATCACGCCGGATGGCGCGACGGAGGCGTTCGAGAACGGCATGTTCCGCTCCGAACCGCTCGCCACCACGCAGGTCGCAGGCCGCGAGGTACCCACCGCGTGGCGCGTCACCGTGCCCGCGCGCGGTGTCGACGTGGAGGTGCGCGCCAAGAACCCGAACGCGTGGATGGACCTCAGCATTCCGTATTGGGAAGGGCCGGTGACCGTCACCGGCAGCCACCCCGGCGTCGGCTATCTGGAGATGACAGGCTATGAGTGATCCAAACGATCTGGCGGCGTTCTGGGGTGAGGCGTGGCAGCATCTGGGCCGCGGGGTTGCCGATGCCAAATCGCCCGCGCGCTTTCCGGTCTTTGCCACCGTGTCACCCAGCGGGGTGCCCGAGGCGCGCACGGTCGTCCTGCGCGCCGCGTCACGCAGTGCCGCGGTCCTCGAGGTGCACACCGACATCGCCACCGCCAAGGTGGCGAGCCTTCAGGCCAGCCCGCTGGCCGCCCTGCATGTCTGGCTGCCGCGCGCGAACCTGCAGATCCGGGTGACGGCGGATGTCGACATCCTGACCGGCGACGCGGTCGAAGAGGCATGGGAAAAGGTGCCCCAAGGCTCCCGCGTGTCCTACGGCACCGAACCCGCACCGGGCACCGCCATCGACCATGTCTATGCCTACGACAAACCGCCCAAGCGCGACCGCTTTGCCGTGCTGCGCTGTGCGGTGCGCGAAATGGATCTGGTGCATCTGGGCCAGCAGCACCGGCGCGCGGTCTATTTCCGGGACGATGATTTTGCGGGGCAGTGGGTCGCGCCTTGAACGCGGGTCGGCACAGCCGCGCTACCGCCGCCGCATCCGCCCGATGCGCCCAGCGGCGCGCAGCATTTCCCAATGCATCAGCACGCTTGGCATGAACAGCAACAGGAACCCGACGTAGTAATACGCCGCCAGCATCGCAGGCAGCCACAGCAGCGCAGACACAAGCCCCAGCCCGCCCGCAATCGCCATGGCCCAGCGCTCGTTCACCACGCGCAACAGCCACAGATGCACCAGCTTGCCCCCGTCGAGCGGCTGCACAGGCACCATGTTCAGCGCAAAGAAGATCAGGTTCAGATAAGCCGCCGTTTCAAGCCAGTAGATCACCTCGTAGCGCACGGCATAGGCCGCAAAATGCGCGTCAATCACCTCCTGGCTGGCATAGGCGCTGGACCACGAAGGGCTCAACGCCCACGCCCCCAGCGACAACAGCGCCCACAGCGCGAGGTTCACCAGCGGCCCCATGATCACGATCAGCTCGGACGCCTGCGCACCCGCCGCACGATGTTCGCAAAACCCGCCGCCGCCATGCAGCACCACGCGGTTCACCGCGATCCCCTGCACCCGCGCGCCCCACGCATGACCAAACTCATGCAACAGGATCGACGCCACCACGATGGTGAACATGTTCAGACCCCATACGGCGGCCTCAAGACTGGTCGCCGACAGGCCCAGGAAAATGAAAAGAAGGACCAGGCTCGATGGCATCACCTGAACGCAAATGCCCCAGGGCCCGGTAAAGGAAAAAAGCGGTGTCTCAGAATGCATATCAAACTTGCCTTTCAGGCGATGGTTAACAAACTGCGACCTGCATACTTGGTAAACAGAGCGAAAATATGGCAGGAAATATCGTCATTTTGACCGGCGCGGGCATCTCTGCCGAAAGCGGGCTGGGCACCTTCCGCGACGAGGGCGGGCTATGGGCGCAGCACCGGATCGAGGATGTCGCCACCCCCGAAGGCTTTGCGCGCAACCCGTCGCTGGTGGTTGAGTTCTACAACACCCGCCGCGCCCAAGCCGCCGAGGCGACACCCAACGCCGCCCACGCGGCCCTCGCCCGGTTGCAGGACGAACATGGCGGATCGGTCACGCTGGTCACGCAAAACGTCGACGGGCTGCACGAAAAGGCGGGCCACCGCGACGTGATCCACATGCACGGCGCGCTGGATGGCGCGCTCTGTGGCGCGTGCGATCACCGCTGGACGGCGCCCTTGGTGATGGAAGTCGGCATGACCTGCCCGTCCTGCGGCGCCCCGACAGCGCGCCCCGACATCGTGTGGTTCGGCGAAATCCCCTACCACATGGAACGGATCGAAGACGCGCTGGCGCAGGCCGACACGTTCGTGGCCATCGGCACGTCGGGCAATGTCTATCCCGCAGCAGGCTTCGTGCAACTGGCCACAATGGTGGGCGCGCACACGATCGAGATGAACCTCGATCCCGGCGAAAACGTGTCGCTCTTTGCCGAAGCGCGCGCCGGCACCGCGTCAGAAACCGTGCCCGCGTGGGTGGATGAGGTGCTGGGTTAGCGCGCGGTCACAGGCGCACGGCATGGCCCGTTTGCACACGCAAGTCCTTCCATCAGCGGCAGGAGAACCCCCTGCCCCGATCCACGGAATGCTCCGGAACCGGATCGGGACAGAGCGGCCCAAAACCGCCCTGCCCCACCCCAATCAATTGCTATGCGAATGCCCGCCGTGGCCGTGTCCGCCATGGGCCGCCTTGCGCTCATTGTCGACGGGGATCGTCACGGTCACGTCGCCCGCCTGTTCAAAGGTCAGGGTCACTTCGATCTCCGCGCCCTGCGCCAGCGGACCGGTCAGGCCCATCAGCATCACGTGATCGCCGCCCCGGGCCAGCATGTGCTTTTCCCCCGCCGCAATGGCAAAGCCGCCCTCGACCTCGCGCATCTGCATCACGCCGTCGTCGTTTTCGATGTGCGTGTGCAACTCGACCCGCGCCGCCGCATCGGTGCTGGCAGCGATCAACCGGTCGTCCGTGTCGCTCATGTTGTGCAACACCATGAACGCCGCGCCGGATTTCGCCACCGGGCTCGCCGACCGCGCGTAGGGGTCCATGATCATCATGTCAGCCAGCGCAGGGCCAGCAATCAGGGCAGCGGCAACCGCGCCCGCGAAGAATTTTGTTTTGGACATGGAACGTCCTTTCGTCTGAGAGGTGTCTGAAAAAGGGGGTGTCAGACAGTCTCAGGCGGCGCGCGCGCCGAACGGTGCAACCGCTGCGTCACATGCACCTGTGCCACAGGCGCAGGCAGCACAACCGCACCGCCGTCCCCGGCCACCAAGGCAAGCACCACAGGCGCGCCGGGCAACCCGGTCAGATGCATCAGGCAATCGGGGCACAGATGCGGCGCGCGCGTCTCGTTCCCGTCGGCATCAAGGTAGATCAGCGCGACCCCATGCCCGGAACAGATCACCATGCTCTGCGCCGCGGGGTTTGCCCCACGCGCCGACGCCGCGCTGAGGCTGGTCACCAGCAGCAGAACGGCCATCACGGCAGAAATCACACTACGCATCATGGGTCAGAAATATGCCGCCCCCGCGCCCAAGACAACCGCGACAAAACGCAAACGGCCCCGCCGATCAGGCGAGGCCGTTGCAAAACTCGATCAGGGTCAGGATCAGGCCGCGGCTTGCGCCTTGGCGATCTCTTTCTTGACCTTCAGCGCGCGATCCGACAGCTCGGTGTCCTTGGCTTTGGCCAGATACGCGTCCAGACCCCCACGGTGATCCACCGACCGCAGCGCCGCCGACGTAATGCGCAGCTTGATGCCACGGCCCAGCGTTTCGGACTGCAGGGTCACGTCATTGAGGTTGGGCAGAAAGCGCCGCTTGGTCTTGTTGTTGGCGTGGCTGACATTGTTGCCAACCATGGGGCCCTTGCCGGTCAGTTCGCACACGCGCGACATTGCATTATCCTCTTTTTCATCTGGTGCGTTGCCGGGGCGGCCCCGGAAACGACATCAGCACCACGGGGCACCGCGGCGCTGGTCAAATCGTTTGCGGGCAATAGGCGGAATCAGGGGGCGGGTCAAGACCCAGATGGGGCGGCCTGCCCCAGCATGTCCAGCACCTCTTGGGCGGCCTGTCCGGGGTCGGCACGGCCCGCCGCCACATCCGCGCCCAGAGCGTCCATCTGCGCCTGCACATGCGGTGCGGCCAGCTGCGCCAGCAGGGCCGATGTCACATCCGCCTCGAACCAGTACCGCGCCTGTGCCGCGCGCGTGGCATCGTGAAATCCGTTGGCGCGCCGCCAGTCGGTCAGCGCCTGCATTTCGTCCCACGCGGCAGCAATGCCCGCCTCCTCCAACGCCGACACCATCAGCGCCTTGGGAAAGCCGTCGGGGTCCTGCGCCCGCTTGCGCAACAGCCGCAGCGCACCGGCATAATCGGCGCAGGTCCGCGTCGCCACCGGCTTCAGATCGCCATCGGCCTTGTTCACAAGGATCATGTCGGCCATCTCCATGATGCCCCGCTTGACCCCCTGCAACTCGTCCCCGCCCGCAGGCGCCAGCAGCAAGAGGAACAGGTCGGCCATCTGCGCCACCTGCGTCTCGGACTGGCCCACGCCCACGGTTTCGATCAGCACCACGTCAAAGCCCGCGCCCTCGCACAGGGCCACCGCCTCGCGCGTGCGGCGGGCGACCCCGCCCAGATGCGTCTGACTGGGGGAGGGGCGGATAAACGCGCCCGTCTCCCGGCTCAGCCGGTCCATTCGCGTCTTGTCACCCAGGATCGACCCGCCCGACCGCGCCGAACTGGGATCAACCGCCAGCACAGCGACCTTCAGCCCGCGCCCCACCAGCATCATGCCAAACGCCTCGATAAAGGTGGACTTGCCCACCCCCGGCGTCCCCGACAGCCCGATGCGCAGCGCCTGCCGCCCCTCAGGCATCGCTGCCAGCAGGGCGGCAGCCTGCGCCTTGTGATCCGCGCGACTGCTCTCGATCAAGGTAATCCCCCGCGCCAACGCCCGCCGTTCGCCCTCTGCGATGCGGCGCGCCAGGTCGGGGATATCGATGACAAGAGCCATGGCGACTTTGTGCGAGGGGGGCGGGTAAATGTCTAGGCCCGCGATGGTGTCTTTTGCGCCGCAACCCACGAAGGCCGTAGCAGTTGGCCCCACCGCACACATGCGCCATAACGCGCCCATGACCGCCCCGCTCCCCATCGACGTGATCCTGCCCGACCTGATGGCCACGCTGTCGCGCGATGGCCGAGCGGTGCTGCAAGCGCCCCCCGGTGCGGGCAAGACCACGCGCGTGCCGCTCGCCATGCTGGACGCGGGCCTGACCCCGGGCCGCATCGTCATGCTCGAACCCCGCCGCCTCGCCGCGCGTGCCGCCGCAGAACGCATGGCCGCAACGCTGGGCGAGCCTGTGGGCCAGACCGTCGGCTACCGCATTCGGGGCGAGGCAAAGGTCACGAAATCCACCCGCATCGAGGTTGTGACCGAAGGCGTCCTGACCCGCATGCTGCAATCCGACGCCGACCTGCCGGGCGTGGGTGCGGTGATCTTCGACGAATTCCACGAACGCTCTCTGAACGCCGATCTCGGCCTTGCCCTCTGCCTCGAGGTGACCGAGGCGCTGCGCGACGACCTGATCCTGCTGGCCATGTCCGCCACGCTCGACGCCGCCCCGGTGGCGGACGTGATGGGGGCCGACATCCTCACCTCCGAAGGGCGCAGTTTCGACGTCACGCCCCGCTGGCTTGACGCGCCCTTGGGCAAAACCACCCGGTTCGAAACCGCCATGGCCGACCTGATCCTGCAGGCGCTGGCCGAGGCCGAAGGCGGCCTCCTCGCCTTTCTCCCCGGTGAGGGCGAGATCCGCCGGACCGAGGCCCTGCTCAAGGGCCGCCTGCCCCCCGGCACCGCCCTGCAACCGCTCTTTGGCGCGATGGATTTCAAAGCCCAGCGCGCCGCCGTCACACCCTCCGCCGCGCGCAAGGTGGTGCTCGCCACCTCTATCGCCGAAACCTCGCTGACCATCCCCGACATCCGCATCGTGGTCGACGGCGGGCGCTCACGCCGGGCGCTGTTTGACCCGTCTTCAGGCATGTCCCGGCTGGTCACCGAACGCGTCACCCGCGCCGAGGCGACCCAGCGCGCAGGCCGCGCGGGCCGGGTGGCCCCGGGCGTATGCTACAAGCTCTGGACCCGCGGCGAGGACGGCGCCCTCGCCGCCTTCCCTCCGCCCGAAATAGCAGCGGGCGACCTCGCAAGCTTCGCGCTGGAACTGGCCCTTTGGGGCGGCACCGAAGACACCATGCGCTTTGTCACCCCGCCCCATGCCGGACGGCTCTCCGAGGCGCGCGCGCTGCTGCAAATGCTGGGCGCGCTCGACGCACAAAACCGCATCACCGACCACGGCCGCGCACTGGCCGCGGCGCCCCTGCACCCGCGCCTCGCCCACATGCTGCAGGTGGCCGGACCCGGCGCGGCCCTCTGGGCCGCGATCCTCGCCGAACGCGACCCGCTGCGGGGCCGGGGCGTGGACCTGTCGCTGCGCCGCCGCGCCGTGGAGCGCCCGGGCGATTTCGGCGATGCCGCACACCGCGGTGCCGTCGACCGCATCCGGCAAGAAACCCGCCGCTTCGGCGGCACCCGCGACACCGTCGCCCCGGCGCACGTTGTGGCGCTCGCCTACCCCGACCGCATCGGCCTGCGCCGCAAGGGCGACAGCCCGCGCTACGTCCTCTCGGGCGGCAAGGGGGCCGTAATGCCCGAGACCGACACGCTCGCGGGCCAGCGCCTGATCGTCGCCACCGACCTCGACGGCGACCCGCGCGAGGCGCGCATAAGGCAGGCCGCCGTGATCACCGAGGCTGACATCGACACCCACTTCCCCGGTTTGACCACCTGGCACGACACCTGCATCTGGTCCAAGCGCGACGGGCAAGTGCTGGCCCGCCAACAGCGCCGCTTCGGCGCGCTCGTGCTCGAGGATCGCGCCTGGAAACAGGCGCCCCCCGATGCGATCGCTCTGGCCATGCTGGACGGCGTGCGCCAACTGGGCCTGCGCCCCTCGCCCCGCGCCCGCCGCCTTATGGCACGCGCGGCTCTCATGGGCGACGCCTTCCCCGACCTCTCCGAAGACACACTGATGGCCACGCTCGACGACTGGCTCCTGCCCTACCTCACCGGCATCCGCAGCGCCGCCGACTGGAAAGCCTTCGACATCGCTCCAGCCCTCGAAGCGCACCTCGGCTGGGACGCCAAACAAGCGCTCGACCGCGCCGTGCCCGGTGCCTTCGTCACGCCACTGGGCCGCAAAATCCCCATCGACTACGACGCCGAAACCCCCGGCATCTCTGTCCGCCTGCAAGAGATGTTCGGCGTCACCACGCATCCATCCGTCGGCGGCACACCCCTGCAAGTCACCCTGCTGTCCCCCGCCCAGCGCCCGATTCAGGTCACCAGCGACATCCCCGGCTTCTGGGCCACGTCCTACGCCGACGTCCGCAAAGACATGCGCGGCCAGTACCCCAAACACCCCTGGCCCGAAGACCCCACCCAAGCCGACCCCACCCTGCGCGCGAAGCCGCGGAGGTAGGGCCAATTGCTCGATTAACTGACGTCTTGTCACTCCACGCTTCGCTATCGTTCTGTCGACGCAAAGAGAATACACGTCGTCTCCAACGACCTAGCCAGTTAGAAAGAAAATAGTCACACCGATCAGAACAGCACATAAAGCCATCGTGACCTTGATAACCTTCCAAATCCTTTTGAACCCGCCACGTTCTAGCCAATCAAACGTTTCCTCGATCGCTTCTTCGACAACGGCGTCCTTTACCTTCTTCTTGCCGATACCCACATCGATTATTCGTTTGTCTGATCGGCGCTGTCTTTCACGGTTGGAAGTCACGGCAAACTGATACCTATCGTCTTCGACTTTTCTTTAATGGCAGACATTCTGCCAGTTTCATATTGCCTCGGCCCGCAATCCCGGCGGCCCGTCCCCTGCCGCCTCCGCTGCCTTGACCAGCGCCAAAAGCCGCGCGTTGATCGGGGCGTCTAGGCCGTGCTCTGCTGCCAGCCCCACGATCACGCCCTGCAGCGCGTCGATTTCGGTGGGGCGGCGGAGGGTCAGGTCTTCCCACATGGACGACCGCGCCTCGGCGTCGATGGTCAGCATTTGGGCGGCGATGCGTGTGAACAGCGCGTCGGGCAGGCGCAGGATGTGGGGGATCAGCCACGGGGCGGCGGCGGTGCTGCGGGCGGGGCGGATGCCTGCGGCGCGCAGGACGGACAGCGCTTCGGCCATCTGGGCCGCCATGATCCGCCGCCACGCGCGGTCGCGCAGCTGCTCGCGCAGGGGGATGTCGGCCAGCGCGTTCACCGCATTGCCGAGGTTGATCAGCAGCTTGCCCCACTGCACCGCCTCGATCCGGTCGCTTTGCCGCCACGCCAGATGCGGGGTGCCCAAGTCGGGCAGCGGCCCGGCCTCGACAACGATGTCACCTGACGTGCCGCGATGAAAATGCGCAGGCCCCCGCGCCACCACGTTGAACGGCACCATTGCCGCGCGCACATCCGCGCCCGGCAGGGCCGCACGCAGGGCGCCTGCGTTGCCGATGCCGTTTTGCAAGCTGATGACCTGCGCGCCGGGGGCGTGCGACGCGATCTGCGTCGCGATGCCTGCGGTATCCGCTGTCTTGACGCAGACCAGAACGAGGTCTGCGCCACTCAGCACCGCGCCGGGATCGTCGGACATGTGCGGGGCCTCCAGCACCGCGTCCAGCCCGTCAAACCCGGTCAGGCGCAGGCCGCCCCGCGCCGCATCAATGATCCGCGCCCGGCCCAGAAACCGCACGTCGTGCCCCGCCAGCGCCAACAGCCCGCCGACAAAGCAGCCGATGCTGCCCGCACCGGCCACGGCAATGCGCGGGCGCCTAGGCGCCAAGGCACCAGCGCATGATCGCCTTCTGCGCATGCAGGCGGTTTTCGGCCTCGTCAAAGATCACCGAATGCGGCCCGTCCATCACGGCAGACGTCGCCTCGTCCTCGCGGTGGGCGGGCAGGCAGTGCATGAACAGGCTGTCGGGTTTCGCCCGCGCCATCAGCGCGTCGTTGACCTGATAGCCGCGCAACTGGTTGTGCCGCCGCTCGCGCGCCGATTGCGGATCGTGCATGCTGACCCAGGTGTCGGTCACCACCAGATCGGCGCCATCCACGGCGGCGTCGGGGTTGCGCTCGGTGGTATAAAGCCCGTCGAGCGAGCGGTCCGGGTCCAGCGGCTCGGGCCCGGTAAAGACCAGATCGAACTCGAACTGTTTGGCGGCATGGGCAAAGCTGGCAAAGACGTTGTTGCCGTCGCCGGACCACACGATCTTTTTGCCCTTGATCGGGCCGCGATGTTCCTCGAACGTCATGATGTCGGCCATGATCTGGCAGGGATGCGAGGCGTTGGTCAGCCCGTTGATCACCGGCACGCTCGCGTATTCCGCCATCTCCTGCAGGGTGGCCTCTTCGAAGGTGCGGATCATGATCAGATCGACATAGCGCGACAGCACGCGGGCGGTGTCGGCGATGGTCTCGCCATGGCCCAGCTGCATGTCGGCCCCCGACAGCACCATGGTCTGCCCCCCCATCTGGCGCACGCCCACGTCGAAACTGACCCGCGTGCGCGTCGACGGTTTTTCAAAGATCAGCGCCACCATGTGCCCATCCAGCGGGTGGTCATCGTCGGGCATCCCCTTGGGGCGCCCCTTGCGGGCGTCTTTCATCGCGATGGCGCTGTCGATCATCTGCCGCAGGTCGGCAGGTGCGGTGGTGTGGATATCGAGGAAATGGGTCATGACGTATACTCTGTGAGGGAGATCGGGGAGGGGGCCAGCCCCCGCGCGCGATGCGCGCCCCCCGAGGTATTTTTAGCCAGAAGAAGCCATCAGGCGGCAAGGCTGCGCGCCGCGGCATCGAGCCGGTCCATGGCGGTCGCGATCTCGTCATCGGTGATTGTCAGCGGCGGCAGCAGGCGGATCACGTTGTCGGCGGCGGGCACGGTGATCACCTCGTTGGCATAGCCTGCGGCCACCATGTCACCATTGGGCAGCTTGCACTTGATCCCCAGCATCAGGCCGGATCCGCGCACGTGGTCGAACACGTCCGGATGCGCGGCCACCAACCCTTCGAGCTTTTGCCGCAAGAGCCCCGCCTTGCGGTTCACATCGTCAAGGAACGCAGGCTCGGCCACGATGTCCAGCACCTTGGCCCCCACCGCACAGCCCAGCGGGTTGCCGCCATAGGTCGACCCGTGGGTGCCGGCGGTCATGCCCGACGCGGCCTCTTCGGTGGCAAGCACGGCACCGAGGGGGAAGCCGCCGCCGATCCCCTTGGCCACCATCATGATGTCGGGCGTGATCCCCGCCCATTCGTGGGCAAAGAGCCTGCCGGTCCGGGCCACGCCACACTGCACCTCGTCGAGGATCAGCAGGATGCCGTGGTCGTCGCACAGCGCGCGCAGCCCCTGCAGGCACTGGTCGGGCACGGGGATGATCCCGCCCTCGCCAATGACCGGTTCGATCAGAATGCCCGCGGTGGTGTCGGTGATCGCCGCCTTGAGCGCGTCGTGATCGCCAAAGGGCAGGTGCACGAAGCCGGGCAGCAGGGGGCCAAAGCCGTGGGTCATCTTTTCCGAGCCTGCCGCGGCGATGCCCGCCGAGGACCGGCCATGGAAACTGCCCGAAAAGGTGATCAGGTCCACGCGCTCGGGGTGGCCCTTGTCGTGCCAGTACTTGCGCGCCATCTTCACCG
>JBCBCR010000085.1:0-12961 GCA_038530495.1 Pseudomonadota bacterium | reverse complement strand
TCCATCATTTCAGCGCGCGGGCGCTGCAGCAGGTCGGCAGCGGCATCCAGAACCCGCGGGGTAAGCGCGTCATCGTAAAGCAGCATCGCCTCGAACTCGACAAAGTCGAGATCAGCGTCGCGGGCAACCGCGTTCCATATCTCCGCGCCGTAAGTATCGGTCACGAAACACTGTATGGCGCGATTGATCAGTCCGTGCATCGGGGCGGCCCTGGGGTTGCGATGCTTTACCCTGCCCCAAGCGTTCCTAACATTCGGCTAACATGAAAATTTGTCGCGTTTTATTTCGCCACCAAACCGGCGTCAGAAGTCCGTTGGCGCGCCGCCTTCGGCCTTGCGGCGGGCGACAAAATCGCCGAGCTCATCGCGAATGGCGATATCCATTGGCGGCGCTTCGAACTGAGCGATAATTTCCTTGAACATCAGGTGCGCGCGTTCGGGGGTCCAGACGGATCCCGCCACCTGCCAGGCTTCGAAGTTTTTCCAATCGCTCAGGAACGGCTGGTAGAACGCGGTGGTATAGCGGTCCTGCGTGTGCTGGATGCCAAAGAAATGCCCGTCGCTGCCCACCGATTTGATCGCATCCAGCGCGATGTCCTCCGGCCCAGTGCCGATGATGGCGGGATCGTGGTAGCGCTGGATTTGCTGCAGCACTTCGCAGTCCATAATGAACTTTTCCGGGCTGGCGATCAGCCCGCCCTCAAGCCAGCCTGCGGCATGATAGACCATGTGGGTGTGCGACTGGACCGAGGCCCAGAGGCTGTTTGATGTCTCCCACATCGCCTGCCCGTCGGGCACATTGGCCGCGCACACGCCCGAAGATCGCATCGGCAGCCCGTAGTAGCGCGCCAACTGGCCGGTGATCTGGGTCGCGCGCATGTATTCCGGCGTGCCAAAGGCGGGCGCGCCCGATTTCATGTCGACGTTCGAGGTGAAGGTACCGATCACGCAGGGCGCACCGGGACGGACGTATTGGAACAGCGCAATGGCACAGAGTGCCTCGGCAATGGATTGCGCCACCGCACCGGCCATCGTCACCGGCGCCATGGCCCCGGCCAGCGTGAACGGGGTGACCACAACCGCCTGTCCGCGTCGGATCATCCGCAGACAACCGTCGATCATCGGGTGGTCGTGTTTCAGGGGCGAGGTCGAGTTGATGTTGGTGTACATGCGCGGGGTGGCTTCGAATTCCGCGTGGCTGAGCCCGCCCGCGATGCGCACCATTTCCATCACGTCCTCGACCCGCTCGCGCCCGAGGCTGTAGGCGTGCATGACCTTGTCGGTCAGCGTGAGCTTGTCATACAGCACGTCGAGATGGCGCACGCTGGCGTGCACGTCGACCGGTTCGACCGGATAGCCGCCCGCAAAGTGGATGCAATTGAAATACTGCGTCAGCCGCAACAGGTTGGCGCATTGTGCGCGGGTGCCGGGCACCTTGGTGCCGATCTCCATGTCCCAGTAGTTCGGCGGCGACGACACGTTGCCAAAGTTGATCGACCCGTCGCCGATGGTGATCTGGCGGGCCGGGTTGCGTGGGGTCAGCGTGAACTGGCTGGGGGCCTTGGCCACCATTTCCATCACGAAATCACGCCCCATGCGCACGGTTTGCCCGTCGATGTCACAGCCCGCCTCGCGCAGGATGCCAAGCGCTTCTTCGTTCAGGAACTCGATCCCGATCTCTTCGAGGATGCGCATGGCGCCGTTGTGGATGGCCTCGACACCTTCGGCCGGGACCGGTTCGACCGGCGGATCGGTCATCTTGGGCGGGCCCCATGGCATCTGGTCGATCACAGCCGCACCCCGGCGTGCGGCGGCGCCTGCCCGGCCGCCTGCGCGGCTGCGGCGTCTGGTCGTGGTATCGGACATGTGGGGCCTCCGCGCTGTGATTGGTCCCAGATTGCGGAGCGTGTGGCGCAACCTCCTGCCCGTTTGCGACGGCTTTGGTCGCTTTTTTCGGTCAGCGCGTTCCGATCCGGTCCAGCCAGCCGGGAATGGCGCCGATGTCCGGCAGCACGATGTCGGCCTTGGGTGCAAGGTCGGTCTCAGACGCCATGCCGGTCAGCACGCCCACGGTGCGCATGCCCGCCGCGCGCCCGGCCATCAGGTCATGACTGCTGTCGCCAACCATCAGCACATTTTCCGGCCCAATATTCACGGTCGCGCAAAAGGCCAGAAGCTGACCCGGGGCCGGTTTGCCGCCATGGCCGCTGTCGGCGCCCGCGATGAAGTCGAGCAGGTCGATCACGCCCGCGGTTTCGAGATGGGCGCGCGCGGGCGCCTCGGAATCATTTGTCGCCACGCCGAGGTGCAGGCCACGGGCGCGCAGCCCGGTCAGGTAGGGGCGCAGCGGTACGGCTTCGGCCTGTGGGGCCCGGGCCGCTTCGGCGTCGAGGATGTCGGTCATCTCGGTTGCACTGCGGCCCGGAAAGGCGGGAGCGAGGGCTGCGGCGATCTCCTCCATCGTGCCGGCGATGGCGACGCTGTCGCGGGCAAAGACGGCGCGGGTATAATCAAAACCGATGGCCTGGCCTGCGCGGATCGCATGATCGGTGTCACCGCCGCAGACACGGCGCAGGAAACTGGCGGCCCAAGCCTCCCACGTGGTGCGGAAATCGAAAAGCGTGCCGTCCTTGTCAAAGATGATGGCACGGACCGGCGCTGTCATGTCCAGTGTACCGCCTCGCCACCGGGCAGCGCGGCCCGAGCCGTCATCGGCATTTCATAGGACAGCGCGTTGGCATCGCACATCTCCTTGATCCACGCGTCGTCCATCAGGATGAAGTCCAGCACAGCGCCCAGAAAGGTGGGATCAGCAGCGCCCGCGCGGACATCTGTCTCGCTTGCACCCGTCGCGCCGAGGAACACGGGCAGCAGATCTTCCTTGCCCGCGAGCCAGGCCAATGCCTGCAAGGCGACGACTTCGGCGGATTCTTGCGACATTGGCAAAACGAGCCCTCCCAGCCCTGCATTTGGAAACCCTTTGTTAACCGAATGCGGTGGATATGAAATACACGCAGTTTTTGTAAAATTGGAATGATCAATGCACGGCAAGGTCCTGGTCATCGACCCGATCGCAACCCACCGCATCATGCTGCGGGTCAAGCTGGCGTCAAGCCAGTACGACGTGTTGCAGGCCGCGTGTATGATGGAGGCCATGCGCCTGCTCGAACGGGTGAGCCCCGATCTGATCCTGACGTCGACCGAACTGCCCGATGCAACCGCGGCGCAAATGCTGGCGCGGCTGCGCAAATTGGGACTGTTCGGCAAGGTGCCGGTGATCGCCATCAGCAGTGACGCGGGCGCCCCGCTGGATCGGCGCGCGCTGCTGTCCTTGGGCTATGACGATGTGCTGTCCCGCCCCTTCGAGGCGGGTTTCCTGATGGCGCGGGCGCGCAGCCTGTTGCGCAGCTACTCGGCCACCAGCGAATGGCAGCTGCGCGAGGGCACCTCGCGCGCTCTGGGTTTTGCCGAACCGGCGGCGCAGCTGGTGCGGCGCGCGCATGTGCGGCTTGTGACCCATGATGCGGGCGGGGCGGCGTCCTTGCAGCGTGCCCTGGGCGCGGAGTTGTCAGCCGATGTCAGCGTCACCAGCCCCAGTGCTGCGGTGCGCAACATCGGCGGTGCCGCAGCGCCCGACGCTTTTGTGCTGGTGGCGCAACCGGATGAGGCGGCGGCGGTTCTGGACCTGCTGGCGGATCTGCGCTGTCACGCGGCCACACGGCATACCGTGATCCTTGTCCTGCCGGTGGACGGGCCGTCGCCCTTGGCCGCGCAGATGCTGGATACCGGGGCCAACGACGTGGCCCCCTACGGCGCCAGCGATGCCGAGATCGTGCTGCGCCTCGGCGCGCTGCTCGCACGGAAACGCGCCAGCGATGCCCTGCGCGAGACGTTGCGCAACGGGGTGGAGGCCGCGGTCATCGATCCGCTCACGGGGTTGCACAATCGCCGCTATGCCATGCCGCATGTCGACCGCATCGCCGAGCGGGCGCAGGCAACGGGCAAGGGCTTTGCCCTGATGATCGCCGACATCGACCATTTCAAACAGATCAACGACCGCTACGGCCATGCCGCCGGTGATGCGGTTCTGGTCGGCGTGGCCGACCGGCTGCGCGCAAACCTGCGCGCGGTGGATCTGGTGGCCCGGATCGGCGGAGAAGAGTTCTTGATCGTGCTGCCCGGCATCACGTTGGACAGCGCCAAGAAGGCCGCGCATCGCCTGTGTCAGACGGTGGGCGGCACACCGGTTCCGCTGGGCGGCACGGAACGCGCGGTGCCGGTGACCATCTCGGTCGGCATGATCGTCTACGACCTTGATGCAGGCGCACCGCCGATCGGGGCCGTGAATGCGCAAGTGCTGATCGAGCTGGCGGACAAGGCGCTCTATGACGCCAAGGCGGCAGGGCGCAACCGCGTGAACCTGCACCAGGCGGCAGCCTGAGAAACACCCCGGTTGTTCAACACCCGAAATGTTGGTGTGCCCCGGTTCACGCGCAATACATATCCGTATGGCAGCCCCTGCGCGGAAGCACAGAACCACCTTTGACCTTGCGCAGGCTTTCCACAGGGGCGGGCTGGCAGGACCGCGCACAATCGTGCGGCAGTCATGCACACGCAGCAATCCGGCAGGCCGGGTTCACTCACCCTGTTTCGGTGGCTTGCCCCGGCCCTTGGGGCCGCGTTTCAGGACGGTTTCGATGCGGTCGGCATAGGTCGCGCGCGTCTCTGCATCCATGCGTTCCAGCTGCGTCAGCCACGCCGCCTGTGCCGCGGTCTGGACCTCTCCGGCGGTGCGCGCCTGACGGGACAGCAGCGCCTCCACCGCAGCGCGGTCCAGCGGTTCGGCGCGGATCAGCGTGATCATCTGCGCGAACTGTTCGCGGCGCGCGCGCCGGTTGGGCAGATCGTTGTTGTCACGCACCGCATCCATTACCGCACGCCGGTCAGACCGCTCCATCGCGATCAGATACGGCAGCCCGAAACTTGCCCCCGGCCCACCACCGCGCAGCGGTCCCGGGTCGCGCATCAGGAACCCGGCAATCAGGCCGACGATGGCCAGATTCACGGCCAGCGATATCAACAGCAGCGCCCGCATCCACAGCGGCGACCGTGTGCGCGTGTTCTCTTCAGCCATCTCAACCGTCCTCCAAATCCCAGCCATTGGCGCTAAGCGCGTCCTGATAGTACGCGCTGTCTGCCCAGCCCGCGCCGCTGGTCAACAGCGCCGCATCCACGACCCCGCCCAGCCCGACGGCAAACCCGACCGCGGTCGCGGCAACGAGCCCGCCCACGGACATCCATCCGCCCAGCGCCTGCAGGGCCTGCCGCCAGCGCGGCAGCGCGCCGCCGCCACCGGGTGCAGGTTGCGCGTCCATGGCATCGGAAAGGATGCGCGCCATCACGTCTTCGCCGGGCTCGGGCACAGGTGCGCTGCAGACATCGTCGAGCAGTGCGTCAATCCATGTATCGTCGGTTTTCCGTGTCATCCGTTTTATCCCGTCTCGTATCCCAAAGCCGCCTTTTGCCCCTTGAGCGCGGCAGCCAGCGCCCGTTTTCCCCGCGCGGTCAGGCTTTCGACCGCTTCGACGCTGATCCCTAACCGTTCCGCGATGTCGGGGTTCGAGGCGCCGTCAAAATGGCGCAGCATCACCGCCAGCCGCTGCCGTTCCGGCAGATCCGCCAGCGCCCGGGCCAGCGCGTCGCGACGCGCGGCGGTCAAAAGCTGCGCCTCGGCGCCGGGGCCGGGATCGGGCGGTTCGGCCACGTCATCCAGCGCCACGCCGCGCCCCTTGCGCCGCCGCAACCGGTCAGTGCACAGGTTCGCG
The DNA here is from genome assembly GCA_038530495.1 of Pseudomonadota bacterium. GTDB lineage: Bacteria > Pseudomonadota > Alphaproteobacteria > Rhodobacterales > Rhodobacteraceae > Tateyamaria. Next base: position 7,137 of record JBCBCR010000085.1, on the reverse strand, counting down.
ACCACGCGGTAGAGCCAGGTCGACACCTTGGCCTCGCCGGCGCGCCACTCTGGCGCGATCTTCCACAGGCGCATCATCGCCTCTTGGGCGATGTCTTCGGCTTCGGACCCGTCGCCCAGCATCCGCGCCGCCTGCGCATGGACACGCGGCGCCAGATGCAGGGTCAGCGCACGTGCCGCCGCTGCGTCGCCGCGGGCGTAACGCGCCAGCAGGTCGGCCTCGTCAACGGGTTCCAATTCACTGTCCAGCGGCATGCGTGTCATCGTGAGGTACGGTGCGCGCCCCCGCCCCCGGTGGCAAGGGGCGAGGGTGCGGCGGCATCAATCGGTCTCGGGCGCGTTGCGCCGGGCGCGCATCTTGTCGCGCGCGGCGTCAAACTCCGCCTGGGTGATCGTGCCGCTATTGTCACTGTCGATCCGGTCAAAGGCCCGGCCCGCATCGCGACGCTCGGACAATTCGGCGGACGACACTTGCCCGTCGCCATTGCTGTCGAGCCGCGAGATCATCCGCTCGGCACGCCGCGCCGCGCGTGCGTTGCCCGAGGCTTCGAGCTCGGCTTTGCTGAGCTGGCCGTTGCCATCGGTGTCGATGCGATCGAACCGCGCCTTCGCGGCGGCCTGCATTTCTTCGCGGGTCAAAACTCCGTTTCCGTCTGTATCAAGGGTGGCAAAATCCGGCCCCTGACCGCGCGCGCTGACATCCGCGGCGGTCACGGTAAATGCCGCCAAGGCGGCAGACAGGGTAAGAGCGGTGCGTTTCATCGTGATCTCCTGGTTACAAGCAACGCCCCGACATTTGGTCAAAGGCGTCAATCACAAGGTGAAACGGACCACCCCGGTTTTTCCGTCGCGCGAAATTTTGCATTGGCGACGCGACAGGGGGACGCAGGGACATCTTGCATAATGTTTCATCGCTCCATTCTGCCGCATTATCGGACCACGATCAGACGAGGGCGCTATGCGCGAGAAGCAGTTACCAACAGACCAAACCGATGCGCCCGAACGCCCGCTGTGGCCCGCGCTGGCGCGTGGCTGGCGGCGCCGGTGTCCGCGCTGCGGCGGCGCGCCGTTGCTCAAGGGGTATCTGAAGGTGGGCGACACCTGTTCGGCCTGCAAACTCGATTATTCGCACCACCGCGCCGATGATGGCCCGGCCTACCTGACCATTCTGATCGTCGGGCACCTGATGGCGCCGCTCTTGCACATCGTGTTTGTCACGTGGCGCCCCGAACCGCTGATCCTGTTCACCATCTTTGCCGTTGGCTGCGTCGGCCTGTCGCTCTATCTTCTGCCTCGGCTCAAGGGCGCGGTTGTCGGCTTTCAGTGGGCCCGCGCCATGGGGGGGTTCGCCTCGCTTGGCTGACCAAGCGCAGGGGGCGACATGACCACCGAAGACAAGACCCGCATCCGCAACGCCGCCACCGTGATCGTGCTGCGTGACGCGGGCAGCGCACCCCACATCCTGATGGGCCAGCGCGGCGCGAACGCGGCGTTCATGCCCAACAAGTTCGTCTTTCCCGGCGGCGCGGTGGATGCCGCCGACGCCGATGTGCCGCTGGGCAGCGCCCTGCCCGCCGCCTGTGCGGCCCGGTTGCGCGAAGACAGCGCGGCGGATCTTGGCCCGGCGCTGGCGGCCGCAGCGATCCGCGAGCTGTGGGAAGAAACCGGTCAGATCCTCGGCACGCCCGGCACTTGGCCCGATGCGCCGCCGGATTGGCACGCCTTTGCCCGTGCTGGTTTTTTGCCTCACGCCGCCCCGCTCAAGTTCTTTTTCCGGGCGCTGACCCCGCCGGGCCGACCGCGCCGCTTTGATGCGCGGTTCTTTCTTGTCCCGGCGGACGCGCTGGTCAGCGACCCCGATGATTTCTCCGCCGCTTCGGATGAATTGAGCCACCTGCAATGGGTGCCGCTGGCCGAGGCGCGCCGCTTTGACATGCCGTTTATCACCGAAGTGGTGCTCAGCGAGGTGCAGGGGATGCTGTCGGGCAAACCGCCGCTCGACTCCGTGCCGTTTTTCAAGAACTCGGACGAGGAAAGCCTGTTTCTGCGCCTGCGCGGATACCCGATGCCGGGTTAAAGCACGGCCACCAACCCCAGGATCGACGCCAGCAGCAGGGCCATGCCCAGCCATTCCCGCGCGCGAACGGTTTCGCGAAAGATCAGGACCGAGGCGAGCGCGCTAAAGATCAGCTCCACCTGCCCCAGCGCTTTGACATAGGCCGCCGTTTGCAACGTGAAGGCCACGAACCAGCAAAACGATCCGCACATCGACAGCAGCCCGACCCAGATCGCGATCCGCCGCGCGTCCCAGACCGCGGCCACCTGCCCCGGCTCGCGCCAGCCCAGCCACAGCACCATGGCGATCATCTGCATGCTGGTGACCGCGGCCAGCGTGACGCCAGCGCGCGCGAACGCGTCGTCCAGATCAATGCTCAGCGACGCGCCGCGATAGGCCACCGCCGACACCGCAAACAGCACCCCGGCCCCCAGCCCGAGGCCCGAGGCGCGGTTGAACACGTCGCGCATCTGCACGCGGGACAGCTCCGGGGGCGACGACAGCACCAACACGCCCAAAAGCCCCACAGCAATGGCGGCGAAGCCCCACGCGCTGACCGGGTCGCCCAGCACCACCCAACCCACGAGCGCGGCCTGGATCGCTTCGGTTTTCTTGAACGTGATGCCCACCGCGAAATTGCGCGCCTTGAACAGCAGCACGACAAACACGGTGGCCATGATCTGCGCCAACCCGCCCACCGCGCCATAGGCCCAGAAGGCAGGCGACAGCGCGGGAACGGTTTGCCCGCTCAGCGGCAGGTACAGGCCCACCAGCACCACCACCAGCGGCGCGGAATACAGAAACCGCGCCAGCGTCGCGCCCCCGGCGCTCAGCGTGCCCAGCGACAATTGCCGCTGCAACATGAACCGCAACGTCTGGAAAAACGCGGCCGCCAGCGTGATCGGGATCCACAGGGTCATGCGCCCGTTATGCGATCACTCCGCGGGATGACGCCAGAGCGGATGGGCCACCGGGTCTTTTGCCGTCAGGGCGTGTGCTGCAAAAACCTCTTTGTACGAAGCATAGGCATAGCCCTCGTTGGCGCGCAGGTAGTGCTGCTTTTTGGCCGCGTACAGCCCGGGCAGCTTGTACCACGGCACCCGCGGGTGCATGTGGTGCACAACGTGCAAATTGTTGTTCAGAAACAGAAAAGCCAGCAGCCCCCGGTCTTCGACAATCACGGTGCGCCCACGGCTGCGCGCATGCGCCTGATGTTCGAGAAAGGTGCGGATTTTCAGGACCGACAGCGCGACATAGGCGCAGATCAGGTACACCCAGACCGGCATCGGCCCCGCCGCCACCGCCCAGATCACCAGCGCCGCACCGGGCAGATGCGCCAGCCAGCCCACCAGCACCTGCCGGTCGCCGCCCCGGATCTGGCGCAGGTCACCAACCATGAACGCCCATTGTCCGATCAGCGGACCCAGCGCCATGCGGCCCACAAGCGTGTTGTTCAGACCCAGCATGACCTGCCGCCAGCGCGGCAACCGCGCCCAGACCGCAGGATCAAGGTAGTTGCTTTCAGGATCGTCATAGGGATCGGTCAGCCGCGCGTCCTGATGGTGCGCCAGATGCGTGTCGCGAAACCGCAGGTACGGGATGAACAGGCCGGGATTGACGTGCACCAGCGCCTCGCTGGCCCAGCGGGCCGGGAACGGATGGCCGTGCAGCACCTCATGGGTGAGCGAACTGTGCAGGACCAGCGCCACGATCACCACCGGCACGGCGAGAATCGGCACCAGCGAGTACAGCACAAACAGGCCAACGGCCCAGGCCGCGATGCACAGGACAAACAACGCAAGCGTGATCCATTCGATCTGCCGCGGGCGCGCGGCAGGCAAATGGCGTGTGGGCTTGGGGCGTGTCATGGGCTTCCTTCGGATCGGCCTGTCCGGTGTAGCCATCCGGGCGCGACTTGCGAATTTGGAATGTTGTTAACAACACGCCGCAACTGTGATTATTATCACCATATGCTCGATATTATAGACAAACGCACCCGCGCCGATCTGTTCCGCACCCGGCTGGCGCAGCGCATAGCAGAACAGGGCATCACCCAAAGCGCGCTGGCCCGCGCCGCGGGCACCGACCGGTCCACCGTCAGCCAGGCGCTTGGCGATGCGGGCGCGCGGCTGCCCGGGGCGCATGTGATCGGCGCGATGGCGCAGGTCCTCGGGGTGTCGAGCGACTGGCTGATGGGTCTGTCGGACCGACCCGAAAGCGCCGAGGCGCTGACCGCCGCCGCCCTGTCGCTCACCGCGGCACCCCGCGCGCTGATCGACGAACAGATCTTTGCCTGGCACCAAGAGGCTGTAGGCTACAAGATCCGCCACGTGCCCGCGGGCCTGCCCGACATGCTCAAAACCGAAGAGATGCTGGCGTGGGAATATGGCCCACATCTGGGGCGCACGACAGTTCAGGCGATCAACGCGTCACGCGACCGGCTGGAATGGATGCGCGCGTCGCCGTCGGATTACGAGGTGGCGATGCCGATCTACGAGGTGCACAGTTTCGCCGCCGGGACCGGGTACTACGCCGATCTACCTGCAGACGTGCGCGCCGCACAGCTGGACCATCTGCAAACGCTCAGCGCGCAGCTCTATCCGCGACTTCGGCTCTACCTGTTTGACGCGCGGCGCTTGTTCAGCGCGCCGATCACCGTCTTTGGCCCGCTTCTGGCCGTGGTCTATTCCGGCGGCTACTACCTTGCCTTTCGCGACCGCGAGCGGATCGAGACGCTGACCGGTCATTTCGACCGGCTGGTGCGCGAGGCCGCTTATTCGGCGCGCGACATGCCCGACCATTTTGCCAGCCTCCGGGTCTAGGGGCGCTGCCCCACCGCCCGCCCTGCCCCGTCCGGACGCGGCAGGGCCGCATGCGCCGTCGCGATCTGTTCCAGGGTTTCGGCGATGTGCGGCGCGGGGTCCGACGGTTTGCGGGTCTCAAGGCTCACGTGCAGCAGGAAATGCTCGCCCGTGGCGATCAGCCGATCCTCGGCCCACATCTCGTGCCAGAGATGCATCTTTTTGCCCGCCCCCGCGAGGACTTGCGTGCGAACGGTGACAAGGGTGCCCGCGTGCACCTCGTCAATGTGGCGGATATGGGTTTCGGCAGTGAAGTAGCTGCCGCCCGTGGCGATGTAATCCGCATCGCAGCCAATCAGCGCCATGAACCTGTCGGTGGCATCGCCAAAGGCTTGCAGATACCGCGCCTCGTTCATGTGGCCGTTATAGTCGGTCCAGTCGAGCGGGATGGTCCGCCGCCCGGTCTCAATCGGCCCTGGAGGGTTCCCCGCGGGGAACCTGTCGGCCCCCGAGGCTGACGCCAGCGTCCGCTCATGGGCGTTCAGCACAGCCCCCGCACCCCAATTGGTCACCTTGAGCGACCGCATCAGCCCGACAAGGTTGTCATCGCGGATGCGCAACATGTCCGGAATGGTCATGTGGCCCGACTGCGCGTCCGACTGACCGGCGATCAGGTCCACCAGCTCGTCGGTAAACTCGGGCACGTCCATCAGCTTGGTCCACGGCCATTTCAGCGCGGGGCCAAACTGCGCCATGAAATGCCGCATGCCCGCCGCCCCACCCGCGGTGCGGTACGTGTCAAAGAGCCCCATCTGCGCCCAGCGGATGCCAAAGCCCATGCGAATGGCCTCGTCGATCTCTTCGGTGGTGGCGACGCCGTCCTTGACCAGCCACAGCGCCTCGCGCCAGACGGCCTCAAGGAAACGGTCCGCGATGTGTGCGTCGATCTCTTTGCGAACATGCAGGGGGAACATGCCCAGGCCCGTCAGCACCTCCTTGGCCCAAGCCACCGCGCGCGGGTCGTGATTGTCCCCCGGCACCACCTCAACGAGCGGCATCAGGTAGACCGGGTTGAAAGGGTGCGTCACGAGGATCTGGGTGGGATCCTTGGCGCCCTCTTGCAGTTCGGACGGCTTGAAGCCCGAGGTGGACGACCCGATGACCGCCTCCGGGTCCAGCGTCTCCTGAATTTCAGCCAACACCTTGTGCTTGAGGTCCAGCCGCTCGGGCACGCTTTCCTGCACCCAGTGCGCACCATTGACCGCATCGGCAATGGTGCCGTGAAAGCTCAGGCGCCCCTCGGGCGGCAGGGCGACGTCCGTGAGGCCCGGCAGGGCGCGACGCGCCTGCGCGATGACGGGGGCCAGCGTTGCCTTGGCATCAGGCGCGGGGTCAAACACCTGCACGTTCCAGCCATTGAGCAGGAACCGCGCAGCCCAGCCGCCGCCGATGACGCCGCCGCCGATGATCGCTGCTGTTTGGGTCATGTGTCACCTTTCCATGTGTCGGTGCGATATCCGTTGAAATCCAGAACGTTGCGCGCCGCCGCGATTTGATCTGCGCGCTGCGTGCCTTGCCGGGTCGCAATCAGACCAAAGGCACCATCGGGTGAGCCAAGGGCGACCGTTTGGTGGTCCGGGTCGATCCAAAGAACCCACACATCGCGGGCACCCCCATCGGGATACGAAAGGCGCAGAACGCCCGTTGCGCGCTGGGTTATGTCCGCGGTGGCAGCGGCGGTGCCTGTACGCTCGCGCCATTGCGTCCCGCCGACCGTGAACGCGGAGATCGGCCAATCGCCCCCGGCGCTTTCGCGCACGATCCAGTCGCCGGAAAACAGCGCCAGATCAAAGCGCTGGATGGCACCGATCGGCACCGTGGGGTTGCGCAGGGGAATGTCGCCGGGCGGCAGGCTGGGCGTGCACGCGGCCATCACGCACAACGCGGCCAGCGCCCTCACCCGCGTGGCGCCCGCTTCACGAGCCCCAGCTTTTCCCGCACCTCTGCGGGCCCGATCACCCGCGCGCCCATGTTTTCGATGATGCTGCCCGCGCGTTCCACGAGTTGCCAGTTCTCGGCCAGCACGCCCTTGTCGAGCCACAGGTTATCCTCGAGCCCGACGCGCACATTGCCGCCCGCCAGCACCGCCGCTGCGACATAGGCCATCTGGTGGCGGCCCAGCGAGAACGCCGAAAACGTCCAGTCATCGGGCACGTTGTTCACCATCGCCATGAAGGTGTTGAGATCGTCCGGCGCGCCCCACGGAACACCCATGCAAAGC
>JBCBCR010000084.1:0-13149 GCA_038530495.1 Pseudomonadota bacterium | reverse complement strand
GACGGACCTCCTCACCGAGTACGAGCGCTGCATCGAGGCGTTCGGATGGGGCGCGGCGGAGGTGGCCGCGATGGCGGCCGCGAGCGTTCGTCACAGCTTCATGCCGTCCGATCTGGCCGAGATCCGGCGGCTGGTCGAAGGGATCGGCTGCGAGGTCAACATGGTCATGCCCTTGGGCGCCCATGTGGCCGACATGCGACAATTGGTGAATGCGGATGTGAACATCTGCATGTACCGCGAGTTCGGACGCGGGCTGTGTGAGCTTCTTGCCAAGCCATACTTGCAAGCGCCGATAGGGGTCGAGAGCACCACCAAGTTCCTGCGCGCACTGGGGAACTTGGTGGACCTCGACCCCGAACCTTTCATCCAGCGCGAGAAACACTCGACGCTGAAGCCTGTGTGGGACCTGTGGCGGTCCGTGACTCAGGATTTCTTTGCCACCGCCAGCTTTGCGATCGTGGCCAATGAAACCTACACCCGCGGCATCCGCCTGTTCCTCGAAGAGGACATGGGCTTGCCGTGTGCCTTTGCGACCGCACGAGTGGCCGGCAAAAAGACCAACAACGAAGAGGTACGCGCGCTGATGGCGCAAAAGCGGCCCCTCGTGGTGTTCGGGTCGATCAACGAAAAGATGTACCTGGCCGAGCTCAAGGCCGGGCACGGCCCCAGCCCCGCCTTTATTCCGGCGTCGTTCCCCGGTGCCGCCATCCGGCGCGCGACGGGCACGCCGATGATGGGTTATGCCGGGGCGACCTACCTGATTCAGGAGGTCTGCAACGGCCTTTTTGACGCGCTGTTCCATATCCTGCCGCTGGCGACTGATATGGACGCCGCCGAAGCGACCCCAACCACGCTGCGCCGCGACTTTCCCTGGGATGCGGATGCGCAGGCCGCTCTGGACCAGATCGTCGCGTCTCACCCCATTCTCACCCGGATCTCGGCGGCCAAGACGCTGCGGGACGCCGCCGAAGCTGCCGCACTGGCGCAAGGCGCCGAACGGGTGGTCATCGAAACCGTGCGCCAACTGGATCCGGCAGCGACCGGATCGCCAATACCCAAAGCGGAGGACACGCCATGACCGACATGACATCGCAAGCAACCGAACCGGTTGCGCCGAAAAAACGCAGCGGCGTCAAAGCGGAATTCATGGTCTATTTCGCGATCATCTTTCTCGCGACCCTGCCGCTGGCCACGTTCACGTGGGCGCTGGCGGCGATCCGGTCGCGCAGCTTTACCGACAAGGGGCCCATGGCCCGGGCCTGGACCCAGGCGCGGATCATCACGCCCATGATTTTCAACGCGTGATCCGTCACGCCACATATCAACCCTATGCCTCGGCACTTGTGCGCCTGCCGATGCGCGAGACTGCCTGCCCCGCAAGGGGCGGACAGAGCCCGGAGGGGGAAACCCCAAAGGACCCGGCCGCGGGGTGCGCGGCGTCAGCATGAATCTCCGGAGGATTTTTAATGGCTGATAACCACCTGTCTTTTACAGGTCTCACAGACGAGCAGGCGCAGGAACTGCACTCTGTCTATATGAGCGGGCTCTGGCTTTTCACAGCCGTTGCCGTCGTCGCTCACTTGGCAGTGTTCATCTGGCGCCCGTGGTTCTGAGGAAGGATTGAGAAATGGCAAAGTTCTACAAGATCTGGCTCATCTTCGATCCTCGTCGTGTGTTTGTCGCACAGGGCGTGTTCCTCTTTTTGCTGGCAGCGATGATTCACCTCGTCCTGCTGAGCACAGGGGAAGAAGGCTACAACTGGTTTGAAATCAAAGCAGCTGAGCGTTCCGCCGAGTAATCGGAGGGCAGCCTTCTGACACCACAAGCTGCGGGCGGCCGGCCAGTGCGCAAGTGCCGCCCGCCCGCGGCAAACCACAGTTTCCGGCTGCACGCGCGTGGATTCGTGTCCGCGCGCAACGCCAGGCGCATGTTTGATTGCCATGCGCCGAAACAATCCGCAGGGATGTTCCTTGCGCACGAAGTTCGGACCGTCGGCTTCCTTGGTCCGGACACGGGGTCTTTGACCCCGGTTCCCTTCCTGTTGGCTACAGGAACCTGGCGCTGTGCTCTTTCCCGGGGCGCAGCGCCTTTTTATCGCGCGGCGTTGAGTTCGGCCCAAGTGGGCAAAAGGTCGCCCGGCGCCGCCTCAGCCGTGTAGACCCCACGTGCGATAGCGCGGGCCAGGCACAGCCCGGCGGCGTGGCCGATCTCGGCCAACGCGCTTTCATCCGGCAGCGTATGGTGACCCGTGCTGGCCGCAAAAACCAGATCGCCGTCAAACGGCGAATGCGCAGGCACCGTGGCCCGCGTGATGCCGTCCTGGGCGGCGATGGCCACGCGCTGGCACTGCGCCTTGTCCAGTTGGGCATCGGTGGCCACAACAGCAATGGTGGTGTTGGCCCGCTCCATCATCGCCGCAATCTTGCGGCTGCGAGGCTGCGGCCCGTGGCCCGTGGCCGGATCAACGCCCAAACCCCCAAATTCGTCACCGACCTCAAAGGGGGCTGCCCAGAAATGCCGGTCGCCGGGCGTGGTCACCGATCCCATGGGATTGGCCGCAACGATTGCGCCAACCGTGATGCCGCTTGCCAGAGTGAACGAGGCGCTGCCCAGCCCGCCTTTCATCATCGCGGTGGTCGCACCCGTGCCGGCGCCGACGCTGCCGATTGGGGTCTGGGTGTCTGCGGCGTCAAAGGCTGCACGCCCCAGACTGCCATAAGGATTTGTTTTCCAGTCCTTTTCACCGCCGTTCAGCAGGTCAAACAGGATCGCGCCGGGCACGATGGGCACGATCGCAGACCCAACACGAAACCCGCGCCCCACGGCATGCAAGCCGTCCACCACGCCGGAACAGGCATCCAGCCCATAGGCCGAGCCACCCGACAACACGAGTGCATCAACCTGCGCCACAGATTTGTCCGGGGCCAGCAGATCTGTTTCGCGTGTGCCGGGTGCACCGCCGTGGATGGCGACGGACGCGGTAAACGGTGTGTCGCTTGTGACGACCGTGACACCGGATTTCAGAACGGCATCCTGCGCGTGGCCGACCTTGATCCCGGTCACATCGGTGATCGCGTTTTGCGGGCCTGGGATCATGAGATTTTGTGCCTCCGGCGGGGATTCTTTGAAACAGAGAAGGGGCTAGATCCGCGGTTTGGGCGCTGCGGTGGCGGGATCGCCGGTGTTGGGCACGCCTTTGGGTTCGATCAGCAGCACCTTGCATTCCTGCGCCGCGCGGGGGCGGTGGGTGACGCCCTTGGGCACGATGAACAGCTCGCCTGCCCTGACCGTGTGGCTGGCGTCTTCGAGGTCCATGACCATCTCGCCTTCGAGTACGAGAAAGAAGTCGTCTGTATCGGGGTGCGCATGAAACGGAAATTCGCCCTGAAATTTCACCACCATCACGTCGTTGTCGTTGTAATCCGCGATCACGTGCGGGTCCCAGTGGCTGTCGAATTGGGCAAGTTTGGCGGCGAGGTTGATCGGGGTCATGTGTCGGTCCTTTGTCTTGTCAGATGCAGCGGCCGCCATCGACCTCGAGGGCGACGCCCGTGATCATCGACGCCGCGTCCGAGCACAGGAACGCGGCGGCGGCCCCCATGTCTTGCGGCGTTGAGAAGCGGCCCAAGGGGATGGTGGACAGGAACTTGGCGCGGGTCTCGGGCGTGTCTTCGCCCATGAACGAGGCGAGGAGCGGGGTTTCGCCAGCAACGGGGTTCAACGCGTTGACGCGGATGCCGTGCGGGGCCAGTTCCACTGCCATCGCCTTGGTTGCGGTGATCATCCAGCCCTTGGACGCGTTGTACCAGTTCAATCGTGGACGGGGGGAGACACCGGCGGTGGATGCGATATTGAGGATTGCCCCCGCGCCGCGGGATTTGAAATGCGGAACAAACGCGCGGGCGGTGAGGTAGACAGATTTTGCGTTCACGTTCAGCACGCGGTCGAAATCGTCTTCGCTGACGTCTTCCATCGGGGCGGGCATGTGGGTGATGCCGGCGTTGTTCACGAGGATGTCGAGATGGCCGAAATGGCCGAGCGCCTGTGCCGCCATGGCCTCAACCGAGGTGCGCTGGCCCACGTCGACCACCGCAGGAACGCCACCGATGTCGGTGGCGACGGTTGCCGCCCCGTCGCCATTGATGTCGGCGACCATGACCTGCGCCCCTTCGGCAGCAAAGGCGCGCGCGATCCCGGCGCCAAAGCCGGAGGCGGCACCGGTGACCAGTGCGGTTTTGCCATCAAGTTGCATGGGGCACTCCCTGGATAAACTCGCGGATCAGGTGCAGGACGGTGGCGGGTTTGTCGGTTTCGAGCATGTGGGCCGCGCCGTCGATCAGGTGGTATTCTGCAGCGGGCAGCGCATCGGCCAAAAGTTCCCCGCGGGGAACCGGCATGATCGGGTCGCTGGCGCCCGACAGGACAAGGGCGGGGCAGCGCACCGCGCCGAGGGCGTCATGAAAGTCAAACGCGCCCTGTTCGTTGGCGGGGCCATTGTAGTGCATCGCCACCGGGTTTTTGACGATCATGCGCTGCATGATGTGGGGGTCCGGCACGGTCAGCGCATAAAGCGGCAGGCAGACATCGAAATAGTCCTTGCGCCGCTCGGGCGTGGGATCGGACCAGTAGGCGCGGGCGATGCGGCCCGCCGTGTCACCGCCCAAACGCGCAAAGGCGGCATAGATCGCATCGAAATCGGTCCGCGCGGTTGTGGCGGCGAGGATCAGCGCGGCGGGGTGATCGGGGTGGCGGGTGGCATAGGCCTGCGCCACCACGCCGCCAAAGGACGCGCCGTAGACGATGGGATGCCTGACACCGAGGATGTCGCACAGCGTTTTAACGTCATCGCCCCATTGCGCCAGCGTCCAATCCGCCGGATCGCCATCGTCAGACCGCCCGTTGCCGCGGTGATCGACGTAGATCACTTGCACCAGGTCCGACAGTTTCTCCATCAGCGGGCGCAGGATCGTGTGATCGGCCCCAGGCCCGCCATGCAGCGCAATGAGCGTGTGGCGCTGGCGCATGAACGGTCCGTCGGGCACCAGCGCTGGCCCCGAGACATCCACGAACAGGCGCGCGCCGTTGACCTCGATCTTCATGCTGCCACCGTGGCGTGGGGGCGGCGGCAGTTGCAATCCCTTTTATGTCCGATGGCCTTTGTGTTCCACGCGCCTATCTTGGCTGCCATGCAGGCCCCCTTGTTCATCGGTGCGGAGATTTACCGCGGTTCGTCTTATGGTCACTGGCATCCGCTGCGCGTGCCTCGGGTGTCGACGGTGATGGACCTGAGCCGTGCGATGGGCTGGTTGCCGCCCGCGCAGTTCCGGGCTAGCCCCTGTGTGAAACCCCATGTGCTCGAAATCTGGCACACGCCGGAATACCTCGCCGCGCTGCATGCCGCCGAAGCGGCGCAGCAGGTCAGCGATGCGGTGCGCGCACGCCATGCGCTGGGCACGCCGTCAAACCCGGTCTATCCCGAGATGTATCGCCGCCCGGCCACGGCGGCGGGCGGGTCGCTGTTGGCGGGGGAGCTGCTGGCGCATGGTGGCATCGTCTATCACCCGGCGGGGGGCACGCATCATGCGATGCCGGACCGGGCGGGCGGGTTCTGTTATCTTAACGATCCTGTGCTCGCCATTCTGTCGCTGCGCCGCAACGGGGCGCGGCGGGTTGCCTATGTCGATATCGACGCGCACCACGCCGACGGGGTCGAGGTTGCCTTTGCCGATGATCCGGACGTGCTGATGATCTCGGTCCACGAGGACGGTATTTGGCCGCGCACAGGGCCGCTGGGCGTCACGGGTCAGGGCACAACGATCAACCTGCCGGTGCCGCGCGGGCTGAATGACAGTGAGATGGCGCTGATCCGTGAGGCGTTGATCCTGCCCGCCGTGGACGCGTTTGCTCCCGATGCCATTGTCCTGCAATGCGGTGCCGACGCGGTCGAGGAGGACCCGCAGGCGCATCTGTCCCTGTCCAATCAGGCGCATTGGGGTGTGGTGCGCGGGGTGATGGGGCTGGCCCCGCGGCTGCTGGTGCTGGGCGGGGGCGGGTACAATCCGTGGTCTGTCGGGCGGCTGTGGACCGGGGTTTGGGGCACGCTTAACGGGTTCGAGGTGCCAGAACGGCTGGGGCCCGAGGCCGAAGCCGTGTTGCGCGCCTTGCGGTTTGACGGGGACAGGCGCGGGCGCAACCCGCCGGAGCATTGGTTTACCACGCTGGCCGATGATGGGCGTCCCGGCCCCATCCGCGATGATATTCGCGACCGGATCGCTGTTTTGCAGCCGCAATTGGTCTGAGTGACGGTGCGTTCGCCGCATGTGACGTACGCCTTGCCGGTGGCGCGCCGCTGTGCATCCTGTTAGAGGCACGCGACCGCAATTGAGCGAAAGACCGGCCCATGAGTGCGACCGCCAAGAAATCCGCGCCCCTGCCCGATGACATTCGGGCGATGAAAGGGGGCACGCCGATTGTCAGCCTGACAGCTTACACAACGCCGATGGCGCAGATGATGGACGACCATTGCGACTTTGTTCTGGTGGGTGACAGCGTGGGCATGGTGCTGCATGGGCTGCCATCGACGCTGGGTGTGACGATGGACATGATGGTGATGCACGGGCAGGCCGTGGCGCGCGGGCTGCGGCAGGCGATGCTGGTCGTGGACATGCCCTTTGGCAGCTACGAACAGGGTCCGGCGCAGGCGTTTGAGAACGCGGCGCGGATCATGGCCGAAACCGGTGCTGCGGCGGTCAAGCTGGAGGGCGGGCAGCACATGGCCGACACCATCGCCTTTCTGACCGCGCGGGGTGCGCCGGTGATGGCACATATCGGGCTGACGCCGCAGTCGATCAACACGTTGGGCGGGTACAAGGTGCAGGGGCGCGGCGATGCAGGCGCGGCCCTGATGGCGGATGCGCAAGCCGTGTCGGATGCGGGTGCGTTTGCGGTGGTGCTGGAAAAGGTGCCTGCGACGCTCGCCGACGAGATCACAGCCGCGGTGCCAATCCCGACCATCGGCATTGGCGCATCGGCGGGCTGCGACGGGCAGATCCTTGTTGTGGATGACATGCTGGGGCTGTTCACCGCGTTCAAGGCCAAGTTTGTCAAACGCTATGCCACGTTGGGCGACGATGGTACCGCGGCCATCGCGGCCTATGCCGACGATGTGCGCGCACGCCGGTTTCCGGGGCCCGAGCATGTCTTTGCCGACGCGGCCCCCGGCGCAAAATCATGACAGCGCCCATCGTGCGCACCCGTGCGCAGCTGCGCGAGATGACACATGGCTGGCACATGGCGGGCGAACGCATCGGCGTGGTGCCGACCATGGGCGCGCTGCATGATGGGCATCTGAGCCTTGTGGCCCGCGCCAAGGAGATGGCCGACCGGGTGATCGTCACGATTTTCGTGAACCCCAAGCAGTTCAACAGCGCAGAGGATCTGGCCAACTATCCGCGCACCGAACACGAAGACGCGGTCAAGCTCGAGCGGTTCGCGGTCGATGCGATCTATGTGCCCGACGGGGACGAGATGTATCCGGGCGGTTTTGCCACCAACATCAGCGTGGCGGGCCTGACAGACGTGCTGTGTGGCGCGCACCGGCCCGGACATTTTGACGGCGTGGCCACGGTGGTGACCAAGCTCTTTACCCAGACCGCGGCGGATCTGGCGTTTTTCGGGGAGAAGGATTTCCAGCAGTTGCAAGTGGTGCGGCGGCTGTCTGCGGATCTGGACCTTGGGGTCGAGGTGGTTGGCTGCCCGACCATTCGCGAGATTGACGGGCTGGCGATGTCGTCGCGCAACCTGCTGCTGTCGGATCAGGCGCGCGGACGGGCGGCAACGCTCTTTGACGTGATGGAAGAGATGGCCGAGGCGCTGACGAAAGGTGCGGCTATGGCTGACCTGTTGCCGGGGGCAAAGTCGCGGCTGGCGGCGGCGGGGTTTGGTGAGGTCGATTACCTCGAATTGCGGCGCATCGACGGGCTGGCGCTGGTTGAACGGGCCGAAGTGCCTGCGCGCCTGTTTGCCGCTGTCTGGCTCGCCGGGGTGCGGTTGATCGACAATATCGCGGTGGGTTAGCGCGCCGGGATCACTCACCCCGGTGGGCACAACAACCGTTCGAGGGCTGCACCCATCACCTTGGCACTGTCGAGCATGTCGGTGATGCCGATCCATTCATCGGGTTTGTGCGCCATTTCCAATTCGCCGGGGCCGTAGGCGATGCAGTTTTTCAGCTTGCCGATGCGGTCAATGTGTTTCTGGTCATAGGACCCGGGCGAGGCGACGTAGGTGGGCGGCGCACCCAGTACGTCCTCGATTGCAGCGTGCACGGTTTGAACCACCGGTGCGTCGCGGTCGGTCATTGACGGCAGCACCACGTTGATCTCGCGCATCTCATAATCGAACCGGTCGCGCGTAGCCTTGAGCCGGTCGAGCAGCGCCTTGACCTCATCGCGGACCTCGTCGAGCCGTTCTTCGACCAGAAAGCGCCGGTCGATCACGATCCGGCAGCTGTCGGGCACGCAGTGGGCGGGCAGACCATCGTAATCCTCGGGCTGTTCGGGTTGGCCGCCGTGGATCGAGTTGATGTTCATCGTCGACTGCCGCGCGCCATCGGGGACGACGGGCATGTCTGTGCGGCGCTGGGCCATGGCGGGAAAAAGATCATCCTCGAATGCCTGCAGCACCGCACCCATGTGGCGCACCGCGCAGTCGCCCAGAAACGGCATGGAGCCGTGGGCAATCTCGCCCTTGGTCTCGATCTCGGCCCACCAGCCGCCGCGGTGGCCGAGGCAGATGCGATCCTTGTTCAGCGGTTCGGGGATGATCACGTGCTGCACCCGTTCGGGCGCAAAAAACCCCTGTTCGGCGAGGTAGGCGACGCCGCCATAGCCGCCCGATTCCTCGTCCGCGGTGGCGCTGATTTCGACGGCCCCAGCGAAATCGGGATGTTCGGCGACAAAGCATTCGGCAGCGATGATGGCGGCGGCCAGCCCGCCTTTCATGTCGCAGGCGCCGCGGCCATAGATCCTGTCGCCGTCAACCTCGGCGCCAAAGGGGTCGCGGGTCCAGCCGTGGCCGACCTCGACCACGTCGTGGTGGCCGTTGAAATGCACGCAAGGTCCCGTGTGCGCCCCTTCGCGGCGGGCCACCACGTTCCAGCGCGGGTATCGGTCGCTGTCGCCGGGCGTGCCGGTGGCGCGGATCATCTGAACTTCGAAGCCCGACGCCTTGAGCCGTGTGGCGAGCAGCGCACAGATGTCGTGATACTGCGCGCCGGGCGGGTTCAGCGTGGGGATGCGGATCAGGTCCTGTGTCAGCGCGATCAGGGCGTCGCGCTGACCGTCGATGCGGTCAGCCAAGGTCATGGGCCAAGTGTCGGACCCGCGCCGGGCTTTGGCAAGGTGCGGCTTAGCCCTTGCGGTCGATTTCGGCGCGCAGGCTGTCCATCAGCGCGGTCAGTTCGCGGGTGTAGATCTCACTGGTCAGTTGACCGTTCTCGTCGAACTCGCGGGATGACCCGGCCAGATGAATCTCTGGCCCTGGCAGTACGACGGGGCGGAAGGGCACCATGAAGGTGCGCAGGATCAATTGCGCCCGCTCACCACCAGCGCGGCCAGCAGCGGCGGACATGACGGCGACAGGCTTGCCTGACCATGGGTGCCCGTCAACGCGGCTGACCCAGTCGAGCGCATTCTTGAGCACGCCGGGCGGGCCCTTGTTATACTCCGGCGTCGAGATGATCACGCCATCCGCATCACCAATCTGGCGGGCGAGCGTGGTCACGCTGTCGGGGATGCCGTCCGCCTCTTCTTCGTCGCCATCGTAAAGCGGCAGGCGCAGGTCACCTTCGATCAGGGTGCAGTCGCCAAAAAGGCGCGCCGCCTCACGCATCAGCATGCTGTTGGTCGATCCTGAGCGCAAGGAGCCCGACAGGCCGAGAAGGGTGGGTGTGCTCATGAGTAAGTCTCCGCTGCGGGGGCCTCATCAGGCCGTTTTCGGCTCTCTTCGGCAGGAAGAGGACCGGGTTCGACCCAAAGGATGGGCTGATCGAAAGGATTGGCTAGATTCACGCCGTGGGCAAGATCACGATTTCGACGCGTCGGTTGCGGGCCTTGCCTTCGGGCGTCAGGTTGCTGGCCAGAGGCTGGCTTTCGCCGCGTCCAAAGGTCTGGATGCGTGACAGCGGGATCCCGCGGTCCAGCAGCACATCAGCCACCGCATTGGCGCGGCGTTCGCTGAGCTGTTGGTTGTAGGCGGCGTCGCCGTCGCTGTCGGTGTGGCCGACGATCTGCACGGTCGAGCCGGGATAGCGGTCAAGGCTGCCTGCCAAGACACCCAAGTCCGATTGCAGGTCGGGGCGCACCGCGAAGCTGTCGGTGGCAAAGACCAGATCGTTGGGGAAGGACACCACGAGCCGGTCGCCGGTATTGGTGATGGTCACGCGGTCATTTGCCAGATCGCGGCGCAGCTCGGCCTCTTGCTGGTCGAGGTTGTAACCGACGCCTGCGCCGACCAGCCCACCGACCACGGCACCGATCAACGCGCCTTCGGCACGGTCATCGTCGCGCAGGATCGCGCCCAGCACCGCACCGGATGCGGCACCGACGCCGGTGCCGATCTTGGTCTGGCGGTTGGGGTCGTTGGGGTCACCGCCCAGCGTGCCGGGATCTGTACAGGCCGCAAGAGCCAGTGTGCCGCACAGGGCGAGGGAAATGTGTGTTTTGCGCATGGAAACCATCCTTACTGCCTTTCCGCATGAGGTCCTGTTCGGGCAGGGCCTGCTTTTGTCATGCGCTCAAGATAGGGGCGTATGGACTGTTTTGTCAGGGGGAAATTGCAATCGGCGGTATCCTGCCGAGTATTTTAGCCCGCTTCGGCGCGGGCTGCCTCGTAGGCCAGCAAGGCGCGTTTGACCGGCAGACCCCAGTGATAACCGCCCAATCCGCCCGATTTGCGTAAGGCGCGGTGGCACGGGATCAGCCAGCTGATCGGGTTGCGGCCCACGGCGGTGCCTACGGCGCGGACCGCGCGCGGATGGCCGACGCTGCCGGCAATCTCGGAATAGGTGGTGACGTGGCCCGACGGGATGCGCAGCAGCGCCTCCCACACCTTGATCTGGAATGGCGCGCCGATGAGGTAGAGGGGCGTTTCGCCCTGCTGCACGCCAAAGGCGGCGTCCACCCATGCGCGCAAGCGGTCCGGGTTTTCGATATAGGTCGCCTTGGGCCAGCGCCGGGTCAGGTCCTGCATGGCCCAGTCTGTGCCCAGTTCGGCGGCAAAGCCGATGCCGCAAATGCCCTGATCCGTGCCCATCACCAGCGCCTGACCGAACGGGCTGTCGAACCAGCCCCAATAAATCGCCAGACCCGCGCCGCCCTTGGCATAGTCGCCCGGGCGCATTGCTTCCCAGCGCAGAAAGAGGTCGTGCAAGCGGCCAGAACCGCTCAGCCCCGCCTCATGCGCGGCTTCGAGCGTGGTGAACCGGTCGGCAAGCAGGGATTTGGCGTGCCCGAGGGTCAGATATTGCTGATACCGCTTCGGCGATACGCCGACCCATGCGGAAAACAGGCGCTGGAAATGCGCGGGGCTCATGCCCATCTCGCGGGCCAGCGCGTCAAGGCTTTGCGGGGCGTCGGCGGCGTCGATCAGGTCGATGGCGCGGCGCATGACGCCGTAGTGGTATCCGGGGGGGTGCGTGATCGTGTCCATGCCCGGACCCTATCGCCTGTGCCGACCCCGGCGCGACCCGTTTTTTGCGCAATCTCAGGCGTGGCGGCGCGCGTTTGTCTGGCCGCGCAGGGCAATGAACTGGCGCGCGTCATCGCGGCTGAGGATCGGGGCGACGGGCTGCATGCTGTCCGCAGCGAGTGCGTTTTTCACCGGGCAAGTGGGCGGCAGTTCGGCCCCGAGGTCCGCGGTAAAGAGCGAGCCCATCCATGTCCCTTCCACGTGGATCAGATGGTGCGCAGGCAGCATGACGGACACGTATGTGATCACCTCGGCAGCAGGATGATCCTGGATGTCCACGGGATCGCAGATGTGATCGGCGGCGATCAGGACGCCGTTGCCCGACATATTCTGCGGATCGCGCGACACGTGGACCAGTTGCTGCGGCGACACATACAGGCTGCGCAAAGGCAGGTCCGCGTCGAGGATGCCGCGTTGGATGCGCACAGGCGCGTATTCCGGATATTCGCGCATTTCACCGATGGTCAGGCGCGAACGATCCATCCAGATCACCGGCTGATAGCCGCCATCCCGGGTCAAAAGCCGGTCGCCCACGGCCAGCCATTCGAAGGGCACCGGGCCATCCTCGGTCATGACCATTGCCGCCGGGTCAAATCCAGACAGCACAGCTTGCTCGCGCCGTGCGCTGTCACCCGCGATGCGGCGGGGGTGGGTACGTCTTGCCGAATTGTCCATTTTGCCTCGTCATTCACAAAGCCCGCACCACCTGTGTGGCTACAAGGGCAGGCGTAAACAGATCGCTAATTTTGGGCGGGGAATAGCCCGGCTTTTTACGCTTTCCCACAACGCTTGCCCATCTTGGTGAATTTGCCCATACCGGGCCAATGGCAAAGCAGCTTGATTACCATACGACCCGCGCGATTTTTGAACGGTTTCAGGCGGCAGAGCCGGAGCCGAAGGGCGAGTTGGAGCATGTGAACGCCTACACGCTGGTGGTCGCTGTGGCTTTGTCGGCGCAGGCCACGGATGCCGGTGTGAACAAGGCGACGCGCGCGTTGTTCAAGATCGCCGACACGCCGCAAAAGATGCTGGATCTGGGCATCGAAGGCGTGACCGAACACATCAAGACCATCGGGCTTTACCGGCAAAAGGCCAAGAACGTCATCAAGCTGAGCCAGATTCTGGTCGATGACTACGGCGGCATCGTGCCGAACAGCCGTGCGGCGTTGCAATCGCTGCCCGGTGTCGGGCGCAAGACCGCGAACGTGGTGCTGAACATGTGGTGGAAACACCCCGCGCAGGCGGTCGATACCCATATCTTTCGCGTTGGCAACCGCACGGGCATCGCCCCCGGCAAGACGGTCGAGGCCGTGGAACGCGCGATCGAGGATCACATTCCCGCAGACTTTCAGGTGCACGCACACCATTGGATGATCTTGCACGGGCGCTATCACTGTAAGG
>JBCBCR010000083.1:0-13289 GCA_038530495.1 Pseudomonadota bacterium | reverse complement strand
CTTCGGGTGTGGAAAAGCGCCCCAGCGGGATGGTCGAGAGGAACTTGGCCCGGATTTCCGGGGTGTCCTCACCCATGAAAGACTTGAGCAGCGGCGTTTCACCCGCCACCGGGTTCAGCGCGTTGACCGCCCGCAAGAGCGTGGATTTGCCGGACCCCGACAGCCCCATCAGAACGAGGATCTCACCCTTTTCCACCGTCAGCGAACAGTCGTGCACACCCAGAACCTGCCCGGTTTCGGCCTGTACCTCGGACCGGGACTGGCCCTGATCCATCAGCGGCAGCGCCTGTTTGGGCTGTTTGCCAAACACGATGGATACGTTGTCAAAGATCACCGCGCTCATTTCCTGCCCCGCGCGGCGAGGATGCGGTCAAGCATGATGGCGACGACCACGATGACAAACCCGCTTTCAAACCCCAGGGCGGTGTTCACCTGGTTGAGCGCGCGGACGACAGGCACGCCCAGCCCGTCGGCCCCCACCAGCGCCGCGATGACCACCATCGACAGCGACAGCATGATGGTCTGGTTCAGGCCCGCCATGATCTGCGGCAGCGCATAGGGCAGTTCGACCTTCCAAAGCGTCTGGCGCGGGGTCGCGCCAAAGGACCGGGCGGCCTCAAGCAGCGGTTCGGGCGTGGCCGACACGCCCAGATAGGTCAGGCGGATCGGCGCGGGCAGCACAAAGATCACCGTCGCGATCAGCCCCGGCACCATGCCGATGCCGAAAAACACGATCGCCGGGATCAGGTAGACAAAGGTGGGCAGCGTCTGCATCAGGTCGAGCACCGGGCGCAGCACAGCATAAAGCCGCGGACGGTGCGCCGCCGCAATGCCGATGGGCACCCCGACCGCCATGCAGACGACGCAGGCCGACAGCACCAGCGTCAGGCTTTCGGTGGTCTCTTCCCAGTAGCCCTGATTGACAATGAACAGGAACCCGATGGCGACCAGCAGGCAGGTCTTCCAGCTGCGCTGCAACGCCCAGGTGAGGGCGACAAAAATCGCGATCATCAAGAGCGTCGGCGGCGTTTGCAACGCCCACAGGATTGCCTCGATCAGCGCCTCGAGACCGTCCGACAGGCCGTCAAAGAACCACGCACCGTTGATCTGCAGCCAGTCAAAAATCGCTGCCGCCCATTTGCCGACAGGGATCTTGTTGTCTTCGAGCCAGTCCAAGGGAATTCCGATCCAGGTCGCTCAGGAAGCGAACGTGCGGCCTGTGTGTGCCGCACGTTCTGGTCAGGGGTCGGTTAGCGGCCCAGCGCGTCGATCACCGCGGCCTTGGCGTCGCCGCCGTCCTTGGTCGTGACACCCGCCAGCCATGTGTCGAGCACGTCGGAATTCGCGGCAAGCCACGCCTTGGCCGCGTCACCCGGGTCCTGACCATCGTTCAGGATCGCGCCCATGATCTCGTTCTCCATCGCCAGCGAGAACTCCAGATTACCCAAGAGCGCACCGACATTGGCGCAGTCTCCGGCAAAGCCAGCGCGGGTGTTGGTGAACACCGTGGCACCGCCCAGATTGGGACCAAAGAAGTCGTCGCCACCAGTCAGATAGGTCATGTCGAAATTGGCGTTCATCGGGTGCGGTTCCCAGCCGAGAAAGACCACAGGCTCACCGCGCCGGTCGGCCCGCGCCACCTGCGCCAGCATCCCCTGTTCCGAACTTTCGACGACCTCGAACCCTTCGAGCCCGAACGCGTTGCTGTCGATCATCGACTGGATCAGGCGGTTGCCGTCATTGCCGGGCTCAATGCCATAGATCTTGCCTTCGAGCGCATCAGACTGCGCTGCGATGCTGTCAAAGCTGGTGATGCCCAGATCGGCGCCCGCCTGGTTGGTGGCGAGCGTGTATTTCGCGCCCTCCAGATTGGCACGCACGGTGTCCACGGTGCCCGCCTCACGGTAGGGGGCGATGTCCGCCTCCATCGTTGGCATCCAGTTGCCGAGGAAGATGTCGATGTCGCCATTGGCCATCGACGTGTAGGTCACCGGCACCGAAAGCACCTTGACGTCAGTCTCGTAGCCCAGCGCTTCGAGCACGGTTGTCGTCGCGGCCGTGGTCGCGGTGATATCGGTCCAGCCCACATCAGCAAAGCTGACTTCGTCGCAATTGGCATAAGCTGCACCTGCAGCCAGGACCAATGCGGTCGCGATTGAAAATTTCATGAAGGTCACTCCCCGTGTTTTGCGCGCGTCGTGTTGGCACGTCGACTGTCGTACTGGCACGCCGATTAACGTCAAGTCCAGCCGCGATAGCAAGGTCGAATGAGGCATGGCCCCGGTCGCAAGCCCATGGGCCTATCCGGTATAGGCGCGCACCGCAGCTGCGCTGCCCTGCTCCCAAACTGCGCGCAACTGCGTCTCGAACGCCGCGGCGAACCGTTCGTTTTTGCCCAGATCACCGTAAACAGCCGTGTTGGCCAACCAGTGGCGTGGCGTTTCGCGCGACCGCGCGGCATACGCGGTCAGCGTGTTCCAGTGCGGATCGTTTGGTTCGATCTCGGTG
Source organism: Pseudomonadota bacterium (assembly GCA_038530495.1). Taxonomy (GTDB): domain Bacteria; phylum Pseudomonadota; class Alphaproteobacteria; order Rhodobacterales; family Rhodobacteraceae; genus Tateyamaria. The sequence continues at coordinate 10,781 of JBCBCR010000083.1, read as the reverse complement.
CCATCCTCGCGCGTGCCGGCGCACATGCGCGACCACAGCGCCTCGGTCAGCGCCAGCCCGTCGATGGGGGCACCGGTGGCCAGCGCGTCGCGAATGATCGGAAGCACAAAACCCGCATGGCGGGACGACCCGTCGAACGCGACGCGCCGCGTGGTGTCGTGGATCATCGGGTTGGCAAAGCGACGCGACACCAGTTCGAGATAGTCGAGCGGCAGCATCTCCGGCACCGGTTGAACGTGCGGCAGGATCTCGTCGCGCTGCACACGTTGAAAGAACGCCGCGATATCATCATGCGCCATGCAGGCCGCAATCGTCGGCGCGCCCAAAAGCTCACCGATATTCGCCAGCACCTGATGCCCGGCATTGAGCACCCGGATCTTCATCGTCTCGTATAGATGCACCGCATCTGTCAGCGTGACGCCAACGTCCTGCCAAGGCGGGCGACCTGCACAAAAGGCGTCCTCGATCACCCATTGGCGAAAGTTCTCGTGCGTCACCGGCGCTGCGTCGTCGATGCCCAGCGCCCGGACAGATGCCAGCTCTCCCGGGCCGGTCGCGGGAACGATGCAGTCGACCATGGCATTGGGAAAGCTGGTGTTTTCGTCGATCCAATCGGCAAGGTCCGGGTCGCTCAGTTCCGCAAGCCCGACGACCGTCTGGCGCAACACATCCCCGTTGTGCTGCAGGTTATCACAGCATTGCGCGGTGAACGGGCCAAGCCCGGCCTCGCGCCGTGCCCGCAAGGCCGCAACGATGGCGCCAAATACCGTGCGCGGGACCGCCGGATTGGCCGCGTCGTGCAGAATATCGGGATGGCGGGTGTCGAGCACACCATTGGCATCCCGGAAATAGCCGCCCTCGGTCACGGTCATCGACACGATGCGGATTTCCGGCGCGGCCATCTGCGCAATCAGCGGCCCGTTGCCGTCCTCGACCGGCAGAAAGTCAATCATCGGGCCGGTGATCTCGACCGCGCCGCCCGCCGGGTCCAGTTCGACAAGGGTCGTCAGGCAGTCCTGCCCAAGCAGTTTGTCGCGCATCGCGGTATCGGCAGGCCGGACCCCGGCCCCGATGATCGCCCAATCCAGCGCCTTGCCCTGCTGCATCAGCCGATGCAGGTACCACGCCTGATGCGCCCGGTGGAAATTGCCCAGCCCGATATGCACGATGCCGGGCGACAGCTGCGCCCGGTCATAGGTCGGCTTCAGCACGCCCCCGGGCATGTCCGACAAGGTGCGATTGCATAGCTTCACAGCGCCCTCTGCCCCGGTCACATCCGCCATCAGCTCATCCAGTTTCCGCCGTCAACGTTGTAGGTTTGCGCGACGATATACTCTGCGTCATCCGACGCGAGAAAGACCGCCATGCCGGTCAGATCGTCCGGCGTGCCCATGCGCCCATAGGGCACGGCAGCGCCAACTTCTTTCTTCTTTTGCCCCGGCGCCTTGTTCTCGTACTTGGCAAAGAACGCGTCGACGCCGTCCCAATGTGCGCCATCGACCACGCCGGGGGCAATCGCGTTCACGTTGATCCCGTGCCGGATCAGGTTCAGGCCCGCCGACTGGGTCAGGCTGATCACCGCAGCCTTCGAGGCGCAGTACACGCCCACCAACGGCTCGCCGCGGCGACCGGCCTGGCTGGCCATGTTGATGATCCGCCCCTTGATCCCGCGGTCGATCATGTGCCGCGCGACCGCTTGCAGCGTAAAAAGCGTCCCGGCAACGTTGATGTTGAACACCGCCTCATAGTCGTCGCGGGTGATGTCGACGATGGGGGCTGCGGTGAATATGGCGGCATTGTTGATCAGGATGTCGATCTGGCCGAAATGGTCCACAGCAGCCGCGATACCTGCATCAATGCTTGCCTGATCGGTGACATCCAGCTGCACCGCCAAGGCATTTGCCCCGATGGAGGCTGCCGCAGCGGTGGCGGCGTCCGCGTTGATATCGGCGATCACCACCTGCGCCCCCTCTGCCGCATAAGCCTGCGCAAAGGCCAATCCGATGCCGCGCGCGGCCCCGGTGATCAGCGCAGTCTTACCGGCCAGACGCATCAGCCAATCCTCAGACCTGCTGCGTCAAAGCGGTGGATTTCATCCGCACGCGGGTTCAGGTGAATGGTGTCGCCGTGGCGCAGGCTCACATCACCGATGGCGCGCACGGTCAGGGTTTCGGCAAGCCCGGTGTTGTGGATGTGAAAGAACGTGTCCGACCCCAGATGTTCGGCCACGCCCACCGTGCCCTGCCACTGCCCGCCGCTTTCGACCACATCAATGTGTTCGGGGCGCACGCCGATGGTGTGGGCATCATACTTGGCCGCTTCCTCACCCGTGATGAAATTCATCCGCGGCGATCCGATGAACCCGGCGACAAACAGGTTGCGCGGTGTGCGGTACAGCTCCAGCGGGCTGCCTACCTGTTCGATCACGCCCGCCTGTAACACCACGATCTTGTCGGCCATGGTCATCGCCTCGACCTGGTCGTGGGTGACGTAGATCATCGTGGTCTCAAGCCGCTTGTGCAGTTCGGAAATTTCCAGCCGCATGCCCACGCGCAGCGCGGCATCGAGGTTCGACAGCGGCTCGTCAAAGAGGAACGCAGCCGGTTCTCGGACGATGGCCCGGCCAATGGCAACGCGCTGGCGCTGTCCACCCGACAACTGCCCGGGCCGCCGGTCCAGATAATCCGACAGGTTCAGCACATTCGCCGCCGCCTCGACCCGCTTGTCAATTTCGGCCTGCGGCAGCTTGGCCATGCGCAGCGGAAAAGCGATGTTCTTGCGCACGCTCATATGCGGATAAAGCGCGTAGGACTGGAACACCATGGCCAGCCCGCGCTTGGCCGGAACCACCGACGTGGCGTCGTTGCCGTCAATAGCGATGGTCCCGCTGGTGATGTCCTCCAGCCCCGCGATCAATCGCAACAGCGTGGACTTGCCGCAGCCCGACGGCCCCACGAACACCGTGAACTCTCCGTCGCCGATGGTCAGGTCCAGCGGCGGGATCACCTGCGTATCGCCAAAGGACTTGGTGACTTGCTTCAGCTCTATCTGTCCCATGAGATTTCCCTATTTCACCGCGCCGAATGTCAGGCCGCGGACCAGTTGTTTCTGGCTGAACCAGCCAAGGATCAGGATCGGTGCAATCGCCATGGTCGACGCCGCGCTGAGCTTGGCAAAGAACAGGCCCTCGGGGCTGGAGTAGCTGGCGATGAATGCCGTGAGCGGGGCCGCATTGGCGGCCGTCAGGTTGAGGGTCCAGAACGCCTCGTTCCACGCCAGAATGAAGTTCAGCAGCACCGTGGACGCAATGCCCGGCACCGCCATAGGCGTGAGCACGTAGAGGATCTCCTCCTTCAGCGTGGCCCCATCCATGCGCGCGGCTTCGAGGATCTCACCGGGGATTTCCTTGAAATAGGTGTACAGCATCCAGACGATGATCGGCAGGTTGATCAGCATCAGCACCACGACCAGACCCGCCCGCGTGTCCAGCAGGTTGAACTGCACGAACAGCAGCGAGATCGGGTAAAGCACGCCCACCGCGGGCAGCATCTTGGTCGACAGCATCCACAGCAGGATGTCCTTGGTCCGGCGCGACGGGACAAAGGCCATCGACCACGCTGCGGGCACGGCGATGAGAATACCCAACAGGGTCGATCCACCGGCAATGATCACCGAGTTCCACAGGAACCGCATGTAGTCCGAACGTTCCTGCACCACGCCGTAGTTTTCCAGCGTCCAGTCGAAATTCCAGAACAGTGGCGGGTCGTTGATCGCCTGCGCCTCGGTCTTGAAGCTGGTCAGGATGGTCCAGAAGATCGGGAAAAAGATCAGCAGGGCCACGGTCCACGCCGCAGCGGTGGTCAGCGCCTTGCGGCGGGGTGTGATCGCGCGCGCCATATCAATTCCCTCCCACGTGTCCCGGGCGTGACCCGGGACCTCTGCCGGGCCGCTGTCGCAGGTCTCGGGTCACGCCCGGGACGGTATGTGCCCATGATTTACGCATCGAGGTTCTTCCCGACGATGCGCATCAGAAAGATCGCCACGATATTGGCGAGGATGATGGCATAGACACCACCCGCAGACCCCAACCCGATATTCTGGCTGTCGATGACCCGCTGAAAGATCAGGTAAGTCAGCGTGCGGGTGCCAAAGGCGCCGCCGGTGGTCACGAAAATCTCCGCAAAGATCGACAGCAGGAAGATCGTCTGGATCAGGATCACGATCGTGATCGCGCGGCTCAGGTGCGGCAGGATGATGTGCCAGAACCGCTTCAGGCTGGGCGCGCCGTCCATTTCGGCGGCTTCAAGCTGTTCGCTGTCCAGCGACTGGATCGCCGTCAGCAGGATCAGCGTCGCAAAGGGCAGCCACTGCCACGACACGATCAGAACCACCGACCCCAGCGGCACGTCCGACAGCCACGATATCGGCTCGGCCCCGAAGAACCGCCACAGATGGGCGAGGATCCCGTTCACGGGGTCCATCATCATGTTTTTCCACACCAGCGCCGACACCGTCGGCATCACAAAGAAGGGCGCGATGACGAGAATTCGGACAACACCCTGCCCCCAGATCGGCTGATCCAGCAACAGCGCCAGCAGGATGCCCAGCACCACCGTGATCAGCAGCACACCGCCCACCATAACCAGCGTGGTCTGCACCGACGGCCAAAACGAACTGGACGAAATGAACCGCGCGTAGTTGCTGAACCCGACCCAGTCGAGGCCCCGTTCCAGACTGTCGCCGCGCAGCGGCAGATACTTGGTGAACGAGAAATAGAGGGTCATGATCAATGGCACCAGCATCCAGCCCAGCAGCAGAACCACGGCGGGCGCCATCATGATGCGGGCGGCTGATCTGGAGGCTTTGGTGGCCATTGAACATAATCCTATTGTCAGGCGCAGAGGCGCCGCGGTGACAATTCAAGGTGCGAGTGTCGCAGCCGGGGGGTCAAGGGGCGACGCCTGCGCCGCCCCCGCCCGGGAGGGAACCGTACTTAACGGTAGCCTGCTGCTTCCAAGGCGTCGTTCACGATCGCCTGTCCTTTGGCCAAAGCCTCTTCGACGGTCTGCTGACCGGCATAGGCGGCCGAGAACTCCTGGCTCACTTCGGTCCAGAAGCCTGCGAATTCCGGGATCGCCATGAACTGGATGCCGGTATAGGGCACCGGGTCCACGGTCGGGTTGTTCGGATCCGCCGACAGGATCGAATCGAGCGTCATCTGCGCAAACGGAACGCTTGCATACTCTGGGTTCTCATAAAGAGACGTCCGCGCACCCGGAGGCACGTTGGCCCAGCCTTCGTTGGCGGCAACCAGCTCGATATACTCCTTCGAGGTGGACCACTCGATGAACTGCTTGGCTTCGTCGGTCTGCTGCGTGCCAGCCGGGATGGCCAGTGCCCAGGCCCAGAGCCAGTTGGCGTTCTTGCCCTTGCCGGTGTTCGGTGCCAGCGCAAAACCGACGCTGTCGGCTACGGTGCTGTCGTCACCGGTCACAAAGGACGCGGCCACGGTGGCGTCGATCCACATGCCGCACTTGCCCTGGTTGAACAGCGACAGGTTCTCGTTAAAGCCGTTGGTGGCGTAGCCGGTCGGACCGGACGCATCCATCATGTCCTTGTAGAAGTTCAGCGTGTTGGACCATGCCTCGCTGTCGAGCTGGGCATTCCAGTTCTCGTCCACGACGCGTGCGCCAAACGAATTGGCCATCGCGTTGATGAACGCACCACCTTCACCCCAGCCGGGCTTGCCGCGCAGGCAGATGCCGTTGATGTCGTTGTCGCGGTCGGTCATGGCTGCCGCTGCTTCGGCGATGAATTCCCATGTGGGCGATTTGGGCATTTCCATGCCAGCCGCTTCCATCAGGTCGGTGCGGTACATGATCATCGAGCTTTCACCATAGAACGGCGCCGCATACAGCGTGCCATCATGGCTCAGACCGCCGGCCATGGCGGGCAGGATGTCGTCGACGTCATATTCCTCGGACAGACCGTCCAGCGGCACCAGCCAGCCGTTCGAGCCCCAGATCGGCGCTTCGTACATGCCGATGGTCATGATGTCGAACGCACCGCCTTTGGTGGTGATGTCGGTGGTGACGCGCTGACGCAGCACGTTCTCTTCCAGTGTGACCCACTCGACAGCGATACCTGTCTGTTCGGTAAAGGTGTCGGTGTAACCCTGCATCCGGATCATGTCGCCGTTGTTCACGGTGGCGATCGTGATCGTGGCACTGTGCCCGTCGGCAAAGGCGCTGGTCGCTGTGATCAGCGACATAGCCGTAGCCGCACGCAGCATGCGTGAAATAGACATCCCAATTTCCTCCCTATTGGATGTTGTCCCACAACGCTAAGGCAGGTCATCACGCGACGTCAACAAAAATTTTACGCGCGTAAAGTTAGTGGATGTCAGGCGCTACTTCTCAGGGTCAGCTTGCCTTCGATACGGGTGCTTTTCCAAGGCGTTACATGCCCGTCTATCGCCGCAAACAGACTGTCGGCGGCGGTGCGCGAAACGGTATCGTAATCGTGCGAAATCGTGGTCAGCGGCGGGCAGGTGAACCGCGAATGGGGATGGCCATCCTGCCCCGCGACCCGAATCGAACAGTCAGCGCCGCGCCCCACCTTGATGCCGCGTTCGTAACATGCGGTGAGCAATCCAATGGCCAGCCGGTCATTGCTGCACAGCACGGTGTTGGTGCTGAATGCCCCGTCCTCAAATGCCTTGTGCCCGCCTTGCCGCCCGATCTCCTCGAACGCCCAGCCCTCACCCTCGACCGAAATGACCTTGGCAGGTTGGCCGAACTGTTCCATCGCATCGAGATACGCCTGACGCCGCCGGTGGGCGTTTGGGTTGGCGGGCGTTTTCATCTCGAAAAAGCACGGCGGTTCGCCCGTGCGGCACAGGTAATCGGTGATATGCGTGGTGAACTGTCGGTTGTCGGACCCCACAAAAGAAAGGCCGAACTCGCCAACCGAACTGTCAAAAATCAACGTCGGCACGTCGGCACAGAACTTTTCCAGCACCGCGTGATCCGATGACCGCCCCAACGGCGCCAGCAGCACACCGGCGGGCTTCAACCCGCGCAGGCTTTCCAGAACTTCCACCTCGTGATCCGCCTGCCCGTGCGCGCTGAACAAAGTCGGGCGATAGCCCGCTTCGATGCAGCGCCGTTCGAGCTTGCGGGCAATCTCGGCAAAGTAAGGATCAACAAGCAGCGGCACGACGATGCCCACGGCTTTGGTCAGTTTTCGGTTCTGGTTCACCGCGTAGATGTTCGGGCGGTAGTCGTGTTCCTTCAGCGCCTCTTCGATCCGCGCGCGCGTACGGGGCCGTACACTGCCGGGATCGTTAAAGTACTTCGAAACGGTTGGTCGAGATATCCCGCTGATCGCGGCAAACTCTTCCATGTTCTTGATCTTGGCCATGCGCACACGCCGCCGCGCGGCTTCCTTTCGTTCGCCATCCATAATCTTTACGCGCGACAAAAAATCAAGTGGGCGATGTCAAGTTTGCGTGGGCGGATCTGGCTGAAAGGCCCGGTCTGGCGGATTGGCTCAAAAGCCAAGGACCACCGAGAACGGAACCGGCACCCACTTTCGCGATCCGCAAAAACGTTCAAGGAGGCACGCGTTTTGTACAAAACGCCGGTCGGCACCCCGCTTGGCGCTCCGAGAAACGTTCAAGGAGGGCGTCGTTTTGTACAAAACGCCGCGCCGCGCCGCACACGACGATACAAAGTAACATTCGTTTTCAACCAAGGCGTTAAACGTAAATTAATTTCTTGTTCGGGGTAGCAATCGTTCTATTTCTTGCGTCGGTGGGGAAAGAGGGAGATTGGCGTCGACACGACTTGCCTTCCCCGAAACGCAACCACCTGAAAAAACGGCACAAATCGGCGCGTCATCCGCGCGGCAGATTTGGCAAGAACGGTTCTGGGAGGAAACATGACCGACAAAGTAAACCGCAGAGGCTTTCTGCGAGGCTCCGCTGTCGCTGGCGCGGCGGCACTGGCCACACCCGCAATCGCGGACGGCCACGGCGAAACCCTGAAGATGCAAGCAGCCTGGGGCGGCGGCATTTTCCTGGAGAACGCGCAGTCGTTTGCGGCGCGTGTGAACGAGATGTCCGGCGGGTCGCTGACGATCGAAGTGCTGTCCGTCGACGCGGTCGTGAAGACCAGCCAGATGCAGGACGCGGTGCACCGCGGGGTGCTGGATGCGGCGCACTATGTGCCCGCCTACTGGTACGGCAAATCCAAAGCGGCGTCGCTGTTTGGCACCGGCCCCTGCTTTGGCTGGTCGAGCCAGGAAGTGCTGGGCTGGGTCTATGCCGGCGGCGGTCAGGAGCTCTTTGACGAGCTGATGGACACGTTGCGTCTGAACGTGGTGTCGTTCTTCAACTCGCCCATGCCCGCCCAGCCGATGGGCTGGTTCAAGGAAGAGATCAAGGACGCCTCGCAGATGGAGGGTCTGAAATATCGCACCGTGGGTCTGGCGGCAGATGTTCTGCTGGAAATGGGCATGTCGGTCGTGCAGCTGCCCGGCGGTGAGATTCAGCCCGCGATGAAATCCGGCCTAATCGACGCGGCCGAGTTCAACAACCCGACCTCGGACCGTGACTTTGGCATGCAGGACGTGTCCAAGCACTATCACCTCGCCTCGTTCCACCAGAGCCAGGAATTCTTCGAGGTCACGATCAACAAGGACCGGTTCAACGCGCTTAGCGACGAGCACAAGGCGATCATCAAGAACGCGTCGATGGCCGAAAACTCGGGCTTTTACTGGGGCAACACCAAGCGGTATTCCGATGATCTGGTGAAGCTGCAGGAAGCAGACGGCGTCAACGTCTACCGCACGCCCGACAGCGTCATGGCCGCACAGCTCGAGGCTTGGGACAAGGTCACCGCGCGCATTGCCGAGGACGATCCGTTCTTTGCCAAGGTGATGGAATCGCAAAAGGCCTATGCCAAGGACGTGATGAACTACCTCAACCTGAACCAGCCCGACTACAAGCTGGCGTACAACCACTACTTCGCGTGATCCGGTCTTATTGACCGACACGGGGATCGGGCATCATTGTGGTGCCCGATCTTCTATTGCGCAGGTGGCACGTCTGACGTGCCGATGCGGTGGTCCACGGGGAAACCATTCGACATGAAATTCGTACACGGAATAGAGGGGCTGAGCCTGTGGGTGGGCCGGGCCTTTGGGTGGTGTATTCTGATCCTGACGCTGTCAGTGTCTTACGAAGTGTTTGTGCGTTACGTGCTGAACGCGCCCACGGTGTGGGCGTTCGACATGATGATCCAGATGTATGGCGCGCTGTTTCTGATGTGCGGCGCCTACGCGCTGGCCCAGGACACCCATGTGCGCGCCGACGTCATCTATCGGCTGTTGCCGATCAAGGTGCAGGCCGGGCTCGATTTCCTGCTGTATTTCCTGTTCTTCTTTCCGGGCGTTCTGGCGCTGGTCTGGTACGGCTACGAGATCGCGTCGGACAGTTGGCGGTACCGCGAGGTGAGCTTTAACAGCCCCGCCAGCATCCAGATCTATTTCTTCAAATCGCTGATCCCGGTGGCGGGTGCCCTGCTGCTGATCCAGGGCGCTGCGGAACTGGTGCGCTGCATCATGGCGATGCGCACCGGGGCGTGGCCCGAACGGCTGGCCGATGTGAAGGAAACCGAAGACCTGCTGTCGGAGGCCGATCTGTCCGAGATCGCCGCCATCAGCAGCAAGACCCCGCCGTCGCGCTGACGCACAACGAAAGATCAAGAGATGACAAATCCCGAAGTCGCCCTGTTGATGTTGGGCCTGTTCATTGTGCTTGTGCTGCTGGGGTTCCCGATTGCGTTCACGCTGCTCGCGATGGGCGTGGCCTTTGGCTACTACGCCTATTTCCGCGGGCCGGTGGACAGCATCGGCGACGTGTTCAACAACAACATCTTCTACCTGCTGAACCAGAACACCTATTCGGTGATGGAAAACCCCACGCTGGTGGCGATCCCGCTGTTTCTGTTCATGGGTTACGTGGTCGAACGGGCCAATATCGTCGACAAGCTGTTCTTCTCGCTCTATCAGGCGGCGCGCAACCTACCGGGCAGTCTGGCCATTGCGGCGCTGGTGACCTGCGCGGTGTTCTCGACCGCGTCGGGCATCGTGGGCGCGGTGGTGACCTTGATGGGCCTCTTGGCGTTCCCCGCCATGGCCAACGCCAACTATAACAAGAGCTTTGCATCGGGCGTGATCTGTGCCGGTGGCACGCTGGGCATCCTGATCCCGCCGTCGATCATGCTGATCGTCTATTCGGCCATCGCGGATCTGTCGCCCTTGCGCCTTTACGCCGCCGCGGTATTCCCCGGCCTGCTGCTCGCAGGGCTGTACATCGTCTACGTGATCGTGCGCGTCGGTCTGACCCCGTCGCTGGCACCCAAGCCCGACAACGAAGACGTGCCGCCCCCGCGCGAGATCTACTGGAACCTGCTGGTCAGCTTTGTGCCGCTGACCGTGCTGATCATGCTGGTGCTGGGGTCGATCCTGGGCGGGCTTGCCACCCCGGCCGAGGCCGCGGCCATGGGCGCGCTGGGTGGCATGGTTCTGGCCGTGCTTTACCGGTCGATGACGTGGAAAAAGCTGAAGGAAAGCGTTTTTCTCACCGCCAAGGCGACGGCGATGGTGTGCTGGCTTTTTGTCGGGTCATGGACCTTTGCGTCGGTGTTTTCCTATCTCGGCGGGCACGACATCATTGCCGACTGGGTCGGTGGCATGTCACTGGAGCCGTGGCAGTT
>JBCBCR010000082.1:0-13310 GCA_038530495.1 Pseudomonadota bacterium | reverse complement strand
CGCTTGAAAAGCAAGGCTTAGTTGCTCAGCGAGACGCCAAAGTCTTCCTTGAGCCAGTTGACCACGAATTCCTTGGCCGAGGCGTCCACCGTGATGGCGGTGCCAAGGGCGGCCTGCGCTTCGTCACCCACGTACATGGGGTACTTGCCCAGACGCTTGGCCGAGATTTCGGCAAAGTCGGGACGCGCGCGGATTTCCTCGAACGCTGCGACGAAGGTGTCGACGATCTCCTGATCGGTGCCTGCAGGCAGGAAGGCCAGCTTTTGGCTGGGGAACCCTGCGACAAAGAACGCCTTCCACGCGTCCCACTTGGGACCGGAGGTTTCGCAGCCGTCGGTCGCCTCGCACACCTCTTTAAAGGTGGGCATGTCGGGGAAGGTCGGGTCGCGCACGATGTTGCCATCGTTGTCGATCGAACCCCAGGTCATCATCGGCACGGCTTTGCCTGCCGCGACCATCTCGGCCGAACCTTTGAGGTAGCCCGACGAAGTCTGGTAATCGATTGTGGCTTCACCGCTTTCGAACATCTTGCGCCCGTCGCCGCGGCCCTTGATGCCCAGCACGTGTTCGACGTTCATGCCCAACATGTCCCATGCCAGCGCCGGGATCAGGTCAAGACGCGTGGCACCCTGATTGCCGTAGATGAATGTCTCGTCCTTGAGGTTGTTGGCGGTGCCGTCATATTTTGCGCCCGCTTCGGCGTTCAGGTAGGCCACGCCGCCGGTGCCCGATGCCATCACCGGGATCCAGTCGTTGTATTCGTAGCGCACGCGCGGATCGCCCAGCAGATAGGGGAACTGAGTCGAACCGGACGAGCCGAACATGACCGTGCCGTCGCCACCGGTCTGTTCCTGGAACCAGTTCGCGCCCTTGGTCGAACCGGCACCCGGCATGAACTTGACCACGACGGTCGGGTTGCCGGGCAGTGCCTCGCTGAGCAGCGGGGCAAAGAAGTTGGCCCATTTGGCCGACCCGCCGGTTTCCGAGAATGGAATGGTCCATTCGATGGTCTTGCCGGACATGTCGACCTCGGCCTGTGCTGGCAATGCCAGTGCCGCAGCCGCAGCCATCCCAAGCGCCACGCGGCGCGTGAAGTTAAGTGCTTTCATGTTTTCCTCCCAATGCTGGACTTGACCAGCTGATCGATGGGGGTGATTCCCCCTTGATGCGCTTGGCGATATACCGGCAAGCTTGCACGAAGCTTTCATCAGGCGGGACGGTGCCGTGCGGATCGTGATTGTCGAGGATAACGAGGCGCTGGCTGCGGGCATGGCGCATGTGCTGCGCGATGAGGGGCATTCGGTCGATGTGCTGCATGATGGCAGCGCGGGGCTGGCATACCTGCTGGCCGAGTCTGCCGATGTCGTGATCCTTGATGTGAACCTGCCCGGCATGGGCGGGCTGGACGTGATCGCAGCGCTGCGGCGTGCGGGCCGTGCGATGCCATGTATCTGCCTGTCGGCCCTGGGTGAGACGCGGGACCGTGTGGCAGGGCTGGATGCCGGGGCCGATGATTATCTGGTCAAACCGTTCGAAATGGAGGAGCTGAGCGCGCGAATTCGGGCGCTGCTGCGCCGCCGCGCGGCGGATATGCGGCACGCCGAGCCCATTGGTGCGCTGACCTTTGACCGGGCGGCGCGGGTGCTGTCGCATGACGGTGCCGCACTCAGCCTGCCGCGCAAAGAGATGGCGACATTCGAGTGCCTGTTCGACCGGGCGGGCCAGATCGTGCCGAAATCGACGCTGACCGATCACCTTTATGGTGTCGGCGCAGATGTCGAGGAAAAGGTAGTCGAGGTCTATGTCTCGCGCCTGCGCAAGCGGCTGGCGGCCTACGGGATCGAGATCCACACCGCGCGCGGGATCGGGTACCTGATGAAACCCGGGCAGACCTGATGCTGCCGCGCCAGTCCCTGCGGTTGCGGCTGCTGTTCCTGATCCTTGCCCCGCTGACGCTGGTGTCCATCGGCGCTGTATCATGGCGGTACCTCGAGGCGCGGGACACGGCGCAGGAGATCTTTGACCGCAACCTGTTGATCACCGCCTTTGCCGTGGCGCGGTCGGTGACGCTGTCGGGCGGTGACAGCCTGACCCCTGCGACGCAGGACCTGCTGAAAGACGCCAGCGGCGGTGACGTGTTTTACCATGTCTACGGGCCGGACGGCAGTTTCGTGACCGGGTATTCCCGCCCGCCCGTCGCGGGCGTCACAGCGCCAGACGCTCCCGTACAGCAATACGATGCGCGCCATCAGGGCCAGCCTGTGCGCGTCGCGCGGCTGCTGCAGGAAACCGAGATCGACGGGATTGGCGGCACCAGCGTGATCACGGTGTGGCAACGGCTGGACCAGCGTGACGCGTTCATCCGGCGCGCGGCCTTGCAGGCGGGTGCGACGGTGCTGTTGCTGCTGACCACGGTGGCGGGGCTGGTGTTGCTGGGCGTTGGTCTGGGCCTGCGCCCGCTGACCGAGTTGGAGGACGCGATCCAGAAAAGGTCAAGCGCCGACCTGAGCCCCATCACGCGGCAGGTGCCGCAGGAAACGCGCGGGATTGTCCAACGGCTCAATACGTTGTTCGCGCAGGTGACCGGCGCGCAGGAGGCGCAGCAGCGGTTTGTGTCGCTGGCCGCGCATCAGCTGCGCAACCCGATTGCCGCAATCCACACGCTGGCCGAAGCCACGCACACCGCGCGCACCCTGCCCGACACCCGGGACCGCGCGGCCACCCTGTTGAACGAAACGCGCGCGGCGATGCGGCTGACCGAACAGTTACTGTCACTGGAGCGGATCAGCGGGGCGGAGCCGGAATTTGCGCCGTTTGATCTGGGCGAGGTGCTAAGCGCGTTGGCGCAGCAGGTGGCTCCGCGCGCGATTGATGCGGGTGTGAGTTTCGAACTGGACGTGCCCGATAACGGGGTGTGGGTGCAGGGCGACGCGGTCATGGTGCGCGAGGCCGTGGCGAACCTTCTCGACAATGCGCTGGCGCATGGTGGGGCCGAGATGACACGTTTGTCCCTGTCGGCCGTGCGCGAAGACGGGCACGCGCGGATCAGCGTGACCAACGACGGCAACGCGCTGCCGCTGGACCGGGCGGTGCAGCTTTTTGAACGGTTCGCGCAGGGGGCGGCAAGCCAGGGCGCGGGGCTGGGCCTGTCCATCGCGTCGCAGGTGGCCGAGCGGCACGGTGGGACGCTGCGCGTGGTGTCCGAGGCGCCGGTGACATTCGAGATGCGGATCGCTCTAGCAACCTGAGCTGACCTGCTTTTCAACGCGCTGTTCGGGTTTCCCGAACGGTCGCGGCCATGCTCACGCAGAGTTGACTTGGACCGCCCTCATGCCAAGTTGTCGCAGGACCCGAGGTTGTATCGGGCGTTTCTGGGAGGAAAACGATGAAGCTCAAGACACTCGCGGCGCTTGCTGCCGCAGCTTTGACCGTGGGCGCGGCAAGTGCTGCCGAACTGCGCCTGTCGCACCAGTGGTCCACCGCCGATGTCCGGCACCAAGTGGCGCAGATCGTCGCCGACGAGGTGGCCGCCGCCGGTGTCGACCTCGAGATCAAGATTTTCCCGTCGAAATCCCTGTTCAAACCGCGTGAGCAGTACAAGCCGCTGAGCCGCGGGCAGCTGGACATGACCGTGTTCCCGCTCAGCTATGCCGGTGGGCAACAACCAGCCTATAACCTGACGCTGATGCCCGGGCTGGTGAAGAACCACGACCACGCCGCGCGCCTGAACCAGAGCGATTTCATGGGCAAGATCGAAGAGATCATGGCGGGTGATGACGTCATGGTGCTGGTGCACGGCTATCTCGCTGGCGGGTTCGTGGGCAAGGAGGGCTGCATCACCGCGCCCGAGCATGTGCAGGGCCAGCAGACCCGCGCGGCAGGCAAGGCGTTCGAACAGATGCTGGCCGGTGCCGGTGCGTCCATCGCGTCGATGGCCAGTTCCGAGATCTACAACGCCATGCAAACCGGCGTGCTGACCGCGGCCAACACGTCGTCGTCGTCCTTTGTCAGCTACCGGATCTACGAGCAGGTCGCCTGCTACACACCGGCAAGCGACTTTGCGCTGTGGTTCATGTACCAGCCCCTGTTGATGAACAAATCCACCTTTGACGGGCTGACCGAGGCGCAGCAGGCGGCCCTTCTGGCCGGTGCAGCCAAGGCCGAAGCCTTCTACCTCGAAGAGGCCAAGAAGCAGGACGCCAATTCGGCGCAGGTCTTTGCCGACAATGGCGTCGAGATCGCACAGATGAGCCAGGCAGAGTTCGACGCGTGGCGCGCACTGGCGCAGGAAACATCCTACAAGAAGTTCGTCGAAGAGACCCCCGGCGGTCAGGAACTGCTTGATCTGGCGCTGTCGGTCGAGTGAGCCTTGGGGGCGGCTGATGGGCCGCCCCTCCCCCTTCAAGATCAGGAGGCCGCGATGGCTGGCCAAAGCTCTGCCGCGGTTGCCCGCGTTGGCAACAACCCGTTCCTGCGTCTCGTCGCTGGCATATCCACGGTTGCGGGATGGTGTTCGGCGGGCATGATCGTGGCGGCGGTGGCGATCA
This sequence comes from Pseudomonadota bacterium, assembly GCA_038530495.1. Classification (GTDB taxonomy): domain Bacteria; phylum Pseudomonadota; class Alphaproteobacteria; order Rhodobacterales; family Rhodobacteraceae; genus Tateyamaria. The sequence goes on along the minus strand of JBCBCR010000082.1, from coordinate 8,763 downwards.
CCTGCCAGATGATCTTTATCCGGTTTGTGCTGAACGGCTCGACCGTGTGGCAGACCGAGGCGGTGATCTACCTCGTGGTCGCCGCCACGCTGATTGGCCTGCCCTATGTGCAGCGGTTGCGCGGGCATGTGAACGTCGATCTGATCCCGCTGGCGCTGGCGCCGCGGGCGCGCATGGGGCTGGCCATCGTGACGCTATCGGTGTCCATCCTGATCGTCGGCATCATGCTGTTTTATGGATATGAATACTGGCACTTCGCATGGGACCGTGGCTGGCGATCCGACACGGTGTGGGGTGTCCGCCTGTGGATCCCGTACCTGTCGATCCCCATCGGCTTTGGGCTGCTGATGCTGCAACTGATCGCCGATCTGGTGGCGGTACTGACCGGCGTTGAAAAGCCGTTTGGACTGGAGGACGGCTGATGGACCCGCTGCTGCTTGGTCTGATTGTTGCGGTTGCCACAATCTTTGTGCTGTTTTCCGGGGTGTCGGTTGCGCTGGGTCTGCTGATCGTTTCGGCGGGGTTCCTGATCATCTTTGACGGGGTGAGATCTTTGGAACTGATGCCCGAGATCCTGTTTGGCAAGCTGGACAACTTTGCGCTGCTGTCGATCCCGATGTTCATCATCATGGGCGCGTCGATCGCCTCAACCCGGGCAGGCGCGGACCTGTACGAGGCGCTGGAGCGTTGGCTGACACGGGTGCCTGGCGGGCTGGTGATTTCGAACCTCGGGGCCTGCGCCCTGTTCTCGGCGATGTCCGGTTCCAGCCCCGCCACCTGTGCCGCGATTGGCAAGATGGGCATTCCCGAGATGCGCAAGCGCGGCTATCCGGATGCGATTGCGTCCGGGTCGATTGCCGCCGGTGGCACGCTGGGCATCCTGATCCCGCCATCGGTGACGATGATCGTCTACGGCATCGCCACCGAGACCTCGATCGGGCGGTTGTTTCTGGCGGGCGTGTTTCCGGGCCTGCTGCTGGTGGCGCTGTTCATGGCGTGGTCGCTTTATGCCACGTGGCGGTCGGGGGATGCGTCGGTGCTGTCGTCGGTCGACTATACCTGGCGGCAGAAAATCGAGATCCTGCCCCGTGTGCTGCCGTTTCTGGCGATTATCGTGGGCGTTCTTTACGCCATGTACGGCGGCATCGCGACCCCGTCGGAAACAGCTGCCGTGGGCGCGCTGATGTGCCTTGTGATCGCAATGGTGATCTACAAGCTGTGGAACCCCGGCGATCTGTGGGTCGTGCTGCGCGACAGCACCAAGGAAAGCGTGATGATCCTGTTCATCATCGCTGCGGCAGGTGTGTTTTCCTACATGCTGTCGTCGCTGTTCATCACGCAGGCCATCGCCGAATGGATCGGCACGCTGGATGTCAACCGCTGGGTGCTGATGGGCGCGGTCAATGTGTTCCTCATTATCGCTGGCTTCTTCCTGCCGCCAGTGGCGGTGATCCTGATGGCCGCGCCAATCCTGCTGCCGATCATCACCACCGCCGGGTTCGATCCGATCTGGTTTGCCGTGGTGCTGACGATCAACATGGAGATCGGCCTGATCTCGCCGCCTGTGGGGCTGAACCTCTATGTCATCAACGGGATTGCGCCTGATATCTCGCTCAAGACCATCCTGCGCGGATCGTTGCCGTTTGTGGCCTGCATGGTGATCGCGATTGTCGTTTTGTGCCTGTTCCCGGGCATCGCCACGTGGCTGCCCAATGTGGTAATGGGCGGTCCCGTATAATGACGCGAGAGACTGCTGCATGAGCAACCCGCTATACGACGCGTTTTTTGGCAAACATGCCGGTCAAGAGACGCCGTTTCTGCTTCTGCCGGACGGGCAGGTTATCACCCACGCGGCGTTTCTGGCGCAGGTGGCGCAGATGGCACATGTGCTGAGCGATGCTGGTCTGCAGCCCGGAGACAGGTTGGCCGCGCAGGTGCACAAATCCGCGGCGGCGCTGGCGCTCTATGGTGCGTGCGTGCAGGCCGGGGTGATCTTCTTGCCGCTGAACACGGCCTATACGGCGGACGAGCTGTCGTATTTCATCACGGACAGTGGCGCGCGGGCCGTGGTGTGCGACGACGCTGCGGTGAGCACGGTGGGACCGATTGCCGAGGCGGCGGGTGCCACGCTGTATTCACTGAACGCGGACGGGTCCGGCACGCTGGCCAAGGCAGCGGCCGGGAAACCTGCGCAGTACGACACCGTGCCCCGCGGCACCGACGATCTGGCGGCGTTCCTGTACACGTCCGGCACAACAGGGCGGTCCAAAGGGGCGATGCTGACGCAGGGCAACCTGATGTCCAACGCCGAGACGCTGACCGACCACTGGCGGTTCACCGCGTCGGACGTGTTGCTGCATGCGCTGCCAATCTTTCACACCCATGGGCTGTTTGTTGCCACCAACATCACGCTGATGGCGGGTGGTGCGATGATCTTTCTGCCGAAATTCGATCTGGACCAGATGATCGCGCATCTGCCGCGGGCGACGTCGATGATGGGGGTGCCGACGTTCTACACCCGTCTTTTGTCGGATGCCCGGTTTGACCGGGATCTGGTCGCGCACATGCGGCTGTTCGTGTCGGGCAGCGCGCCGCTGCTGGCAGACACGCATGTGCAGTTCGAGGACCGCACGGGCCATCGCATCCTCGAACGCTATGGGATGACCGAAACAAACATGAACACGTCGAACCCCTATGACGGGGATCGTCGCGCGGGCACCGTGGGCCCTGCCCTGCCCGGGGTCGAGGTGATCGTGACCGACCCCAAGACCGGCAGCCCCGTGCCCACGGGCGAGGTGGGCCAGATCGAGGTGCGCGGGCCGAACGTGTTCAAGGGCTACTGGCAGATGCCCGAAAAAACCGCCGCCGAGCTGCGCGAGAACGGGTTTTTCATCACCGGTGATCTGGGGACGCTGGATGCCGACGGCTATGTCACGATCGTGGGCCGGGACAAGGATCTGATCATCTCGGGCGGGTACAACATCTATCCCAAGGAGATCGAGCTGGTGCTGGACGCCCAACCCGGCGTGCTGGAAAGCGCTGTGATCGGCGTGCCGCATCCCGACTTTGGCGAGACCGTCGTGGGGCTGCTGGTGGCAGCGGACGGTGTCGCGCCTGATCTGGATCAGATACGGGCCGCAACCGCTGCTGCCTTGGCGCGGTTCAAACATCCGCGGGACTTGATCGTGGTCGATGCCCTGCCGCGCAACACGATGGGCAAGGTGCAGAAAAACATGCTGCGCGCGGACTACAAAGACCTCTTTGCCGAGGTCTAGCCGTCCGCGCCCGCAAGCAATCCTGCATTGCCCCCCGCCGCCGTCGTGTCAACGCACAGATGGCGTTCAAGGCAGGCGTGGGCGGTATCAGGCTGTTCCGTGATGAGCGGGACAATGGGGCCGGGGCGTTCTGCCAGCGCCTGGGCATAAGCGCGTGCTGTGTCCGCATCGCCCCACCACAGCAGCCCGCCGAAATCCGGAAGCCGCGCGAGGTCCGCAGGGTCAAGATGCCCTTGGGTATCGATTGCGTTGCCGCCGCGCGCGGTGATGGCCGCGCATTGTGCGGCTGCCGCGTCCACCCCCGGTCCCGCGCACAGGATTGGCGCGCGGGGCAGGAGCGTCAGGCGGTTCAGTTCCCCGGTCGGGCCGGGCAACGAGTGCGTTTTCTTCGGCATTGGATGATCGGCCTGCAAGGCGCGGGCGAGTTTGCCCGGGTCGGCTGGCGTCGGCCATGTGTCCTCTACCACCTGCGTGCCCGTCACTGTGAACCGCGGCACATAGTGTGGCCCGCCTGCCTTGGGTCCGGTGCCCGACAACCCCTCGCCGCCAAAAGGCTGGCTGCCGACGATGGCGCCGATCTGGTTGCGATTGGCATAGACGTTCCCCGCGGGGACCGCGTCGGCAATCGTCTGCACCCGGTCGTCAATGCGGGTGTGCAGACCAAAGGTGAGGCCGTAACCGGTGCCGTTGACCTCGGCCACCACGCGGTCGATTTCGTCAGCTTTGAACGTGGCCACGTGCAGGACGGGGCCGAAGACTTCGCGTTCGAGGGCGGCAATGCCCGGAACGCGGATGAGAGCGGGGGCAACAAAGGCGCGTGTGGCAGGGGCATGGAGGCGGTGGATCACGCGACCCTCACGTGCTGCATCATTGATGTAATCGTCGATCTCGGCGGCGGCTTCGGCCGTGATGATCGGCCCCACATCGGTCGCGATGTCCCACGGGTCACCCAACGCCAACTGGTCCATCGCGCCGGTCAGCAGGTCGAGGAACGGCGCGGCGATGTCCTCTTGCACGTAAAGGCAGCGCAGCGCCGAGCACCGCTGCCCCGCAGATTGAAAGGCGGACACCATGATGTCGCGGATCGCCTGTTCGGGCAGCGCGGTGCTGTCGACGATCATCGCGTTCAACCCGCCGGTTTCGGCGATCAGCGGCGTGCCGGGTGCGCAGCCTTGGGCCATGGCCGTCTGGATGCGCCGGGCGGTGGCCGTCGATCCGGTAAAGGCGACGCCATGCACCCGCGCGTCCGACGTCAGGCGCGCACCGACCACGTCCCCTGCCCCCGGCAACAGCTGCAACGCGTCGCGCGGCACGCCAGCGTCGTGCAAATGCGCCACGGCCCACGCGGCAATGGCGGGCGTTGTTTCCGCGGGTTTGGCGAGCACCGCGTTGCCCGCGGCCAGCGCCGCCGCGATCTGGCCCGTGAAGATCGCCAGCGGAAAGTTCCATGGACTGATGCAGGTGAAGATGCCGCGCGGCGGCGCGGTCAGCGCCTCGGCCTCGCAGGCGTAGTACCGCAGGAAGTCCACCGCTTCGCGCAGCTCGGCGACCGCATCTGCCAGGGTCTTGCCCGCCTCGGCCGCCAGAAGGCCGAAGGCATCGCCGTAATGCGCCTCGTAGAGATCCGCGGCACGGCGCAGGATGTCGGCGCGTTCTTTGGCCGAAGCGGCCCACGGGGTGGCAGCGGCAAGCGCGGTTTCCACATCGGCAGGCGTGGCGAGCGTGACCGTGCCAATAGCGGTACCAGTGGCGGGGTTCAGGATGTCTTCGGTCGTGTCGCTGGTGACCTTGCCCGCGATCACCGGACCCACCTGTATTCCGGCGGGTCGTGTACGCGCGGCGTCGATCTGTGCGAGGACCGTCACGTCGTTAAGATCAAAGCCGCGCGAATTCTTGCGTGCCGGGGCAAAGAGATCGGGGCCAGTGGTCAGCGGTGCCGCATCATTGCGACCCAAGGCAGCAAAGGGACAGGCGGCGACATGCGATGCGGGCACGTCGGTGTCGACGATCTGGTGCACAAAGGACGAGTTGGCCCCGTTTTCCAGCAGCCGCCGCACCAGATAGGCCAGCAGGTCACGGTGCGCGCCGACGGGGGCATAGATTCGGCAGCTTGTACCGACCTCGGCCAGCACCAGATCGTTCAGCGCCTCGCCCATGCCATGCAGGCGCTGAAACTCGAATGCACCGTGCGGCAGGTCGCGGGCCATCTCCAAAACGGCAGCGACGGAATGCGCATTGTGGGTGGCAAATTGCGGATAGATGCGGTCGGTCAGGCCCAAGAGCTTGCGGGCAAGGCCGATAAAGCTGACGTCGCTGGCGGCTTTGCGGGTAAAGACAGGGAAGTCGGTCAGGCCCTGAACCTGCGCATGTTTCACCTCGGTGTCCCAGTAGGCGCCCTTGACCAAACGGATCATGATGCGGCGGTCATACACCTGCGCGAGTTCATAAAGCGCGTCGATCATGTCGCCCGCGCGGCGGCCATAGGCCTGCACCACCACGCCGAACCCGTCCCAACCGGCCAGCGCCGGATCGGCCAGCACGGCCTCGATCACCCGCAGCGACAGGCCGAGGCGGTCCGCCTCTTCTGCGTCGACATTCAGGCCCATCCCCGCATCCGCCGCCCGGCGCGCAAGGGCCGTGAGCATAGGCACCAGTTCGTCCATGACGCGGTCGGTTTTCGCGACCTCGTACCTCGGATGCAGCGCGGACAGTTTGACAGAAATCCCGGGGTTGGCGGTGATGTCATCGCCGTCGCAACCTTTGGCAATCCGCGCAATGGCGCCCGCATAAGCATCGGCGTAACGCGCGGCGTCCGCGGCGGTCATCGCCGCCTCGCCCAGCATGTCGTAGGAATAGGTGTAGCCCTTGGCCTCCATCCCGCGGGCGCGGGTCATGGCGGCGTCGATATCCTCCCCCAGCACAAACTGGCGGCCCATCTGCTTGATCGCGGCGCTGACGGCGGTGCGAATGACCGGCTCGCCCAGGCGCCGCAACATTGACCTCAAGGTGCCCGCGATCCCCGGATCGCCATCTTCCAAGATACGCCCCGTCAGCAAAAGGCCCCAGGTCGAGGCATTGACCAGCGGCGAGGTTGAGTGCCCCAAATGCGCCGACCAGTCCGATGGCGCAATCTTGTCTTCGATCAACGCGTCGATGGTGTGGGCATCCGGCACGCGCAAGAGCGCTTCGGCCAGACACATGAGGGCGACGCCTTCGTCGGTGGACAGCCCGTATTCAGCAAGAAATACCTCCATCAGTCCCGGATCGGCGGCCGCGCGGATCTGTTCCACATAGGTCGTGGCCCGGGCAACGATCCGGTCGCGCGCCTGCGCATCCAGCGCCGCCATTGTGGTCAGATCGGCGATCACGTCTGCTTCTGGGCGGCGTTTGTTTACATCGAGGCGCGGGTGGGTATCGATCATCGGCAACACTCCGTATGGTGGCGCGATGATAGCATCTTGCGCACAGGCGTTTCGGCCGTTTATCTGCAACCTATGGTCAGAAATCGCAAAATGACACGCTTGGATGGACGAAAAGCATGAGTGAAGCGGATAACTTGGACATTCTGGATCATCGCATCCTTTCCGTTCTGGCCACCGAAGGGCGGATTTCGATGACCGCCCTCGGGCAACGCGTGGGTCTTTCGAAAACGCCGGTGACCGCCCGCGTCCGGCGGTTGGAATCCATCGGGGTGATCACCGGTTACCGCGCCGAACTGTCGGCCACCAAGCTGGGGCTGGAGCATGTCGCTTTCCTCGAGATCAAGCTGGCGGACACGCGCGAGGGGTCGCTGACGGCGTTCAACGCGGCGGTTCGCGCGATCCCGGAGGTCGAGGCCTGCCACATGATCGCGGGTGGGTTCGACTACCTGCTCAAGGTGCGAACGCGCGACATCGCCGCCTACCGCCGCGTGTTGGGCGAGCAGATTTCCCAGCTGCCGCACGTGGCGTCGACCTCGACCTATGTGTCGATGGAAAACGTGTTGGATACGGGCGTGGTGAACGTTTAGAGTGCGCTTGAAACTTACGTTAATTCAATAGGTTGACAGCATTCGCCGACAGGCAAATCGACCCCGATGGCATGCTGAACCCCAGATCACCAGAAAACCGGGGCGACCGACATTGTGTTTCCACAATCCCCGTGCACCTGTGCAGGAAAACAATACAGGTAGAAAAAAGCCTCGTATCTGGCTGTTTGGCGGCGCCCCTGTTTTGGCGATTGCCGCGCTGAGCAGGGCACCGGGCAGCATGTGCAATGCGTCCGCGATGAGCGGCGCGGCAATGCCCGGGATCAGATCCTATTGCCCCGGTTTGACCCGCAGATCGCGTGTGTCGGGCGACATCGGGTTGGCCAGCGCCGTGCTGACAAGCTCTTTGGACCCGAAGCTGCGGGTCGTGTCGCCGGCGTCCACTGCCCCTCCGGTAAAGGTAATCCGATCCTGTGACGATGCCCGCACGGTCGTATGCGCGCGTCCCTCGATGACCACATCGCTGATCACGATATTTGGCAAAAAAGTTTGCAACGCATGAATGACCGATCCGACAGTGGTCGCGCGGTTCAGCACATCGGCGGGATTGGCGCTGGCGGACCCGCCTTGCGCCTGCAACAGCGCACCCAGGTTGATCTGCGTGTGCGCCAGCAGCGACACGGTGGCAACATCTACGTGCGCGCCATGCGACCGCCGCAAGGCCGCTCGGTGGCTGCCAACATTGGCTGTAGTCCAGCGGCCCGCGGCGTCAGAATAGGTGCGATTTTTTAAAAGGTCTTGGCAGTGGAACGCCGATTCTCACGCGCTGAGCCGCCCGGCGCCCACCCACATGCGGACAGCGGCACGCCCGCCGCCGGTGTCACTTCATCTGCAGCTTTTGCAGCACCGACTTGCGGGTGATCTTGCCCACGACCTTGCCGTCGTCGATCACCGACAGCGGCGCGTTGTTTTCGGTCAGGCACGACATCACATCGGCCAGCGGCATGTCCGCGTTGACCTCCGTCTCGCCCTGCCCCGGTTCGACCACGTCCAGCGCGCGCAACACGCCCAGCGGATTCATGTGGGCGACAAAATCCGCGACATAGTCGTTGGCGGGCGCGGTGTAGATGTCGGTGGGCGTCCCGCTTTGCACGATGCGGCCACCTTCCATGATGGCGATGCGGTTGCCGATCTTGAACGCCTCGTCCAGATCGTGGCTGACAAAGATGATGGTGCGGTTCAGACGCGCCTGCAGTTCCAACAGCTCATCCTGCAACCGCGTGCGGATCAGTGGGTCGAGCGCGGAAAACGGCTCGTCCATCAACAGGATCGGCGCTTCGGTGGCAAAGGCGCGGGCCAACCCGACGCGCTGCTGCATGCCACCGGACAATTCCCCCACCTTGCGGTCGGCCCATTCGCCCAAGCCCACGAGGTCCAACTGCGCCTCGACGCGGGCGCGGCGTTCCTGCCCGGACATGCCCCCCAGTTCGAGGCCAAGGCCCACATTCTCGCGCACGGTGC
>JBCBCR010000081.1:0-13336 GCA_038530495.1 Pseudomonadota bacterium | reverse complement strand
CACCGCGGAGTAGGAGCCCACGCCCAGGAAGGCCGCATGGCCAAAGCTGAGATAGCCGGTGAGGCCGAAGAGGATGTTAAAGCCGATCGCAAAGATCCCGAAGATCACGAAGCGCTGCATCAGGTCGGGGTAGCCCGCGTTGAACTGTGCCAGGCCCGAGGCTTCGGGGAACGGGTTCAGAAGGAAGGGTGCCGCGGCCGTCATGATGGCCACGATGACCAGGAGGCGGGTGTCTTTTGCGTCTAGTCCGAACATGGTCTTACTCCTCCATCACGCCCTTGCGGCCCATGAGGCCCCGGGGACGGGTCAGCAGAATGATGATGGCAACAAGGTAGATGATGATCTGGTTGATGCCGGGCAGGATCTCGAGCACTTCGCGCATCGACGCAAAGCTTTCGAGAATACCGAGAAGGAACCCGGCCGCGACAGCGCCGGGCAGCGAGCCCATGCCGCCCACAACCACCACCACGAAGCTGAGCACGAGGAAGTCCATGCCCATGTGGTAGTTCGGCGAGTTGATCGGCGTGTACATCACGCCCGCCAGACCCGCGACCGCCGCAGCAAGGCCGAACATTAGCGTGAACCGCTTGTCGATGTTGATGCCCAGAAGCTGCACGGTTTCCCGGTCGGCCATGCCTGCGCGCACGACCATCCCGAAGGTGGTGAATTGCAGGAAGGCAAACACGGCACCGATGATGACGGCGGCGAACATGAAGTAGATGATGCGCCAGTAGGGATAGATGATCAGGTTGGGATCAAAGCCCAGCATAGCGCCGAAATCGAACGAGCCTTTGAACGCCTCGGGTGCAGGGGTGGGGATAGGATTGGCACCGTAGTAGTACTTGATGATTTCCTGCAGCACGATGGCGAGACCGAAGGTCACGAGGATCTGGTCGGCGTGGGGACGCTTGTAGAAATGCTTGATCAGCCCGCGTTCCATCAGCACGCCGATGGCGATCATGACCGGAATGGCAAAGAGGATCGACAGCGGTACGGCCCAGTCGATGATGGCATCCCCCGTGGCCTGGCCGAACCAGTCATAGACGTAGGGCACATCGACCTTGAGCGGGTTGCCCAGAAAGTCCTTTTGCGTCTCATCCACGACAGTGTGGCTGAGCGTGATGATACGGCTGAGGGTAACGGCGCAGAAAGCGCCGATCATGAACAGCGCGCCGTGGGCGAAGTTGACAACGCCCAATGTGCCGAAAATCAGCGTCAGACCCAGCGCGATGAGCGCGTAGGCCGAGCCTTTGTCGAGGCCGTTCAGGACTTGCAGGATGATGGCTTCCATCGGTCTGACCTTTGGTTGGAGGGATGAAGAGAGAGAGGTCGTAAGGTGTAGGGCGGGAGTGATCCCGCCCTACGAATGGGTTTACGCGCCCGGGTTGCAGGCACCCAGTTCGCCGCCAAAGATGGAGGCGTCGTAGGTGACTTGGCCGACGGGCGTGATTTCGACGATTTCGAGAAGGTCGAACTCGGAGGTCGGGTTCTCTTTCCCTTTCACGACGAGCACGTCCTTGAAGCACTGGTGGTCTTCGCCGCGATACAGCGTCGGGCCGTTGCCCATGCCGTCGAATTCGAAGTCCTTGAGTGCTTCGCCAACCGCGCAGGGGTTGAACGACCCGGCACGTTCCACGGCGTCTGCATAGAGCAGGGCCTGAACGTAGCAGGTGTGCGCGGCCTGCGACGGCGGGAAGCCGTACTTGGTGCCGAAGGATTTGACGAATGCCTTGGAGCCTTCGTCCTGCAGCGACCAGTGCCAGTTGGTGGAGCCGAAGATGCCTTTCACGTTGGCACCGGCACCCTTGGCCATCAGGCGCGAGTAGAGCGGAACGACGATTTCGAAGTTCTTGCCGTTCACTTCCTTGTCGCGCAGGCCGAACTGCACGGCGTTGGTGAGCGAGTTCACCATGTTGCCGCCGTAGTGGTTCAGAACCAGCACGTCCGCGCCCGATTGCAGAACCGGTGCGATGTAGGACGAGAAGTCGGTTTGTGTCAGCGGTGTCTTCACAGCTGCAACCGTTTCCCAGCCGATCGCTTCGGTAGAGGTCCGCACCGCTTCTTCGGTGGTGTAGCCCCAGTTGTAGTCCGCGGTCAGGTGATAGGCCTTACGGTCGGTGCCGTAGTTGTTGCCCAGGATCGGCGCGAGGGCCGCACCGGACATGTAGGAGTTGAAGAAGTGGCGGAAACCATTGGCCTTCTTGTCCTTGCCGGTGGTGTCGTTGGAGTGCGTCAGACCCGCCATGAAGATGACGCCGGCCTCTTGGCAGAGTGCCTGCACGGCCACGGCCACACCCGAGGACGAGCCGCCGGTGATCATCACCGCGCCGTCTTTTTCGATCATCGAACGGGCCGATGCGCGGGCTGCGTCCGATTTGGTCTGCGTGTCGCCCGTCACATACTCGACTTTCTTGCCGAGGATGCCGTTGCCCTGCAGGGCCTTGGACGAGAACGTGTTCATCAGGCCGCCGTCGCCGCCACCGTTCAGGTGCTCGACCGCCAGCTCATAGGCGCGCAGTTCGTCTGCACCCTCGTCGGCGTAGGGGCCGGTCTGGGGCACGTTGAAGCCAAGCGTGACCGACGAACCGGTGGGCGCGTTGGTAAAGCCGGAATGGCCATCTGCGCGCAGATAGGTCGGAAGCGCGAGACCTGCACCGGCAACAGCACCGGTTTGCAGCACGCCACGACGTGACAGTGTTTTGGACATGGAATTCCTCCCGTTTTGGAAATGCGCGGTCGACGCTCCTCAACGTCGCCGCGCTGCACCTAGGTGTGCAAATGCAATATCCATCGCATCGGGAAAAGATCGCAATAAACGCATCAAAACGCGTGATTATTTTGTAAACTTTTGCACAATACCGTGGTATGCGGTGTAAAGTTTCTGACGCGGCGGTGCAGAAACCCATTGATTAGACGGGATAATGGAGGACGCGCGCCCATGGCTGAAGATGCGCTGATCGGCACCCGTATCCGCGAGCGGCGCCAGATCGTGGGCCTGCGGCAGGCCGAGCTTGCCCGCCGCGTGGGCATCTCGGCGTCGTATCTCAACCTGATCGAGCATAACCGCCGCGGAATCGGCGGCAAGCTGTTGATCAACATTGCCGGTGTGCTGGAGGTTGATGTGCCCGCGTTGCGGCAGGGGGCGGAGGCCGAGCTGCTGGCCACGCTGTCGGAGGTCGCCGAACGCATCGCGGTCCCCAGTGAGGATGCCAGCCGCGTGCAGGAGTTCGCGGGCCGGTTTCCGGCGTGGGCCGACGCGCTGGCCCGCACGCATCGCCGCGCGGTGCAGCTGGAGCGGCAGGTGGAGACCCTCAACGACCGGCTGAGCCATGATCCCGAGCTTGCCGCGTCTGTGCACGAGGTGCTGTCGACCGCAGCGTCGATCCGGTCGACGGCGGCGATCCTTGCGTCGGACGGCGAGATCGACAGCCATTGGCGCGAGCGGTTTCACCGCAATATCGACGCGGATTCGCTGCGGCTGTCGGACAGTTCAAAGGCCCTGGTCCGGTTTCTGGACCCAGAAACCAAGGCGCCCGATCTGCTGGCCGCGCCGCAGGAGGAGGTCGAGGCATTTCTGGCCGCCCACAGTTACCGGTTCGAGCCGCTCGAAGACGGCAGCGGCACGCCGGAGGAGATGATCGCAGGGTCGTTCCTGTTGATCTCGGATGCGGCACGCGACCGGGTGCGGGGGCTTTTGGCCGAGGTGGCGCGCGACATCGCGCGGGTACCGGGCGCAGCACTTGAGGCGGCCATCGGCACCTGCGGCGCAGCGCCCATTGCGCTGGCGGCGGCGCTGGATGTGGATGTGCCGACGGTCCTGCGCCGGCTGGCGGCGCGGCCCGAGACCAAGCTGGGGTTGGTTCTGACGGACACCACCCATGGCATGACGGTGGCGCGCGCAGGTCTGGCGCAGATCCGGCGGCGTGCGCTGACCGGCACGGCGCTGGCCATGATCTGCCGCGCGCAGGGCGCGCCGGGGCAGGTCGTGACCGGCTGTCTGAGCGAAGGGGGGGGCGGATCCGGCCCCCTTTATGCCATGGCGTGTGCCGCACCTGCGCCCGTGGCCGCCCCCGATCAGCCACCCGAGCGCCATGTCAGCCTGCTGATCCGGGCCGACGTGCCGTTCTGACATTTTTTGACAACGTGGCAGGGTTTCGCCAATACTTTTTATACGTGACGCCGCGGGAGGAACATGCGGCGCAGCCAGGGGAGGAAGACGCGCATGGGCAAGCATGTGCTGTTGGTCGAGGACGAAGCCAATATCACCGAGGCGATCCGGTTCCTGCTGAGCCGCGAAGGCTGGGAAGTGGACACGCACACCGATGGCGCCACGGCGGTGGACAAGGTGCGCGAACGCGTGCCGGATCTCGTGGTGCTGGACTATATGCTCCCGGGTAAGAGCGGGCTGGACATCCTGCGCGAGTTGCGCGCCGAGCCGGACTATGCCCGGTTGCCGATCCTGATGCTGACCGCGCGCGGCCAGAAGCGCGACAGGGAAGAGGCGGAACGGGCCGGTGTGAGCCGGTTCATGACCAAGCCGTTTTCCAATCTCGAAGTGATGACGGCGGTGCGTGATCTCGTTGAGCTGGCGCGTTGAGGGGCGCGGTCCCCCCGTCTGTTTTCCTTGAGCGGCGCAGCTATCGCCGCCGCCGCCTGATGGATGCGTTGCGGTTGCTGCCGATCCTTGGCGTTATGCTGTTCATGTTGCCGCTGTTCTGGCCCTCGGGCGCGGACGATGCGGTGGCCTCGGTGCCTATGTCGCGGGCGATCACCTATGTCTTTGTCGTCTGGGCGGTGCTGATCGCGGTAGCGTTGCTGTTGTGGCGGGCGCTGTGGCTGACGGGTGGGCCTGTTACCGACGGTGAGGCCGCCCAAGAGGATCCGTTGTGACATCCGTCAACCAGCTGGTCGGCGTTTGCCTGGTCTATGTTGCGTTCCTTTTTGCCATCGCGTTCTTTGCGGAACGCGCCAATGCGCGCGGGCGCGGCGGCTGGATCCGGTCACCGTGGATCTACACGCTGTCACTGTCGATCTACTGCACCGCGTGGACGTTTTACGGGGCCGTGGGCTATGCCGCGCGGTCGGGGATGGAGTTTGTCACGATCTACCTCGGTCCCAGCCTGATCATGCTGGGCTGGTGGTGGGTGCTGCGCAAGCTCGTGCGCATTGGCCGGGCACAGCGCGCCACGTCCATCGCCGACCTGATTTCAGCGCGCTATGGCAAGTCGAACCTGCTGGCCATCGTGGTCACGGTGATGGCGGTCATCGGCGTGACACCCTACATCGCGCTGCAGCTGCAATCGGTGACCCTGTCGCTCGGCGCCTTTGCCGATCCCGGAGAGGCCGACAGCCTGAGCCAGGCGTCCGTCGGGTTCTGGGTCGCCTTTGGGCTGGCGCTGTTCACCGTTCTGTTCGGCACCCGCACGCTCAACATCCACGAACGCCACAGCGGCGTGGTCATGGCCATCGCGGTTGAGGCCGTGGTCAAGCTGGTGGCACTGATCGCGGTGGGCGTGTTCGTGGTCTGGGGCATTGCGGGCGGTGTGATGCCGATGCTGGAGCGCATCGACGCCTCGCCCATCGGCGAGTGGCAGATGGACCGGTCGCGCTGGGCCGCGCTGACGGCGTTGTCGGCGGCGGCGTTCCTGTGTCTGCCGCGCATGTTCCAGGTGCTGGTGGTTGAAAACGATGACGAGCGGCACTTGCAGATCGCGTCGTGGGCGTTTCCTGTCTACCTCGCCCTTATGAGCCTGTTTGTGGTGCCGATTGCGGTCGTGGGCCTTGACCTGATGCCCGCGGGATCAAATCCGGATCTGTTTGTGCTGACCATCCCGCTGAGCGAGGGGCGCGCGGGGCTGGCGGGCTTGAGTTTTCTGGGAGGCTTCTCATCGGCCACGTCGATGGTGATCGTGGCCACGCTGGCGCTGGGCACGATGGTGTCGAACCATGTCGTGATGCCGGTCTGGCTGTCGGCGCGGTCGGTGGACGGGGCGCAGATGTCGGGGGACGTGCGGCAAGTGGTGCTGTTGTCGCGGCGCGCGTCGATCATGGTGATCCTTGGTTTGGGCTATCTCTATTACCGGATGTCGGGGGGCGGGGCCGCGCTGGCGGCGATTGGCCTGATCTCGTTCGTGGGCGTCGCGCAGTTCCTGCCCGCGCTGATCGGCGGCATCTTTTGGCGCGGCGCATCGCGCTGGGGGGCGTTGGCGGGGCTGCTCGCCGGGTTCGTGATCTGGGTCTATGCGTCGCTTTTGCCGAGTTTTGGCCCCGATGGAGCGATGTCGGCGCGGATGTTGGCCGAAGGACCGTGGGGCGTCGGCCTGTTGCGACCGCAGGCGCTGTTCGGGATCGAGGGGCTGGATCCGACAGTGCACGCCGTTGTGTGGTCGCTGACGCTGAACACGGCGCTGTTTGTTGTCGTCTCGCTGGTTACGTTCCCCACGCCGCTGGAACGGTTGCAGGGCGCGCAGTTCGTCAACGTGTTTGAACATTCGGGCGCGCCGCGCGAATGGCAGGCAGCTTTGGCCACGTCCGAAGACCTGATGATCATGACGCAGCGCATCCTTGGCCCAGACGAGGCGCAGGCGCTGTTCCGGCGCGAGGCCGCGCGGCAGGGGCGGGCGGGGCATTTGCCCGAACCCAACCAGGCGTTCCTTCAGGCGCTCGAGCGGGAACTGGCCGGATCGGTGGGCGCGGCCACGGCGCACGCGATGATCGGGCAGGTGGCGGGCGGCGCGTCTGTGTCGGTCGAGGACCTGATGGCGGTGGCCGACGAATCCGCGCAGATCCTGGAATATTCCAACCAGCTTGAGGCCAAGAGCGCCGAGCTGACCCGCACAGCAGGCCAATTGCGCGAGGCCAATGAAAAGCTGACCGCGCTGTCGGTGCAAAAGGACGCGTTCCTGAGCCAGATCAGCCACGAGCTGCGCACGCCGATGACGTCGATCCGGTCGTTTTCGGAAATCCTGCGCGACACCGAGGGCATGGGGCAGGTGGAAAAGACCAAATATGCCTCGATCATTCATGGAGAGGCGATCCGGTTGACGCGGCTGTTGGATGATCTGCTGGATCTGAGCGTGCTGGAGAACGGGCAGGTGAACCTGAACGTGCAGGAGGGGCGTCTGGAGGACGTTCTGGAACAGGCCGTCGTGACGGCCAGCGCCAGCGGGTCGGGCGCGTTGCAGATCAAGCGGCGGCGACTGAACGAGGCGATGCCGCTGGTCACCGATCTGGATCGCTTGGCGCAGGTGTTCATCAACCTTATTTCCAATGCCGATAAATATTGTGACGGCGATCCGCCTAAGCTGACCATTTCTGTGGTGGATGGGCCGGGTGCGCTGCAGGTGCGCTTTGCCGACAATGGCACGCCCATCGCACCGGGCGCGCGCAGCCTGATCTTTGAGAAATTCGCGCGGATCGATGGCACGCCGGGGCCGGGGGCGGGCTTGGGTCTGGCGATTTGCCGCGAGATCATGCTGCGGTTGGGCGGGGATATCACGTTGCAGACGCGGCCGGGGGGCAATGAGTTTGTCGTCAGCCTGCCGCGGGAGGCGGCGATGGCTGCGCAATAACTGTGTCAGCCTGCCGCGGGAGGCGGCGATGGCTGCGCAATAGTTTCGGCTTGCCCGCCGCTTTCAATGCCTTGGTAACCAATCGCGCCTAAAAATGGCGGGATGAACAGGCCCGCTGTCTGAGAATTATGGACACAAACGATACAGCAAATGCGCTGCACCGGTTGGCAAGCGCTGGCCGTGCCCATCATCAGGCGCGCGCAATCACCTTGCAAAAGGGGATGCGGTTGGCGTTGGCGCGGGTGGCGGATGAGCTGTTGGACATGCCGCTGGCGATGCTGGGCGCGGTGGTGCAGACCGTGCCGGGCGACGACATGGCCGAACAGCTGTCCGACGAGGCGCTGCTTTTGCAGTTGGACGGGCCGAACCGGATGCGCGGGGCCGTGATGCTGGACCGCGCGCTTGTGGGCGGGTTGATCCAGCAGCAGACGCTGGGCGTGGTGCGCGAGGATGACGGGACCGCGCGGGCGATGACGCGCACC
This sequence comes from Pseudomonadota bacterium, assembly GCA_038530495.1. GTDB lineage: Bacteria > Pseudomonadota > Alphaproteobacteria > Rhodobacterales > Rhodobacteraceae > Tateyamaria. The sequence goes on along the minus strand of JBCBCR010000081.1, from coordinate 5,283 downwards.
GATGCGGCGATGTGTGCCCCGCTGGTGGATGCGTTGCTGGAACAGGTGCCCGGTTTGCTGGACGACGCGGCGGAACGCGCGCTGCTTGAAGGGTTCCGCTTTGGGGTCAAGGCCGAGGACGTGCGCACGCTGTGCATCACGCTTGAGGCCCGCGAATACGTGGCAGTACGGCTGACGGTGGATGTGGCGCAGGGCGTGCGGCAGGGGGAGCTGAGCTTTTTCCTGCCGGTGCCCGAGCCCGGGAGCAGTGGTCTGACCGAGGAGGCCGAAGCCGAGGCTGCGGCCAAGCCGCAGATGGTCGACACGGTGATGGGTGTGCATGCCACGCTGGAAATGGTGGTGTGCCAGGTGCCGATGTCGCTGGATGCGGTGCGCGTGTTGCAGCCGGGGGACGTGCTGGACCTGCCGTCGGGCTATTTCCCGCAGGTGATGATGACAACACGCACGGGCCGGATCGTCGGCCGCGGGACCGTCGGCCATGTGGACGGGGTGCGCGCGGTCAAACCCAAAGCGCGCCCGCAACACGCCGATACGCCGATGCGGCGCGAAAGCGATCTGGCGGACGCCGATGTGCCGACGATCAGGTTTACGGATCGCAAGGGCCGGGCAGAAGACACGGGTGCGGTGCCGCCCGTGGATCTATCGCTCGCGCAGGAGGTATTGGACGCGGACCTGCCGTCGCTGGACGCGGGCGACGCGTCCGTGCCTGCGTTGCCTGATTTGCCTGACCTGCCCGATTTGCCGGATTTGCCAGACGCGGGTGCGCTGCCTGACTTGCCCGATCTGCCGCCGCTTAAGGAGCCCGCCGCATCTGGTCCCGTGGATGCCGATCTGCCCGACCTCGAAGACCTACCGGATCTTGCCGATCTGCCCGATCTCGCCGATCTGCCGGACTTGCCGCCGATCAAGGCAGCCGGTTAGGCATAGTTTTCTGGTGTGCGTTGGGCTGTTGTGTTGGCGGGTTTGCCAAGCGATTTCAGCGGCACGGCGCTGTACACGGCGCTGTAGGTGTCTTCAAAACCGGGATTTCTTGTCATCAGCCGACACCGGCACGCATCTCTATTTCGTTCAGAACGTGGCGAAAGTTGAGCGCACCTGTCCTGCGGAAATCAGCGCAAAGCTGTCAGCGAGCATGGGCGGCGGCGGCCTCGAGTGTCGGACGCAGTGCCGACAGATCGTAGCCGCCCGATGCAGCAGCATCCAGAACCGCATCCACGCCCATGTCCGCGGCAGCGCCGAGCGTCCAGGCCACCGTCGATCGCGTGCCCGAGGCGCAGTAAGCAAGCACGGGCCCACGGGCTTCGGCGATGATGCGAGCATGCATGGCAACGTTGTCGGGCGTCATGGTCTGGTGGGTCAGCGGCAGCGCGTGGAAATCAAGTCCGACGCGCGCGGCGGCATCAGCCATTGTTGCAGCGTGATGCGAAGGCGGGATTTCGTCATCCGGACGATTGCAGATGATCGTCGTGATGCCGGCGGCGGCCGCCTCGGCCATGTCCGCTGGGTCAAGCTGCGGGGAGACGAAATAGGTCGGGGTGATTTGGCGCATATCCATAGCGCGGAACCGTAGGCGGCTGCGGTACAGGTGTCCATAGCGGGCGGCGGGCGCAGCGGCCGGGTGGGGGGCCGGTGCGAGGATTTGCCGGGCGCATGCACCGCTCAGTGCCGCGTTCCCAAATACAAGAGGTCGCCTGCGCGTCGTGTGATGCGGCACGGGTTGATCCTGTTGAGCAGTCGCTGAAAGCCGTCGATCTGGCGATGCAATGAACGTCGCCCGACTTCAGCCCATGAATATCCCGAGGATCACCAACATCAGGCCGATCACGGACACAAACAGCGCAGCCAGGTTGCGTGGCAGAACACGCGACATCACGGCCCGCATCTCTTCATCCGGCAGGGACGCGCGGCGGGCGCGCAGGACGGTCAGGATGCACCAGATCAAACCGAGCAGGCCGAGCACTGTGAACCCTGCGCCGATCCAGATCAGGATGTCGAAAATCGTGGTGGTTTGCGTCTGTTCCATGGGGCAGGGGCTACCCCAGCGCGGTGTCGGGTACAAGCGCCCTTGCACGGGCGGAGGCGTGGCGCTATCCAGCGGGTTCCGACAGCAGCGAGGCCCCCATGACCGACACGAGCACCAACGCCGAAAGCTACCGCGTGACAGCCGATGAGCTGCGCCAGTTTATTGAGCGTTTCGAGCGTCTGGAGGCCGAGAAAAAGGACATTGCGGACCAACAGAAAGAGGTCATGGCCGAGGCCAAGGCGCGCGGCTACGACACGCGCGTGATGCGCAAGGTGATTGCGCTGCGCAAGCGCGACAAGGACGACATCGCCGAAGAAGAGGCGGTGCTGGAGATGTACAAAGAAGCGCTGGGCATGGGCTGAGGCTGGGCCCGTCGCCAACTAAGCGCCGTCGTCCATTGCATCGAGACGCAACCGTCGCAGCGGCACCTGCGATCCATCCGGCCCAAGTGCGACGCGCAGCGCGTCACCCGTGCGCCGGTCGGTCAGGGTCAGCTTGCCTGCAGGCGCTTGGGTAAATGCCTCGCCCCAGTGCAGCAGGGCGAGCAACACCGGGATGAACTTGCGGCCCTTTCGGGTCAAAACATAGGCGTGCCGCGTGCGCGCGCCGTCGTCGCGGTAGGGCGATTTATCGATCAAACCGTTGTCGGTCATTGCAGCCAGCCGCGCGGCCAGCACCGATTTGGGAATGCCCAGTTCGGACTGGATGTCGGCAAAGCGGCCGACGCCGAACATCAACTGGCGCAGGATCAGCCACGTCCATTTGTCGGGCACCTGTTGCACGGCGTGGGCCATTGCGCAGTCGTCCATCGGCACTGGAGCCCGGCGGTGCAGGGGCGGTGTGTCGGTCATGGTTCGATCACCGTCACACCGGGGATGCGGGCCACGGCGGTAATGTCTTCTTCGTAGATGTCGGTGATGCGGTCGACGATCTCGTCGGTCCAGCCGGGGGCGTTCAGTTCTTCTTCGATCTCGTCCTCGAGCGCGAACTTGTCGAGGAATGCGGCGATGACCCGACGCTTTTGCACCTCGTTTATGCTGGGGTGTTCGTGCAGGTAGGCGCGGAAGCGGCGCATGCCTTCCTTGGACATGATGGTCGAAAGCAGGTCGAACCCGCCCTTGATCTTTTGCCCGTGGTCCAGTGCGGCCATATCGCGGATGATCTGCGCCCAGATGATCGGCATGTCCTCGAAACACCATGTGGTGATCGTGATTTCGGGGGCCGCGGCGCGGATGGCGCGCATGGTATCGGACCAGCGGATCGAAAACGGATCGGCGCCGCGCAGAAACGAAATCATGTCCTCCTGCGGTGCTTGGGCAAAGAGCGCCGGCAGAAACGTGGCGGGATTGCGCATGGCGATAAACAGTTCGATCTCGTCACCAGCAAACAGGGTGGCAAGCTGCGCTGTCTTGGCGGGCGCCAGCGCGTACATCATGCCCTCGCGCACCACGGCGCGGGGGGCGCCAAAGAGAAACTCCTGCTGCAGGATCAGCCTGTCGGCATTTTCGTCGTCGAGGATCAGATCCAGCATCACCTCGCGGGCATCGGGCGCGGGGGCGGTGTCGTTCATCGCGTTGAGCGTGTCGCGCAGGAGGCCCTTGTACTTGCTTGGCCCGGGCACCGCGACACCGCGCTGGGAAAACGCCTCCTTGTTGTTGAGAAGCGTGCGCAGCAGCCGGTCTTCCTCGGTGAAATGGGCGCCTGCGTGAAGGACGATCTGCATGGTTGGGCTGTCTGTGGTTGGCTCGCAGCCCGGTATATCGCAAAAATTTGCAGAGGAAACACCGCGCGCGCCTGAAATCCGTCTTGCACGCGCGCAGGCCTTTGATTATGCGTGCCGCGCAGTGCCCCTATAGCTCAGCTGGTAGAGCAACTGATTTGTAATCAGTAGGTCCGCGGTTCGAGTCCGTGTGGGGGCACCAGATACCGCGACATAAGACGACACGCTCTGACAAATAGCGACATTTCCACTGAAAAATCGCAGTTTCTCAGCCAAAACAGTTCACCAAAGGACACCAAACGACGTACGACTACGCAAATGCGTACGCACGTGCGGAGATTCTATGGCGTCTTTTCGAAGGTATAAGAGCGGCTGGAGGGCGGAAGTCTTTAAGCGAGGGATTCGCAGATCAAAGACGTTCTCGACCCAAGCTGAAGCCAAACGGTGGGCCGCGCGCGAGGAGCATCTCCTCGACACGGAGATCTCAACAGCGTCCCGGGCAAAGTTTGCCGATGTGATGGACCGCTATGCGCGTGAGGTGTCCAGCGGAAAACGCGGATATCATTGGGAGCAGATCAGGCTTGAGCGCCTGCAAAAGGACGTCATTGGCGAGAAGGCCATTGGCGACCTGCGCCCTTCGGATTTCGCCGATTGGCGCGATCGACGTCTGCGCGATGTATCTGGTGCCTCTGTTAAGCGCGAAATGAACCTCCTGTCTGCGGTGCTTCATCATGCGCGCCGTGAATGGGGCCTCATTGACAAAAGCCCGCTGACTGACGTTGGACGGCCAAAGGAGCCACCGGCTCGTCGCAGGCGTCCGACAAAAATCGAGATGGAAGCGATGCGTTTGGCAGCGGGCGGAAACTACACCCGGACCACGGCTCGGGCGTACGCGGCGTTCGAGTTTGCGTGCGAGACGGCTATGCGGGCTGGCGAGATAGCAGGCTTGCGAATGGAAAATGTCAGCTACTCGTCCGCAGTCGCGCACCTGCCCGAGACAAAGAACGGCGAAGCGCGGGATGTTCCATTGTCTCCCAGGGCGATTGAGATCCTTCAGGCGATGCCGGATCAGGACTTGCTATTCAACGTGACATCCGCGCAGATCAGCGCGCTCTTTGCAAAGGTCCGAAACCGGGCGGCGATCGAGGGTCTCACTTTTCACGACAGTCGAAGGGAAGGGACCACGCGGCTATCCAAGGTGTTCAACCCGATGGAGTTGGCGAGGATCACCGGCCACAAGGACCTGCGTATGCTGATGGTCTACTATGAGGAAAGCGCGGAAGAGCTAGCGAAGCGGCTCAGGTAGGCGGACCATCACCACGCCACACACGTCGCGTGTTTCCAATTCGCCTGAGTTGATTCTGCGTTCGACGGTACGCACGTCGCGGCCTAGGCTCTTGGCCAGTTCCTTCTTCGTGACCCACTCGCTCTTTGATCCCGCAGCGCCCAGTTCTTCGCGAACGACACGTCGAACCATGGCCTCTAAATCGGCTGGGTCTATAACTGCAAAGGCGGTCATGGATTCCAACTCCAAAATCCT
>JBCBCR010000080.1:0-13410 GCA_038530495.1 Pseudomonadota bacterium | reverse complement strand
CCTTTTTCCAGCGCAACCACGACTTCCTCGCGCATGTCGGCGCGGCGTTTCAGCAGGTTCTGCAATTCTGCGGAATAGGCGCGTACTGACCCCGGGCCGCGCTTTTGCGCCTCCGTCAGGGCAACGATGGCGGCGTTGGTCCACGCTTTGCCATTGGTGCCGGGTGCCCGCCCCAGCATGCAAAATCCGACGCAGGCGGTAACATACACCGTGGTGCCGTCCAGGGCGATGGGCTCTTCGATGGTTTCCTGTATCCGGCTGGCCATCTGGATGCAGCTTTCCAGATCGATGTGCACCACGGGTTGCGCGCAGACGCCAAACCGGCAATCCCCGATACGGGATACGGTGTCCTGGTCGCGCAAGGCGGCGATGATCCGGTCACTGATTACGGCAAGTATACGATCTGCCGCCGCGGGTTCGAAGCGGTCGCGCAAGGCGTTGAAATCATCCAATTCGATCGCGAGCACGGTACTGGCCTTGCGTGCGGCATGTGCGGCAGTACGCGTGTTTTCGACGGTATCGGCAAACAGTTCAGGCGTCACCGCCCCTTTGGTCAGCACGTGCTTGCGCATGGAAAAGGTCGAAAGGCTGCCGCCCGCGGCGACCCACAGGATCGGTAACAGCAATGCCGCCGCCAAAAGCGCAAACTCGCCGCCGACCCAAAAAGCCCCAAGGGTCACCGCAGGAACCAGCGTCAGCAGCTGTGGACCGTGCAAAACCGCCTTGCCCCGCTCTACAAGCTTGGTCCACAGGTTTGGTTCGCGCCAATTCATCTTGCCACCCTTGTTGCGTTTTCTCCGGACGCGGATTGCCCGGGTGGACAGGGGTAGCGGGCCTAGGTGACCGAGCGCTTAACGCAAGTCTGGAATTTCGTTCGAATTGTCTGCGTTTTGCGTGTCCGCGGTCACCAACGCCTTGAAATCAAACAGGTTCGGGTCCAGCAGATGCGAGGGACGCGCATTCATCAAGGCGCGAAACATGACCTGACGCCGACCGGGGCTGTTGGCCTCCCAGCCGTCAAGAATCTGTTTGACCTGTTGGCGTTGCAGCCCATCCTGGCTGCCACACAGATCGCAGGGTATGATCGGATAGTTCATTGCGCGGGCAAATCGGTCGCAATCGGCCTCGGCCACGTGCGCCAGCGGACGGTACACAAACAGATCGCCTTCTTCGTTCACCAGTTTGGGCGGCATCGTCGCCAGGCGTCCGCCGTGAAACAGGTTCATAAAGAACGTCTCGAGAATATCGTCGCGATGGTGCCCCAGCACGACCGCGGAACAACCTTCTTCGCGCGCGATGCGATAAAGGTTGCCCCGCCGCAGACGCGAACACAGCGCGCAATAGGTCCGCCCTTGCGGGACCTTGTCGACGACAATCGAATAGGTGTCCTGATACTCAATCCGGTGGGGAACACCCATGCGTTCCAGAAACTCCGGCAGCACCGTCCCGGGAAAACCGGGTTGGCCCTGATCCAGATTGCAGGCCAATAGTTCAACCGGCAACAATCCGCGCCATTTCAGTTCATACAAGGCGGCCAGCAGCGTGTAGCTGTCCTTGCCGCCGGACAAACACACCAGCCAGCGCGCGCCGGGCGCGACCATACCGTACTGCTCGATGGCCTCGCGGGTATAGCGGATGATCCGCTTGCGCAGCTTTTTGAATTCCGTCGTGCCGGGGGCACCGGCAAACAGGGGGTGAATATCGTCACTTTGGTCTAGCATGTGTTCGCCTGCCGGGTCGCTGTCTGTCACAGGTATAGCCGGAGGGCATGGCCTCAGAAAGAGCGACGGAAAAATGTCTTGATTTCTATTATAGGTAGTATAAAGTTCAACTTAGGCGCTTGATAGTTTTCCCGAGCGTTCCGACCCGCAGTGACTGCGCTGCCAACGATCGCTCCCGCTACCCCCTCATTCTACCCTACTCCCCGCGGGAGCGATCAGGCGCGTCGGGCGGCACCGGGTCATAGCCATCACCACCCCACGGGTGGCAGCGACCGATGCGCTTGGCGGTCAGCCACGCGCCCTTGATCGCGCCGTGCTTGGCCAGCGCTTCCAGCGCATAGGCCGAGCAGGTTGGCTGATATCGGCAGTTGAACCCGACCCACGGGGAAAAGATCAGCCGGTAGGCACGCACCGGCAATGAAAAGACAAAGGCCAGCGGGGTCATTGCGACCGCTTCAGCGCGCTGCGCAGGTCATCCTGCATCAGGGCAAAGGGGCGCGTGGCCGTGACATCGGCGCGCCCAATCAGGACGTAATCGGTGCCAGCACGCCCATGGTCCTGCAGCACCGCGCGCGCCAACGCGCGCAGGCGCCGCTTGGCGCGGTTGCGCGCCACAGCGTTCCCGACCTTTTTTGAACAGGTAAAGCCGACGCGCATCGGACCATCCGCATCGCGCCGTGCGCGGATTTGCAGGACAAAGCCCGGGGTTGCCACCCGTCGCGCGCGGGCTGCGCGCAAAAAATCGGACCGTTTGCGCATTGTTTCAAACGGCAAAGACCCCGCCCGAGCCTCCGTCCCGCCTGTTTCAGGTGGGTTCAGAGGATCCGGTCGCGGGGTCATCGCGGTAACAGCTCTTGCGCTGGTATCAGGCGCTCAGCGACTTGCGGCCACGGGCACGGCGAGCATTCAGGATCTTGCGGCCGGCTTTGGTGGCCATGCGCGCGCGAAAACCGTGGCGCCGCTTGCGCACGAGGTTCGAAGGTTGAAAGGTGCGTTTCATCGCAGTGGCTCCGAATTGGTTGTGCCACATCTCCCGCGGATTCGGGACGTGGCGGTGTTCGAAGCCCGTCCATTAAAGCCCGCTTGCGCCCAAGTCCACCCCTGCGCGCGCGGAAAATCAGCGTGTTACTACAAGAAACGTGGCCCGAACGCCCCGAATGTTTCAATCCGTCCCCGCGACGCCCCGTCAAAACCGCAAAACCCAGACATTTCATCAACCACGCGTGAGGCATCTCGCCCTCTGGCCGTTTCGATCTCAATATAAACAGGCAACGACGCACAACCCGAGGACGGAAAGATGTCAGATACCACCGCATCCGAAAAAAGCGCGCTTGCACGCAACCTGCCCATTCTCGGGATCCTCGTGGTGGCTGCGACCGGGTTCTTTCTGTTCCGCGACTATCTCAGCTTTCAGGCGCTGGCGGACAATCGCCAGGTGCTGCTGGATTTCCGCAACAACAACTACATCGCGACGGCGCTGGTCTACATGTCGTTTTATGTGGTCATGGTCGCCTTTTCACTGCCGGGGGCAACGATTGCCACGCTCACCGGCGGGTTTCTGTTCGGCACACTGTTCGGCACGCTTTTTACTGTCAGCGCGGCCACGATCGGTGCCACGATCATCTTCCTTGCCGCGCGCCACGGCTTTGGCGCCACGCTCGGCGCGCGGTTGGAAGGCTCAAAGGGGCTCGTGAAACGGATCAAGGACGGGATCGACGAAAACCAGTGGTCGATGTTGTTTTTCATTCGCCTCGTGCCTGTCGTGCCCTTCTTTATGGCAAACCTCGTTCCGGCTTTCGTGCAGGTGCCGACCTACCGCTTCGTGGTGTCGACCTTCTTTGGCATCATCCCCGGATCGGTCGTCTATAATTCTGTCGGGGCGGGCCTTGGCGAGGTTTTCGAGCGCGGTGAAACGCCCAATTTGGGCATTATCTTCGAACCGCACGTATTGCTCCCGATCCTTGGCCTCGCGGCACTGTCGCTGCTGCCGATGATCGTCAAGGCCATCACAGGCAAGAAAGGCGTCTAATCATGGAACGGATCAAGGCGGACATCCTCGTCATCGGGGCGGGGTCGGGCGGCTTGTCGGTTGCGGCAGGCGCCAGCCAGATGGGGGCCAACGTTGTTCTGCTCGAAGGACACGAGATGGGCGGGGACTGTCTCAACTACGGGTGCGTGCCCTCCAAGGCGCTGATCGCCAGCGGCAAACACGCCTATGCCCAACGCAACAGCACCGCCTATGGCGTGGCCGACAATGATCCGGCGGTGAACTACGCCGCGGCCAAGGATCACGTGGCAGGCGTGATCGCCCAGATCGCACCGGTCGACAGTCAGGAACGGTTCGAAGGTCTCGGCGTCCGCGTCATTCGCGAATTCGGGCACTTTATCTCGGATCGTGAGGTGCAGGCGGGCAACCACGTGATTACCGCCCGCCGCATCGTGATCGCCACCGGGTCCAGCCCGCTGGTCCCGCCAATCCCCGGGCTCGACGAAGTCGACTATCTGACCAACGAAAACCTGTGGGACCTGCGCGACCAACCCGATCACTTGCTGATCATCGGCGGTGGTCCCATCGGCATGGAAATGGCTCAGGCGCATCGGCGGCTTGGGTCAAAGGTGACGGTGATCGAAGGCGCCAAGGCCATGGGCAAGGACGATCCCGAACTCGCGGCCATCGTGCTGGACACCTTGCGCGACGAGGGTGTCGAGATCGTCGAAGAGGCCAAGGCCGCCCGCGTGGAAAAGACCGACACCGGCGTGACGATTCACACCGAAGACGGGCGCAGCTTTGCCGGGTCACACGTGCTTGTCGCTGTCGGACGCAAGAGCAACACCGATAACCTCGGCCTCGACACTGCCGGGATCGAGACAACGCGCGCAGGCATCAAGGTCGATGACAGCCTGCGAACCACCAACCGGCGGGTCTATGCCATCGGCGACGTGGCAGGCGGTCTGCAATTCACCCACGTGGCGGGGTACCATGCGGGCGTGATCATCCGGTCGATGCTGTTCGGACTGCCCTCGAAACAAAGCACGGCACACATCCCGTGGGCCACCTATACCGAGCCGGAACTGTCGCAGGTCGGCCTGACCGAAGCGCAGGCGCGCGCCACACACGGCGACAAGGTCGAAGTCGTGCGGTTCGAATATGAACACAACGATCGCGCCATCGCCGAACGCAAGACAAAGGGCCTGATCAAGCTGATGGTGGTCAAGGGCCGCCCGGTTGGCGCCTCCATCGTCGGCATGCAGGCCGGGGAACTGATTACCCTGTGGTCCATGGCCATCGCCAACAAGATGAAGATGAGCGCAATCGTCGGCATGGTCGCCCCGTATCCCACCATCAGCGAGGTCAACAAACGCGCCGCGGGCGCTTATTTCAGCCCGCGCCTGTTCGAAAGCACACTGGTAAAAACCGTTGTGGGACTTGTGCAGCGCGTGCTTCCCTGACCACATACGCCCATGTTGAAGTCTCTGTCCGGCCGTTTCCTGATCCTCACCACGATTTTCGTGATGCTGGCCGAGATATTGATCTTTGTGCCGTCGATCGCCCGGTTCCGCGAAGATTATCTGATCAACCGCCTTGAACGGGCGCAGATCGCGTCGTTGGCGCTGCTGGCCGACGACATGATCGACAGCGAACTGGAACAGGAACTGCTGGAAAACGCCGGCGTCTTCAACGTGGTGCTGCGCCGCGACGAGGCGCGGCAGTTGATGCTGTCCACGCCGATGCCCGAACCAATCGAGGCGACGTTCGATTTGCGCGATGGCACCGCGGTGGTGCTGATCCGCGACGCGCTCGCACGGCTGATCGATCCCGAACCCGACGTGATCCGGGTGATCGGCGCACCCACGCGCGAGGCCGGTCTGCTGATCGAAGTGACCATGAACACGGCATCCCTGCGCATGGCGATGATCGACTACGGCATACGCATTCTGATCCTGTCGGCGGTGATTTCGATCTTTACCGCGGGGCTCTTGTTCCTCGCAGTGCAGATCATCCTCGTCAAACCGATCCGGGGCGTGGTGGGGCACATGCAGCGGTATGCCCAGGCCCCCGAGGACGTGCGCCGCATCATCACCCCGCAGGCCAACGTGACTGAACTGCGCGAAGCCGAAGAGGCCCTGGAAAGCCTGCAGACCGACCTCATCGCCGCCTTGCGCCAAAAGGATCGGCTTGCGCAACTGGGCAGCGCCGTGTCCAAGATCAGCCACGACTTGCGCAACATCCTCACGTCGGCGCAGCTGTTTACCGACCGGATCGAAGCGTCCGAGGACCCCCTTGTCCGGCGCATGGCGCCCAAGCTGGTCGGCTCGATCCGCCGTGCGGTGCACCTGTGCGAAAGCACGCTTGCCTTTGGCAAGGCCGAGGAACCGCGCCCGACCCTGACCATGATGACCCTCGACGAGGTCGTGAACGACGTCCTCGAAAGCGAACGGCTGGCCGTGTCCGACAACGAGGTCACGCTCGAAGAAGACCTGCCGCCGCTTTTCATGCTGCGCGCCGACCCCGAACAGCTGTTTCGCGTGCTTTCCAACCTCGTGCGCAACGCGCGCCAGGCGATCACCGCGTCAGGCACCCCTGGCGAGGTCAAGGTGTCCGCCTACGAGGATGCAGACAATTGGTGGATCGAGGTGGCCGACACCGGCCCCGGACTGCCCAAGAAGGCCCAGGAACACCTCTTTACCCCGTTCCAGGGCGGGGTCAGCAAGGGCGGCGCGGGCCTTGGCCTCGCGATTGCGGCGGAATTGATCAAGGGGCACGGCGGCGCACTCGAGCTGGACCGCACCGGCCCCGGCGGCACGGTCTTTTCCATCCGCTTGCCCAAGGGCGACGGAATCTGATCCGACCACCATTTCGGCCTTGCATTGCCCCGATGCGCCGACTAAACCCCGCGGGCGTGGACCGATAGCTCAGCTGGATAGAGTACTTGACTACGAATCAAGGGGTCGGGGGTTCGAATCCTCCTCGGTCCGCCACCATCACACCAAAAGACGGCATATAGAGACGGTTGTGGATCACGGCCTGCCCGTGCGTGCCGAAGCGTCCGCATCACTTGACCGTGTCTGGTCCGTCCGGGCGACCCAACGCTCCGGCCGCTGGTAATAGGTACCATTGGCCCGCTCAAGCGGCGCTCGCCGGACGAAGCACGTGGTTACACGTGCTGACAGCTACCGTCTGGTAGGGTGCAAAATCGGGCAAGGCGAAAAAGCCGCCGTTCACCCACCTTAGGGTCGGCCGCCGGGCTAATGTCCTTACCGAATGCGCACGCAGCGCGCGAAATGCTGTTTCGGGTTGTGGGTTGGTGTCGTGCTTCGTGATAGTCAATGCGCGGGACCGGTTTTCTCGAGGTTTCGTTTCTTCAGCCTGAGCGGCGTAATGCTGCACGCGGTGATCGAAACGCCACGCTTGTATCGTTGTCTACGTTCCATGGATTGGCGTCAGCTGAATTCACTCAAGGGCAGGTTCCCCGCGGGGAACCGTCAAATAAAATGATTTAAAACAATGGTTTAATCTAAAATCGGCGAAGTATTCTGCGCCTGCGGGAGCGTATTGCGAATGTGCGAGATGCCGGTTCCATCGCCCTTGCAGAATTTCAAACCACTCAAACTTTTGGTGTTACAGCCCCGGCGTCCTGGGTGTGGGTGACGCGGCCTGCCGCGTCGGTGGCGGATTTTTCGGATGGGGCGGCGATGCGGCCGTTCGTGACCATCGATGTGCCGGGATCGTACCAGGCGCGGCTGGATCTGTTCCCCGCGGATGACCGGGCCGCGAACACCTCTGAAGGACGCGTGGCCTGAAATCCTTGACCTCTACCGCACGGCCCCTTGGTCATCTGCCACACAGAGACACGTAAATGAACGCAAAAAGCGCGTTTGGCGACTGCTGTGTCGTGTGTTGTTCGGCCAAGCATTTGTCCGATCTCCTGGACCTTGTTCAGGACCGCAGGATGGGCGAACCGCGTTTGATTTTGCGGCGACCATTGAGATGAAAGAGGTCTTTGGAGAACGTCGGGTGAGGCGAGCACAGGGTCACGCCCGCGATTAAGGACCGCGCTGTTGCTTCCAAGAACGCGAAGCAGGATCAAAAAGTACCGGGCTTAGATCCGTTTGGGCGCGCGCAAGACCCAGAAAAACGCTTTGAACTCCTGTTTTGAATTCGACGCTCACACCCGAATTTTTGTAAACAGCACTGACAGGCTGGATGCTTCAGTGACATAGTTTTGCTGAAACAGCGGTCACTTGTGACGGGGAGGGGCGGCGGACACCGCTGACCTCGACCCGTGGGTCGTGTTGACCCGCGCAAGCAACCCGCTGACGCGACGGGAACACGCTCGATCTGGTATTTGTGAACGGTTCCGGCAACATGGACGACACCATTGCCCAATTGCGCACGCCGCCCGAACACCGCACGCACGGTTATCAAGTGGTTAACCCGCCTCCCGCATCTTCGCCCGCGTCATTTCAAATGGAGGCGCGTGATGCCCATTTCCGATCAATTTTCTGACTTTCAACCCGGTCTCAGCAGCCCCGTGCAGGGTGGTTTTGACGTCGTGCCCGCCGATGGCGCGGACCTGGGGCAGGTGACCCGGGCGCTGATGGTAACCGGTGCGGGGGACGTGGCGGTGACGCTCAAGAACGGGGATCAGATCACCTTGCCCGGCTTGACGGCCGGCGTGATCTATCCGGTGCGGGCGGCGCGTGTCTGGGCCACGGGAACGACGGCCACGGGCATCAAAGGGCTGGTTTGATGCTGGGCCTCGCGGTGGGGATGCACCCCCAGTACTCCGTGCGGGCCGCGGTGCCGTTTCCTGCGGGGTTTGCGTGGGATCAGGGGCGGTTTGGCTTTGAGATTGCGCAGGTTGGCGGGCGGTACGAGGCCGATGTGACCCCGCGCGATCTGGTGGATCCGGCCATCTGGAGCGGCGCGGTGATCCATGTAGATGCGGATGGCGACGACGCCAATTCCGGTCTGGGGGCGTTCGCGGGCGATTTCACGGATGCCAAGGAATCGATCCACGCCGCTTTTGTCGCGGGCAATGCCACAGGCGCGCCCTATCGCGTGCTGGTCAAGGCAGGCCAGTACGAAGGCAGCGCGTTCACCCGCAATGGCAACGAGGAACCCACCCAGCCGGTCGCCATCGAGGCGCATGGTGGGCGCGTGGTCTATCGCACCGGCCCGTTTTCTGTCAGCTGGAGCGATGCGGGCGGCACCTATTCGGCGGCGGTCAGTTCCGTACGTCGGGTGTTTCGCACCGATGTGCTGACGCCCGAGGGGTTGTACACCGAGCTTGAGAAGGTGGCCGATGTGGCGACCTGTGCGGCCACGCCGGGGTCGTGGGTTCTGGATGGCTCCACCACCCATGTGAACATCGGGGCAGCGCCCGGTTCCGGGGATCTGGCGCTGATCCGGTCCTTTCACGGGGCGCGGTTCATGGATCATGACCAGGATTTCTATATCGAAGGCTTCGACATCGAAGGCGGCATTACCGGTGCCCTGCATTTCGACGAGATTGCGATGCGCAACATCGTCGGGGTGGACTGCACGTTCCGCTATTCCGCGCCGTCCAACCCGTCTGCGCCTCAGGACGCGGTACGGATCCGGCGGACGGATGGGTTGGTGGCGTTTTTTGGCTGCGATGCGAGCTTTGGGGCCAAGGACGGCTGGTCTTTCCACGACGACGGAACGCTGGGGATGCACGTGCTGCTGCAGGATTGTACCGCCTGGTACAGCGGCACCAACGGGGCCACGTCGATCAACGGGTTCACGCTGCATGACCGTGTCTATGGCGTGTCGCTGAATGGCGAATACGGCCTGAGCCGAAACGGGTCCGAGGTGCATATCATTCAGGACAGTCACGCGTGGATCGCGGGCGGACGCGCGGTGGCGCGGGACATCGACGGTGGATCGACTGCGTTCAAATGCTCGAACGCGTCGATGATGTGGCTGCAGGACGTGGTGGCGGATGCGGACGGGTCTGCCGAAAACTATGCGGTCGAGGCCAATGGCGGCGACGTCCTGACCCGCGCGTTCAGCATCGTGTCCGGCAGTGTCGAGGTGACGTCGGGCGGCACAGTGTCACCGTTCTGAACGAGCGACCGGGCCAAGGCCGACCAGTCGGGGATGGCTTCGGGTCTGCGTCCATAGGTTTCACAGCGCGTCCGCCAGTCGGGCGCGCTGTGGCTTATCAGGCAGGGGATATCCGGCGTGGCCAATCGGTCCGGCACAAGGATCGGCAACCCTGTATGCCGGTAAAGCAGGATGCGATTGGAATTGGTGATCTGGTATTCGACGCCGGGCCTGTCTGCGAACGGGGCAAGGCCAATATCGGCGTGCCGGACAAAAGCGAGCGTCTCAGAAAACGGTTTTTCCCCGTGCCACGTGACATTGGGCACCGTGGGAGCGGCGGATTTGAGGCGCCCGATCACGTGAATGTCCCAGCGCGGTGCGCCGCGCGCGATCTGTGCAACCTGATCCATGTCCAGTAGTGTTGACCCGGCACAGACCGCGATGGGCCTGCCGGTGCGGCGATAGGGATTCGCGCGGCACTGCGAAATCTGCGCGTGCGGCACACCCATCGGGTCAATCGTGACATTGAGATGGTCCGAAAACCGCTGCGCGATCAGCGGGCTGCCGGTACTGATGCGGTGAAAATGCTGATGCTGCGCCTCGGCGCTCAGCAGCGATAGCGGCGCATTCAGCAGGCGGATGTCGTCGGACACGCGGTAGATGCGGGTGGCCTGCGGGGCGAGGTCGGCCACCAGCGGCGCGAGGGCGACCGGCGGGCCGCTTTCGATGATGACGAGATCTGCTTGGGACAGCGGCTCTCCGAGCCGGGGGCGCCAGTAGGCTGCAAAGAGCAGATTCAACACATGCGGCTCGCCCAGGCGGGTGTTGACCGGGTGATACGGGCTGTAGCCGAACAGGCCGGTGAGCGTCGGGCTGATCCTTGTGGCACCCGTGCGCGGTGCATGGCCAAGGGCGCGCAGGCGACGGTCGCGCATGATCCGCGACATCCAGCTGTAGCCGACAGTCGCGTATGTCACGTGCCAGCCGTCGTCCTGCAGATGGTCAGTGACCCACAGCATTGATGTGCGCCGCTTTTGCTGCGGGAAATGGCCGGTGATGAACACAAGCCGCCTCATGCCAGCACCCGGCGACGCAGACCAAGGCGGGGCAGGCCCGCGTAGACCAGCCACAGGCTTGCCAACGTGCCGCCCAACGCAATGGCGACGGCGCAGGCGGTGGCCGACTGCGTCAGGGCAGGGATCATGAGAACACCACTCAGGCCAAGTGCCGCACAGGCGCGGGCCAGAACCAGCCCAGTCGCACCGGTGGCGGTTAGGGCCTGCGTCAGCGGCATGGTCAGTGCCGAGACAAGTCCCAACAGGGCGAGGGCCTGCAGAACAGGGGCCGCGGCGCTGGCGTGCTGTGGTCCGACGGCGAGGCGCAGCAGCGGTTCGGTGGCGGCCAGCGTTGCACCCCACGTGAGCAGCGCCAGCCCGGCGGCGACGCGCGTGTGGGTCAGGATCGCCGCGGTCAGATCCGGCGCATGACGCAACTGCGGCAGCGCGATGTAGCGCAAGGGCGACAGGCTCAGCGCGTCGATCAGCTCGAACACGCGCGTGGCGATTTGGAACGCGCCCGCGGCGGCGGGACCAAGGACGACACCGATGGCAAGCTGGGCCAGCGGCACAGTGCTGCTGGTCAAAGCGACGCGGCCCGCGATCTGGGCGGTTTTGCCTGCCACCATCCTGACGTCGCGCGGTCGCGGCCTTGCGACGGGCCGCCACCCGGCGAGGACCAGCGCCACCAAATTGCCCAGCAGCGCGTTGACCAGCGCAAACCCCACAAGCGCCCACGGCCCGAACCCAGCTGAGAGCATCCACAGCGCCACGCCAGCGGCGATGAGCTGCACGACCAATGTGCGCAAGGCAAGTGCCCGGACAGCGAGGCGGTAGCGCAGGATGCCCTCCGGCACGGCACCAATGGCGTTGAGCACAGGGATCGCGCCCAGCAACAGCGCCATAGGGCTCAACAGCGCGCCCACGCCCGCGATGATCGCTGCCGCGAGCGTGCCAAACCCAAGCGACAGGACAAAAAGCGCCTCCCACCGTCTGCCCTTGCCGGCCAACAGCGTGACGGCATCGGACGCGCCCGCTTTTTGCACCGCTTGCACCAGTCGCACAGCGGCAAAGGCGGTGGCGAAACTGCCGATCTCGGCCAGTGTCAGCACACGGGCGGCGATCAGGAACAGGCCCGCGTTGATGCCCACGCGCGACCAGCTCAGCACAAAGGACCAGGCGCGCGGGCTCATGCCGCTGCCGCACGCGGGCGCGGTGCGCAGGCGCGCAGCAGCGGTTTTTCGACGAAAACATGCGTAAGAACCCCGACCCCGAGGGCACATGCACAAACGACAACGACATAGGCAAGCGCGCCCACGATCGTGGCGGGCAACAGGGGCAAAAGCAGCAAGGTCGCCGCGCGCAGGGCAAAGCGGTGCGATAGGTAGAGAGCATAGGACGCGTCGCCCCAGATCATTCCGGGCATCGCGCGTTGCGGACAAAACAGCGTACCGCTGGCCACGATGATCGCCGCCGGAATGCCCGCCGCGACCCAGCGGGGCAGGGTCGTTGCGTCAAGGATCAGCAGCAAAGCCAGCCCGCACGTCAGAGCAAAACCCGCCGCCGCCCCGTGCGGAACGTGAAACCCGCGTTGCCACAACCGCGCAAGGCCGATGCCAAAGAGGAATTCGATGAGGATCGGGTTGGTCCAAAACCGCACCTGCGGGATCGGCGCGTCGAGGGTCAGACCAACGGTCGCCAGCCCAAGGATGACGCCCGTGACGGCCAGCAGCGGACGCGGCAAGGCAAGGCACAGCGCGGCGATGGCGTAAAATAGCATCTCGTAATTCAGCGTCCAGCCCAGCGAAAGAACCGGTGCAATGCGCCCATCTGCGCGCTCATACGGAATGAACCCGTAAGAGCTGAGAATCTGCGCGGGGTCGAGGGTCGTGTCCTTGACCCCGCCGGGCAGCAGCAACAGCGCGGCAACCATCAGCGTGGTGAACAACCAGTAAAGCGGGACAACGCGCACCACGCGCCGCCAGAAAAACGCAGCCGGCTGGCCGAGATATCGCGCCGCTGACAGCGTGATGACAAAGCCCGAGATCACAAAGAAGATGTCCACCCCGCGCGTCCACGGCACCGCGTTGCCGGGCAAGGACAGGGCGAAATAGTGCTCTGCCTCGGCCAGGACATGCCCCACCAGCACCATCAGCGCGGCCAATGCGCGAAGCAGTTGCAAACCGGGAAGATACCCCCGGGGCGCTGGGGTCGGGTTCATCGCATGGGGTCCTGCCAGTGCTGCGTTAGTGATTTGGTAATCGTCGCACGCGCGTGGTTAATGCAGGTTTAACGCGGGCTTGGTGCCAGAGATGTGTCACGTCGGTGTCTTCAATGGCGGCATCCGGCGACAGGATCGGCACCCCCCCAACGCCTGCGAGGGCGGCGGTGATCCGGTCAAACGGACCGCGCAATGCGCCGTCAATGCTGCGCCATGCGACGCTGGGGCGGGACGTCCGCGTCGCGCCGCTCTGGCGGGCGTTGCCGTTGCCGCAAGGGCGCGCGTGTCAGATCGGCCAGCACCGTGCGCCGGGTGCGGAACACCGGCTGGGCTGCGGGCCGC
>JBCBCR010000079.1:0-13644 GCA_038530495.1 Pseudomonadota bacterium | reverse complement strand
TTGAGCGTTTGCAGCAGGCAGGCCGGAGGACTAGACTTCCCATGTTTCGTGGGAGGACGAGATGGCCGACATCTTCATCAGCTACAAACGGGAAGATCAGGAAGAGTTCGGGCGGGTGCGCCCCATCGCCGAGGCGCTGCGCGTCTATGCAGGCGAGATGCGCGACAAGCGTGTGATGCGCGCCGAAGAGGCCGCCAACAAGCTGCCGACCAAGATGACGCTGGCCACGATGATGCTGACCGTCCCGCCGCTCCTGATCATCCTGGTGGGACCGTCCGTGCACGGCATCACGCAGCTGGGCAACATGAGCCAGTAACCCTAGGCGCATCGCGCCATCCGTGCTAAGGCTTTCGCGCCGCGCGCCGCTATCGGGGCGCGGCGCAGGCATTTGAAAACAGACGCAGCAAAATGCGCATTGGCACACGAGCAGTTTTCCTGACCCTCGCCCTCGGGCTGTCGGCATGCGACAGCTCGGGCATCGACGCGTCGCAGACGGGTCCGTTTGCGCCCGGTGTAGACCGGGACGCCGAAGCCGTAGGCGGGATCGAGGTGGGCCATCGGCTGATTTCCGCCGGTGAATTCGAATTGGCCATCCGCGCCTTCAACCGCGCCGCGCTGGATCAGGGCATGGACGCGGAAATCCTGTCGGGGCTGGGCACTGCGAACCTCGGGCTGGGGCGGCTGAACCAGGCCGAACAGCTGTTACGCCGTGCCACAACCGAATACGACCCCTACCCCGAAACCCTTAACAACCTCGGCGTCGTGCTGATCGAACGCGGCCAGAACGCCGAAGCCGTGCAGATCTTTCGCCAGGCCTTTGCGCTGGATGACGGAGAAAGCACACTGATCCGCGATAATTTACGCAAGGCTATCGCGCGAACCGAAAATTCTGTTAATCTCGACCCCAATAATGACGACGCGCCATTTCAATTGGTGCGCAGAGGCAGCAGCGATTACCTGATCCAGTCTGTCAGCAATTGAGACCTATTGTTTCGCATGCGAAACAATTCAGAGTTGTGCGCAGCGCGCACGATTGAGCAGGACAAAGGACGCAAACATGCGCCACCAAGTGTTTTTGGCTGTCTCGTTGGCAGGAGTGATAGCCGTTTCCGCGTGCGGCGAACGCGAAACCCCCGAAGAGACCGTTGAACGCGCCTTTGAAAGCGTGAACGTGGTCAATGAAAGCGATCTCAGCGATGTGATGCTGACCGTCGCCGACCCGAACGAGGCGGTGACCTATTTCAACCGTACGGCTCGCGAAAATCCGACAGAAATCGAACCCCAGCGTGGCCTTGCCGTCAGCCTTGTGCGCGCCAAACGCTACGCCGAAGGGGCGTCTGCCTTTGCAAAGGTGCTCAAGATGGACGGCGCCACCAATGCCGACCGCGTGGATTACGCCGACGCACTCTTGCGCGCGGGCGACTGGGCCTCGGCCGAGGAACAGCTCGACACCGTGCCGCCCACCTACGAGACTTTCAAACGCTACCGGCTCGAAGCGATGATCGCCGACAGCAACAAGGAATGGAAACGCGCCGACAGTTTCTATGAAACCGCCGTGGGGCTGACCACGCGGCCTGCCAGCGTGCTGAACAACTGGGGCTACTCCAAGCTGACACGCGGAGATTTCGCCGATGCCGAACGCCTGTTCGGCGATGCGATCCGGCAGGACAAATCGCTGTTTACCGCCAAGAACAACCTGATCCTCGCCCGCGGCGCACAGCGCAACTATGCCCTGCCCGTGATCCCCATGGACCAGGAAGAACGCGCGCAGCTTTTGCACACGCTGGGTCTGGCCGCGGTCAAGCAGGGCGACGTGTCCACGGCCAAAGGTCTTTTCCGCGACGCGATCCAGACCCATCCGCAGCATTTCGAAGCTGCAGTCCGGTCGCTGAACGCGCTCGAAGCCAACGTGAGCAACGGCTAGTCCATGCAGCAATCGGCCCTCGCCGCGGCGTGGTTTTTCCCCTTCGTCCTGCCCATCTGTTTCTACGTCGCCTTTACTGACCTGCGCGAGATGCGGATCACCAACCAGGCAGTGATCGTTTTGGCGCTGGTCTTTGTCGTGCTGGGCCCGTTCCTGTTTCCGTTTCAGGATTATCTCTGGGCCTTGGCGCAACTGGTCATCGTGCTGGTCTTTGGCATCGTGCTGAACGCTGCAGGCGCCATGGGGGCCGGCGATGCCAAGTTTCTGGCCGCCGCGGCACCCTTTATCGCGCTGGGGGATCTGCGCCTGATCTTGCCGCTCTTTGCGGCGGTCCTGTTGGCGTCTTATGGCGCACACCGGGTGGCCAAATTCACAGCATTGCGCAAGCTCGCCCCCGACTGGCAAAGCTGGGAACAGGGTCGCAAGTTCCCGATGGGCTTTGCCCTTGGCCCATCCCTCGCGCTGTATCTGGGTCTGGCTGCGGCCTACGGCTCCTGACATCTGCCCGGTTCGCGTCACAATTTCGACTGATTGCACCGTTACCCTGCCTGGAAAATGAGCAGTTCCGAGGCCTGACCATGAACATGCACGCCGGCGACATCATCGCCCCGCCCGCGCCCAAACGACTGGAAGACATGCAACTTTCCGTCGTGATGATGCGTGACATCCTGCTCAAGACCATGTTCCGCAAATCGCTGGAAATGGTGTCGGACCTGGCCGAGGCGATGTGCATCCCGGGCATCGTCGTGCAGGAACTGATCGACATGTGCCGCGAACAGCGCCTGATGGAGGCGACAGGCACGCTCAATGCCAACAATGGTAACGAAATGGGCTATCAGCTGACCGACGCGGGCAAGGCGCGCGCGCTGGATGCGCTGGCCCAGTCGGAATATTTTGGCCCCATGCCGGTGCCGCTGGCCGTTTACCGCGAACAGGTCAAACGCCAGTCGATCCGCAACATCATGGTCACCCGGCAGCAACTGGTCGGCGCCATGGGGCATCTGGTGCTGCCCGAGGATCTGCTGGACCAGCTTGGCCCCGCGGTCAGCGCGGGCCGCTCGATCCTGATGTACGGCCCACCCGGCAACGGTAAATCCTCGATCTCCAACGGCATCCGCGACGCGATTGGCGACCATGTCTTTGTGCCGCGCGCCATCGAATATGGCGGTCAGGTGATCACGGTCTATGACCCCATCGTCCACAATCGCGCCGCGGACCCGGCCGAAGACCCCACGTCGCTGCGCCGCCGCACGCCATATGATCAGCGCTATGTCCGCTGCGAACGGCCCACGGTGATCACGGGGGGCGAGCTGACGCTCGACATGCTGGACCTGAAATACAACGCAACAGCCCGCACCTATCAGGCGTCGCTTCAGCTGAAATCCACCGGAGGCATCTTTATCGTCGACGACCTTGGCCGCCAGACGGAACCACCGCAAAGCCTGGTGAACCGCTGGATCGTGCCGCTAGAAGAAAACAAGGACATCCTCGCCCTGCAATCCGGCGAAAAGTTCGAGGTGCCGTTCGACACGCTCGTGATCTTTTCCACCAACTTCCACCCCAACGAGATCTTTGACCAAGCCGCCCTGCGCCGGATCTTCTTTAAGGTGAAGATCGACGGGCCAAATCAGGAACAATTCCTGAAAATCTTCGCCATGGTCGCCAAGAAAAAGGGAATGCCCCTGAACGAAGAGGCGCTGATCTACCTGCTCAAGGTGAAATACCCGGAAATCGATAGCATCTACGCCAACTACCAGCCGAACTTTTTGATCGACCAGATGGTGTCGATCTGTAATTTCGAAGGTATCCCGCTGCAAATGCGCCCCGACCTGATCGACCGCGCCTGGGCCAACATGTTCGTCAAAGACGAGTTTATCGTGAAATGATCGGCGTTGCAGGCTGCGGCCGCATGGGGGCGCCGATGCTTGCCTCGTTGCGCGACGGGACAGGTCGTGCGCTGGGGTTTGACGTGGTCGACAAGGGCGCGGCGCACATCCTCACCGAAGCGACCGAATTTGCGCGCGACCTGGACACACTCTTTACCGTGGTGCGGGACGCGGCCGAAACCGACGCCTTGCTGTTTGACAGCCAGAACCTCCTCGGCACCGCCCCGAACCTGCGCCGCATCTTCATCTGCTCCACGCTCTCGCCGCGCTATGTCACCGCCCTGCGGGACCGCGTGCCGGACCACATCACCCTGATCGATGCGCCCATGTCCGGTGCAGTCATCGGCGCGGAAAACCGCACGCTCAGCTTCATGCTCGGCGGGGCGGAAAAAGACATCGCTGACGCCACCCCGCTGCTGTCGCTGATGGGGACAAACCTCTTTCACATGGGACCGTTCGGCGCGGGCATGCAGGCCAAGGTGCTCAACAACCTGCTTGCCGCCTCGCACACTGCGATGACCCGACTGGTGCTCGACTGGGCGCAATCGGCGGGCATCGATCCCAAACGCCTGCTGCCGCTGATCGCGGCCTCGTCGGGCCAAAACTGGCTCGCCTCCGGGTTCGACAGCATCGAGTTCGCCAAGGATGGCTACGCCCCCGACAATTCCATCGGCATTCTGGTCAAGGACGTGGCCGCCGCCCTCGACGCAGCCCCTGCAGGTGCCGACACCACGCTCCCCGAGAGCATCCAGGCCATGCTCCGCACCCTCCCCCCGTACAACGACTAGATCAGCGCGCGCCCGGTCCCCCTTCTCTGTTTCAAAAAAATCCCCGCCGGAGGCTCCCGCACTTTCCACCCGCGCCTGCGTTGCTAAGTTCAGCGCATGTCTCACGTTCCCGCGATATTCGACGACTGGTTTGCGCGCCGCGGCTGGTCCATCCACCCGCACCAGCGCGCGATGTTGGACCGGTCGGCGGATCCGTCTCTCCTGCTCATCGCACCCACCGGGGGTGGCAAGACCCTGGCCGGATTCCTGCCCAGCCTTGCGGAACTGGCCGATGGCGCCCATGACGGCCTGCACACGCTCTACATCTCCCCGCTCAAGGCGCTGGCAGCGGATATCAAGCGCAACCTGCGCACGCCCGTCGAAGAGATGGGCCTGCCGATCCGGATCGAAGACCGCACCGGCGACACGTCGCAAACCCAAAAGAAACGCCAGCGCGCCGACCCGCCGCATATCCTGCTGACCACGCCCGAAAGCCTTGCGCTGCTGACCTCATACGAGGACGCGCCTCGGATGTTTGCGGGGCTGAAACGGGTGATCGTGGATGAAATCCACGCGCTTGCCGAAAGCAAGCGGGGCGATCAGATGTTTCTGGCACTCAGCCGCCTGCAGGCGATGTGCCCCGATCTGCGCCGGGTGGGCCTGTCGGCGACGGTCGAGGACCCTGCCGCCATCGCCCACCTGCTGGCGCGCCATCCCGATCCTTGCGAGATCCTGCACGCCGATCCCGGACCACCCCCCGACATCCAGATGCTGGTCACCGATGAACCGCCCCCCTGGTCCGGGTCGGGCGGGAAATACGCGATCCCGGCGGTGCTGGAGGAGGTCAAGAAACACAACACCACGCTGATCTTCCACAATACCCGCGCGCAGGCGGAACTGTATTTCCACAACATCTGGCTCGCCAATGAGGACCAGCTGCCCATCGGCATCCACCACGGCAGCCTCGACAAACAGCAACGCGAAAAGGTCGAGGCGGCGATGCTCGCGGGGCAGCTCAAGGCGATTGTCTGCACCGGCACGCTGGATCTGGGCATCGATTGGGGTGACGTCGATCTGATCATCCAGGTGGGTGCCCCCAAGAACGTCAAACGTCTGGTGCAGCGCATCGGCCGCGCCAACCACCGCTACAACGCGCCATCCAAGGCGCTGTTGGTCCCTGCCAACCGGTTCGAAGTGGTGGAATGCGTGGCAGCCCTTGAGGCGGTGCATGCCGGCGCGCTTGATGGCGATCCGCGCGGCCCCGGCCCGCGCGACGTGCTGTGCCAGCACATCCTCATTCGCGCCGCCGCGGGGCCGTTCGACGCGAGGAACCTCTGGCAAGAGGTGAGGAGCGTTGGCGCCTATGCCACGTTGACCGAGGCGGAATTCAACGACTGTCTCGAGTTTTGCGCCACCGGCGGCTACGCCCTGCGTGCCTATGACCAGTGGCAGCGGCTCAAGCAGCGCCCGGACGGCCAGTGGCAACTGCGCGACCCACGCGCCGCACAGCGCATCCGCATGAACATCGGCACCATTCAGGATACCGACACGCTGAAGGTGCGAATGAAGAATGCCCGCGGTGGCAAGCCCTTGGGCGAGATCGAGGAAGGCTTTGCCGCGACACTGACACCCGGCGACACTTTCCTGATCGGCGGGCAGATCGTGCGCTATGACAGCTTGCGCGAGATGACGGTGCAGGTGACCCGCGATGCGGCGAAAAAGCCCAAGATCGCGACATTTCTGGGCACCAAGTTCGCCACCTCCACGCAGCTCAGCCACCGCATCATCGACATGTTCCAGCAGGACGCATGGCCTGACCTGCCGCCGCACACTGCCGACTGGCTGACGCTGCAGCGCGAGGTCAGCCGCCTGCCCGAACCGGGTCGCCTGCTGATCGAAAGCTTTCCGCATGATGGCCGTGTCCACACGGCAGTGTATGGCTTTGCCGGGCGCAACGCGATGCAGACGCTGGGCCTTCTGTTGACCAAACGGATGGAGGAGACGGGTTTGAACCCGCTGGGATTCCTCGCCACAGATTACGCCACGCTGATCTGGGGGCTGGACAAGATCACCGATCCCGGCCCGCTCTTTGACATCGACGCGTTGCGCAACGGGCTGGACACGTGGCTGGCGGGCAACGCGGTGATGAAGCGAACCTTTCGTGCCTCGGCCACGATCGCGGGGCTGATCGAACGCAACACGCCTTCGGCACGCAAATCCGGGCGGCAGGCGACGTTTTCGTCCGACGTCCTCTATGACACGCTGGCCAAATACGACCCCGACCACCTGATGCTACACATCACCCGCGAAGAAGCGATGCGCGGCCTCGTTGATTTTGGCCGGATCGAAGAGATGTGTGCGCGCATCGGCGACCGGATCGACCTGCTGGAGCATTCCCGCGTCACACCGCTGGCCGCGCCGCTGATGCTCGAGGTCGGGCGCGTACCGATCAAGGGACTGGCCGAGGAAAAGCTGCTGGCCGAAGAGGCCGAGCGCGTGATGGCGCTGGCCGGTGTCGAGGAAGAGCCGCGCAGGCGCGAATGGCGGGTGCCCTGGTAATTCGCCGCTTGATGCGCGGGGTGCGCGCGGGTTATGAACATTCCGTGAACACCTATGACCTGATATTCGCCGGTGCGGCGCTCAAGGCGCTGGGATCGGGCGCGCTGTACTGGCCCGAACAGGCGCTGCTCTGTGTGTCAGACCTGCACCTGGGCAAGGCCGAGCGCATCGCCCGGCGCGGCGGCGCGCAGCTGCCCCCCTACGAGATCATGGACACGCTGGGGCGGCTGGAGGCGGACCTTGAGGCTACGGGCGCACGGACGGTGATTTGCCTCGGCGACAGCTTTGACGACCTGGCCGCCGCGGATGCCTGCCCCGAGGATGCGCGGCTGTGGATCACGCGGCTGCAAGCCGGGCGCACGTGGATCTGGGTCGAGGGCAATCATGATCCCGGCCCCATGGATTTGGGCGGCGAGCACCGGGCCGAGGTGCAGACCGGCCCGCTGACCTTTCGCCACATCGCCGCTGACGCGCCGGTGGGCGAGGTGTCGGGGCATTACCACCCCAAGGCGACGCTGCACACACGCGGGCGGGCCGTCACGCGGCCTGCGTTTTTGATGGACGCGCAGCGGCTGATCCTGCCGGCCTATGGCACCTATACAGGCGGGTTGCGCAGCTCGAACCCGGCGCTGGCGCGGTTGATGGCGGCGGATGCGCAGGCGATCCTGACCGGCCCGCAGCCCACCGCCATCCCGCTGGCGCGGGCCAGCTGACCCATGCAGATGCGCGACCGCATTCAGGCTAGTTTTGACCGGCAGTCGATGATGGCAACTTTTGGCGCGCAGCTGGATCGGGTGGAAGAAGGCCGCGTGACCCTGTCGGCCCCGATCCTCGACGGGTCGCGCCAGCAGCAGGGGTTTGCCCATGCGGCATTGACCTTTGGCCTGGGCGACAGTGCAGCGGGGTATGCCGCGCTGACCATGATCCCCGACGATCACGAGGTGGTCACCGCCGAGATCAAGATCAACCTGACAGCACCTGCCACGGGCGACCGGCTGGTGGCGCGGGGGCAAGTGCTGAAGCCCGGGCGGCGCCTGATCGTGGTCACGTCCGAGGTGGTCAGCATCGCCGACGGGCAGGAAACGCTGGTCGCGATCCTGCAGGGCACCATGGTGCCGGTCCCGGCCTAGGCCGTCAGCCCCTCAGGTTCGGCCAGACCGTTGGCGCGGCAGCAGGCGGTGACCGTGTTGGCCAGAAGGCACGCGATGGTCATCGGCCCCACCCCGCCCGGCACGGGCGTGATGGCCCCGGCCACTGCGGCGCAGCTGTCGAAATCGCAATCGCCCACCAGACGGGTCTTGCCCTCGCCCCGCTCGGGCGCGTCGATGCGATTGATGCCCACGTCGATCACCGTGGCACCCGGTTTGATCCAGTCGCCCGGCACCATCTCGGGCCGCCCCACGGCGGCCACCACGATGTCGGCACGGCGCACGACGTCGGGCAAATCCTTGGTCCGGGAATGCGCGATGGTCACGGTGCAGCTGTCGCCCAAGAGCAACTGCGCCATCGGTTTGCCCACGATGTTCGACCGCCCGATTACGACCGCATCCATGCCCGACAGGCTGCCGTGAAAATCGCGCAGCATCATCAGACAGCCCAGCGGCGTGCAGGGCACCATCGCCTTTTGCCCCGTGCCCAAGAGCCCCACGTTCGAAATATGAAACCCGTCGACATCCTTGGCCGGATCGATGGCGTTGATCACCAGATCTTCGTTCAGGTGACCCGGCAGCGGCAGTTGCACGAGGATGCCGTGCACTTCGGGGTCGGCGTTCAGCTGCGCGATCAGCGCCAGCAGGTCCGCCTCCGCCGTGTCGGCGGCAAGACGGTGTTCGACGCTGTTCATCCCCACTTCGACCGTCATCTTGCCCTTGGACCGGACATAAACCTGGCTGGCCGGGTCTTCGCCCACCAGCACAACGGCAAGGCCCGGGGTGATCCCGTTGGTTTCCTTGATCCGGGCCACGTGTTCGGCCACGCGGGCACGCACGCGGGCGGAAAAATCCTTGCCGTCGATGAGGGTTGCAGTCATGGGGTCGAGGCTCCTTTAGTCGCGGATCAGGTTGACCTGGTGGGACCAGCTTTTGCCGTCGCTCAGCACCAGCGTGTCGAATTGCATCAGCTGCAGCAGGTCGTAAAACGTCGCCAGAAAGCGCAGGTCGGGTACTTGCAGAAAATCGTTCTGCCGCAGGTTGGAGGTCATTTGCGCCATCACCGCGCGGGCGCGGTAGAGCGTGGAAAACACCTCGTCATCCAGCGCGACCACGATCAGATGGCGCGAGTCGCTGCCCTTGGCAAAGAACACAAAGCGCGGGCTTTCCGGCGCGGCAAGCTGAGCAAGGGTCAGGTTGGTGACGAACTCCACCCGCACCGCCTTGCCCGCGGGCGGGCCGCTGCGGATCACGCGGGTGTAGTCTTCGGTCGAGGTGATTTCGGGGTAGTAATACCCGGCGTAGCGTTCTTCGGCACTGGCCGCGGTGGCCAGCATCAGGGCGCAGGCCATGCAAAAGGCATAAAGTCTGGTCATGTGACATCCTCCATGCGCGCCATACTGCCGTGGCCTGCGCGGTGTGTGTCGGGTGCGCATTTACTGCGCACCGCACGTTTGCGTGTGGGGTTAGAACAGACCTTCGATCTGGCCGTCATCATTCAGGTGGATCGCCTCGGCCGAGGGCACGCGCGGCAATCCGGGCATGGTCATGATTTCACCACAGACCGCCACGATGAAGCCCGCCCCCGCGCTCAGTCGGACCTCGCGCACTGGCACCGAATGCCCGTCGGGCGCCCCGCGGCGGGTGGGATCGGTGGTAAAGCTGTATTGCGTTTTCGCCATGCAGACGGGCAGATTGCCATAGCCCTGTTCTTCCCACAGGTGCAGCTGGTCGCGGATCTTCTGATCCATCAGCGCCTCGTCCGCGCGATAGATGCGCTTGCAGATGGTCTGGATCTTTTCGGCCAGCGGCATCTCGTCGGGGTAGATCGGGGCAAACTCGGCACTGTCGTTGTCAGCCAGTTCGGCGACCTTGGTCGCCAGATCGGCCGACCCTTCGGAGCCCAGTTCCCAGTGACGCGACAGCACCGCCTCGGCGCCGTGGGTGGCGACGTAATCCTTGATCGCCTGCACCTCGGCGTCGGTGTCGGTGACAAAGTGGTTGATGGCCACCACGACCGGCACGCCAAAGCTCTTGAGGTTCTCGATGTGACGTCCAAGGTTGGGGCACCCGGCCTTGACCGCGTCGACATTTTCGGCGCCCAGATCGGCCTTGGCCACGCCGCCGTTCATCTTCATCGCGCGCACAGTGGCCACGCAGACCACGACACTGGGCGCGAGGCCAGCCTTGCGGCACTTGATGTTCATGAACTTCTCGGCACCCAGATCCGCGCCAAAGCCCGCTTCGGTCACAACATAGTCGGCCAGTTTCAGCGCTGTGGTGGTGGCGATGACCGAGTTGCAGCCGTGTGCGATGTTGGCGAATGGACCGCCATGCACGAAGGCCGGGTTGTTTTCCAGCGTCTGCACAAGGTTCGGCTGCATCGCGTCCTTCAAGAGAACCGTCATCGCGCCGTCGGCCTTGATGTCCCGCGCAAAGACGGGCGAGCGGTCGCGACGGTAGGCCACGATCATGTCGCCCAGACGCTTTTGCAGGTCCTTGAGGTCGGTGGCGAGGCACAGGATCGCCATCACCTCGGACGCCACGGTGATGTCAAAACCCGCCTCGCGCGGGAAGCCGTTGGCCACGCCGCCCAGGGACGCTGTGATCTGGCGCAGGGCGCGGTCGTTCATGTCGACGACGCGGCGCCACACCACGCGGCGGGTGTCGATCTCGAGCGCGTTGCCCCAATATATGTGGTTGTCGATCATCGCCGAAAGCAGCGAATGCGCGCTGGTGATGGCGTGAAAATCCCCGGTGAAATGCAGGTTCATCTCTTCCATCGGGACCACCTGCGCGTTGCCGCCACCCGCGGCGCCGCCCTTCATGCCGAAGTTAGGGCCAAGCGAGGCCTCGCGGATGCAGATGCACGCGTTTTTGCCGATGCGGTTCAGGCCGTCACCAAGGCCCACGGTTGTCGTGGTCTTGCCCTCGCCTGCGGGCGTCGGGTTGATCGCGGTCACGAGGATCAGTTTGCCGTTTTGGCGATCCTGCACCGAGTTGATGAATGATTGGGACACCTTGGCCTTGTCATGGCCGTAGGGCAGCAAATCCGCGCTGTCGATGCCAAGCTTGGCGCCGATCTCCTGGATCGGTTTTTTGGTCGCCTCGCGGGCGATTTCGATGTCGGATTTATATGCCATAAGTCGTGTCCCTGTGGTGTGCTGGCAGATGGTAGCCGCGCAAGAAATAGAAGGAAACGTGTGCCGTTCGGTGATGCAGATGCGACCTTATGCGTCGCCCTTGCGCCGCCGGGTCTCAGTGCGGTTTCGCATCGGACACAAATGCGCTTGGCTGCGGCACGGGCGCGCGCGCCCTGAGCGATTGTTCCAGCTTGGCATTGGTGGCCATCAGTTTCGCCCGTGTGTTGCCGGAAAAGGCAAGTTCGAGATGCGGGCGCAGGTCCGGATTGCGTTTGACAAGGCGCCGCAGGGCGTCCGAAGAGACGGAGAAGATGCGGGTGGGTTGATTGACGCGCACGGTCGCGCTGGCGGGGGCCGAGGCCATGCAGCCCATTTCGCCGATAAAGCCACCCGGCCCCACATCGGCGATTTTGTGATCGCCGACCTCGATGTCGACGCCGCCTGCGTGAATATAGCTGAGCCGCGTTACCGGCATGGTCTGTTCGGTAAGCGCCTCGCCCGGTTGCGCGTCGCGCCAGACACCTGCGCGAAAGATCGTGCGGGCGTCGATCTTTCGCAGGGTTGGGAAATGCGCGTCGAGCAGGTCCTGTTCCTCTGCGCTGAATCGCAACCCTTGCGTCAGCACCCAGACGCGCAAAATGCCGATGACCGACAGGGTGATCCAGCTGATCTGGATGATCGCGGAAAACAGGTTCCAGCTGGCAAAGAGCGACACAAGGACAAGTGCCGCCGCGGCGAGGTTGAGCAGCGCATACGGGTAGCCGTTGCCGCGCACCAGCCCGAATTGCAGTGCGCCATAGGCACCAAGATAAAATGCAACGCCGGCAAATCCGGCGATTTGGTATGAATCCATGGCCCCGTCCCGACCCGTTGGGACCGACCCTGCCCCAGTGCAGGCGTTTGGATCAAGGGGGAAGGCCGTGCTGCGTGCACCGACATCTGGCACGGCCACCGTGGTTCAGATCAGCGTCGGAGCCCAGGCCGGTTGGTCCGGGACGTGCAGGCGCAACCGGTCGCCAATACGCAATGTGCCGGGACGTTCGACCCACGCGATGACACCGCGGCGCCCCTTGGCGGCGGCCTTAAAGTCCCTGCCCACGTCACCGTGGTGTCGCGCGATGGTCATGCCGGGGTGGTGGCACGGACGGTTTTCCATGTCGACGACAAGCGTGGTGCCGTTTTCCGATTGCAGGCGCGATGAGGGCGGCAGGTGGGAAAAATCCGACAGGCCCTCGACCACGACGGTCGCGCCCATCCATGTCGGGTCGATCCTGTCCAGACCAAGCGCGGCGGCGACCGCCGCGATGTCCTCGGCGGCGACCATGGACACCTGGCGCGTGTTCGCGATTTCGGTGCCGCGGGGGTGTTGCGACGTGACGCGGGCGCAGGACGGGCGGGTGCGCCCGCCATAGGGCGCGTTCGCGATGCCGTCAAAGCTGAGCGGAAGTTCGGTCACGGCGACCCCGTCGATCGCCTTTTCCAGCCGTTCTGTCATGTGGCCCAGCCACGTGATGGTGGCGTGGTGGTCGGTGGGTTTCAGCGCAGGCATCGGCGGGGTCCTTAAAGCAGCGTCAGCAAAAGAATAGGCCCCGCACGAGGCGGGGCCAGATCAGCTAGTATCGGCGGGCCTTTTTAGCCTGCGGGCTCAGGCTCCATCCCGCCGTCACCGGAAGGTCCGGACTTCTTCTTGGCCTTGGGGATGGCGGTGAGGCTGGGTTTCTTGTCCTCAACCGCCTTCGCGCCGATATCCTCGTCATCGTCGGGTGCGTGGGGCGGCTCGCCCCGCATCACGCGGTCGATCTCTTCACCGGTGAGGGTTTCGTATTCGAGAAGGCCCTGGGCCAAGCGCTCGAACTCTTCCTCGTTGTCGCTGATGATCTTGTAAGCAAGGTCATAGCCGTCCTGGATAAAGCGCTGCACCTCCTGTTCGACCGTCTCCTTGGTATTGGCGGAGACCGAGAACCCGGCGGTGTTGCCCTGATAGCCTTGGGCGGCTTCGGAATAGTCGATGTTACCGACCTTATCCGACATGCCCCATTGCAGGACCATCGCACGGGCGAGGCCCGAGGCCTGCTGGATGTCGCCAGCCGGGCCGTTGGACACGGAGTCAGCGCCATACTTGAAGATTTCCGCCGCCTTGCCCGCCATGGTCATAGCCAGACGCTGGTGGCATTCGTCCTTGAACATGTTGAGCCGGTCCATTTCCGGCAGGCTCAT
>JBCBCR010000078.1:0-13719 GCA_038530495.1 Pseudomonadota bacterium | reverse complement strand
CCTCGCGTTTCTTTTCGGGCGGCATCCGACCCTTGGTCATACCGAATTCGGTAAAGATCCAGGTCATCGCCCGATCCGCCGCTTCCCACTGATCCTCGTCAATGGTGCGCGGCAGGAATCTCTGAATGTTGGTGCCTTGGGGCGTGACACCGCCGCCGATCATTTCGGCGATCGATCCGGTCACCACCACCGCAGGCAGCGCGGGGTCCAGCGTGCCCCATGCGCGTTTCATCGCGCCCTCGGTGCCGTCCCGGCCCAGTTCTTCTTCGCCCAGGCCCGTGGTCACGATGGGTAGCTCATGCGGCGGCAGGGCGTCGGTGTAGTGCAGGACGGATGTCACCGGCAGGTTTTCACAGCCGACTGGTCCGTCGATGACGCATTGCAGGCCTTTGACGGCACAAAACGCATACACGGCACCCCAGTATCCGCCCGCGCGGTCGTGATCCATGATCAGCATGGCGCACCCTCCTGCAACGGGGGCTTCTTCAGGCGCTCTGCGCCCTCATCAGCCGAAGAGGGGCCGACCGGCCCTGATGAGGCATATGTCAGGCACAGCCGCATCAGATCATATCCGCCGCCTTGGCGGCCTTTTGCTGGCGCTCCAGCTTTTTCATATTCTGGGCGCGGAAATCGGGGCGCAGGTTTGGATCGCCTTCCCAGACACCCGCGGTGTCGTCGTGGCCCACACCTTCGAAAAACTCTTTCATGTGGTCCATGCGACCCTTGTTGGCGATGGCCGCGTTGATCACCTGGGCGAGGCTGCCAGCCCCTGCGGGCCCCATAAGCGGACGCGCAGAAATCAGGTTGGTAAAGTAAAGCCCCGGCAGGCCAAGTTCCTTGGCCTTTTGCACCACGGGTGTGGTGCCCACGGCGAGGTCGGGCTGCACCGCTTCCATCGCGGCGCAATCATCTTCGAGCGAGGCGCGGAACTTCACCTTGACGCCACGGTCCTCGAGCCACGCCTGATCGTCGGCATTCCAAGGGGTGCGCGGGCAGGCTGTGCCGACATAGGGCACCTCGGCCCCGCTTTCGATCAACAGGCGCGCCACGATCAATTCGGACCCTTCGTAGCCCGACAGGGTCACCGTGCCCTTGATCGGCGCTCCGGACAGGGCGCCGTCGATGGCGGGCAGGATCGCGTTTTGCGCGGCAGCAATCTTGTCCGCCGTCACGCCATGCGCCTCGCCAATGGCTTTGAGCCACGCCGCAGTGCCATCACGGCCCACGGGGGCGGAGCCCACGATGGGGCGGCCCGCGGCCTGAAATTCGCGCACTGCGGAGGTGTAGAACGGGTGGATCGCGGCCACCACGGAACTGTCGAGCGCGGCATAAAGCTCACGCCATTCGCGGCAGGGCACAACCGGTCCCGCAGCCAGACCCATCGGCGCCAGCATCTGGCCGATCATCATGGGATCCGCCGGGAACATCTCGCCCAAAAGGGCGACGGTGGGCCGGTCCGACTTGCCGCCTTGGGGGGCGGCGACGGGGCCTGCCTCGATCTCCTTGCGGGCGTAGTTCAGCATCGCGCCTGCCAGCACATCCTTGGCCTCGGCATGGGTCGGGATGCCAAAACCGGGCACGTCGATGCCCACGATGCGCACGCCGTTGATCTCGTCCGGCAACAGCCGCAACGGCACGCCAGAGGCGGTCGGCACGCACAGGTTCGTCACGACAATGGCGTCGTATTTTTCCGGATCGGCAAGGTCATGCACGCTTTCGCGGATGTCCTCGAACAGTTTGCCGGTCACCAGCGTTTCGGAGTTGAACGGCACATAGCCCACCGACCGCCGCGCGCCGTAGAAATGCGACACGAATGTCAGGCCGTAGACGCAGCAGGCCGACCCCGACAGCACGGTCGCGACACGACGCATGCGCAGTCCGACGCGCAAGGACCCAAAGGCCGGGCACATCGATTGCGGCTTGTCATGCGGACCTTGGGGATAGTCGGCGGCGAACTTGTCGAGCATCTCGGAATTGCCTGCCATGCGGGCGGCTTTTTCCATCTCGGACCCCGAATGACAGCCAAGGGCCGCGCCGTCGCCTTGCGGCATCTCGGCCTCGCGCGGGTGCCCCTCGCGCACCTCCACCTGATCGGCGGCGTCATATGTGACCTTGGCGCTCACGCGCGCATATCCTGGTGCATTGCAATAATGCGTTCGGACATCGTTGCGAGCATTCGTCTGTTGCGCTCTTCTGAACGGTGCGTTTTGACCAACTGCGCGCGAGCTTCCGAGACGCGCTGTTCGGTCTGCCAGACCAACGCGATGGATTGCACGATGTTCCTGTCGGCGCTTTTCGGAATGAGGTCAGGCTTCGTCATAGACCACCTCGAGGCTTTCCTTGGGCTTGGCGTTCTTGCCGCGCATGTCGGTGTCTGTCGCTGGCTCCAAAACCACGCCCGCGCCGGTGTCTGACCCGTCAAAAAGTTCCAAAAGACCATCTTGCGTAAGAGGGGTCGGCCGCACCGGCGGGGCATCGGCAACGTTGAGACCCAGTTCGGCGAACAGGGCGCCCCACTGGCTCTCGGCGGTGCCGACAATCTGATAATTCGCTGATTTCTTGCGCAGGTCGTCGTCCTGCGGGATCGAGGCCAGCACGGGGATGTCCACCGCCTTGGCAAAGGCCTGCGCCTCGCCCGATCCATCGTCCTTGTTGATGACAAGGCCCGCCACGCCGACATTGCCGCCCAGCTTGCGGAAATACTCGACCGCCGAACAGACGTTGTTGGCCACGTATAGCGATTGCAGGTCGTTCGACCCCACCAGGATCACCTTTTGCGCCATGTCGCGCGCGATGGGCAGGCCAAAGCCGCCGCAGACCACGTCGCCGAGGAAATCAAGCAGGACGTAGTCGAAATCCCAGTCGTGAAAGCCCAGCTTTTCCAGCAGTTCAAACCCGTGGATGATCCCGCGCCCGCCGCAGCCGCGACCCACCTCGGGCCCGCCCAGCTCCATCGCAAACACGCCGCCGCGTTTGAAACAGACGTCGCCGATCTGAACCTCTTCGCCCGCGAGCTTTTTCTTGGTCGATGTCTCGATGATCGTCGGGCACGCCTTGCCACCAAACAGCAGCGAGGTCGTGTCGGATTTCGGGTCGCAGCCGATCAGCAAGACCCGCTTGCCCTGCTCGGCCATCATGTGGCTGAGATTGGCCAGCGTGAACGATTTGCCAATGCCACCCTTGCCATAGATCGCGATGATCTGCGTGTCCTTGGTGGCCTCGGCGGGCAGCACGTCGGCCAGATCTTCGTGGGCCTCATCGCGCAAGCGCTGATCGAAGTCCTTCAGGTTCGGAACCTCATCCTTCATCTCAGTGCTCCCAGTTCAAAATCATCTTGAGACACCCGGGGTCGGTGAACGCCTGGGTGTAGGCTGCCGGCGCTTCTGCGGCGGGCCGTGTGTGGGTGATCAGACCATCAAGGCTGAGCGCGCCCGCCTCGACCAACGCGCGGGTGGCAATCAGGTCCTCGGGATCCCATTCGGCGGCCACGCGGAACCGCGCCTCTTTCATGAAGGCGGGCGGAAAGGCGAAACTCAGCGGCTTGCGATAAAACCCGGCCAGCACGACCTCGCCACCCTTGGCGATCCGACGCACCAGATCGTCCAGCAGGGCGCCATTGCCCGATGCGTCATAAATCGACGTGTAGGCGTGGCAGCCGTCCTCGTCCGGGTGCAGCACCTCGTAGCCTTCGGCCCCGTCCTGTCGCTGCGGGTCGATTTCCCACACCACGGGCGTGCCGCCCGCCGCCACGGTCAAGCGCGCCAGCAAACGGCCCAAGGTGCCGTGACCCACGATCAGGTCTGGCAATGTCTTGTTTTCGCCGGTCATGGCGTGTTTCGCGGTCGCGGCCAGCGCCAGCAGCGCGCCTTGGGCGCCAAGGCCTGCATCGATTCGGGTCACCCGGGCGGCGGCGGTCACCACGCGGTGCGAGGCGCCGCCGAACAAACCGAACGCATCCTCAAAGCAATTGGCGCCCGGGACAAACACCCGTTCGCCGACCTTGAAGCCGGTTTCGGGGCTCGCATCGACCACTTCGCCCACGGCCTCGTAGCCGGGGACCAGTGGGTAACCCATGCCGGGAAAAGGCGGCATATCCCCTGCCCAGAACAGCTTTTCCGTGCCGGTGGAGATGCCGGAATGCCTGATGTCCACGACAAGATCGCCCGTGCCCGGCGCGGTCAGCGTCAGGGTACCCAGGTCGAGGTCTTTTGGACCTTTGAGCAGGACGGCGTCCGTGTGCACCGATCTCTCCCGTGGCAGGTTTTGCGCGCAGCGCATGGGGCGCCAACGTGCAGCATTTCGTCTCGTGTCATTTTAGTCTGACAAAAAATGCTGTCAATTAAAATGGACACTTTTGGATTTTTGCGAGTGTCAGCCCGGCTTGACGGCGGAAATCACCCGCGTGACGTAGGCGCGCGCGGGGGTCGGGCTTTGGATCTGCGCGAATCCGGCCTCGGCAAGCAGCGCGCCGATTTCGGCAGCAGATCGGGCGCGGCCGGTTTGCATCGCCATGGTGTAAAACGCAAAATAGATGTCGCCCGACCGTTCAGGCCGTGCGCCGCCGCCCATCGGTTCGGACACGATCAGCCGCCCGCCGGACGGCAGTGCCGCAAACACCTTGGCCAGCAGATCACGCACCGTGTCGTCGCTGTGATCATAAAGCACGCGGATCAGCGATATGGCGTCCGCGCCTGTCGGCAGCGCATCCTCGCGGAACGATCCGGGCACGATCTGCGTCCGGTCGGCCATGCCAGCCGCATCAAACCGCGCCTGTGCGTCCGGCACCACTTGCGGCAAATCAAACAGCGTCATCTGCATCTGTGGCGCCGCCTGCCCCGCCGCCGCGAGGAACGCGCCGGTGCCGCCACCGACATCAAGCAGGTGTTTCACACCCTTGAGCGACACACGGCGCAGCGTGTCTTCGGCCACGAGCCGCTGGGACTGCGCCATCAGGTCGGAATAGGTCGCCGCCTCGCCCGGGTCGATGTCACCGCCGAACACGTACGGCCAAAAGCGCGACAGCGCCGTGTCATCTGGCCCGCGCAGCAATGCCACCGGGTCACGCAGGTCGTCGTAGAATGCCTTGTGGTGGCGAATCATCGCCTCGAGCCCGGGCACGCCCATCAGCGCCGCACCTTGGCGCGCCAGGCCATAGCCCGCGCGCTTGCGTTTCAACAGCCCGAGGGCGGCACCCGCTTGCAAGAGCACCTGCATGCGTTCGGCAGGCACGCCGCAGGCCTGGCCAAGCGTTTCGGCATCACGCGGCCCGGCGCGCAGGCGGCGAAAGATGTCCAGTTCCACCAGCGCCATCAGCACCTGACTTTGGACAAAGCCCTGCACGATCTCGAACAGCGCTGCGCCATCAGCGCGCGCGCGTCCGCGGGTCAGAGGGAAATGCGCCGCCCAGCTTTGAAATCCGGGGCGCGCCACAAGGCGGTTCAGCCAGCCACCTTTCCACGCAGGGGCGTCCGCGGTCATTCGCCCGGCACGCGCGGCTTGTCGACCACGGGGGTCAGGCGTTCGGCGTACATCCGCACCATCTCGGCCAATTGCGCCTCGCCCGGGCAGGACGGGATCGACGCGATGGCACCGCCAAGGATGTCCTTGAGCCGCTGGATTGCGCCCTGCACGCCCAGCAGGGTCACCGCATTGGGCCGCCCGTGCAGATCATCCTGCCCCGCAGGCTTGCCCAGCGTTTCGGCGTCATACAGCGCGTCGCGCAGATCGTCGGCGACCTGGAACGCTTCGCCGATCCGGTCGCCCAGTTCGAACCACGGTTCGGCCTCCTGGCCAGCCGCAATGGCACCCATCTGCGTGGCCGCAATGAACAGCGCACCGGTCTTGGCCTGATGATAGGCGCTGAGGTCGACATGCGCCTCGCTCTCCCACCCCTGGCCCGCGCAGATGCCACCTGGCATACCCGTGCGCCGTGCCAGCGTCAGGATCAGCTGCGCGACGCGGTCCGGTGCAAGATGCGATTGCCGCGCGAGAATTTCAAAGGCCAGAACGATCAGGCTGTCGCCCGCCAGCACGGCCAACGGTTCGGAATAGGCGCGATGCACCGTCGGCTTGCCGCGGCGGATGTCGGCATCGTCGAAACAGGGCAGATCGTCGTGCACCAGCGATGCGCAGTGGATAATTTCGAGCGCCGCAGCGGCGGCATCGGCCAGCGCGGGCTGATCGTCGCCACAGGCCAAAGCCACCGACATGCAAATGGTGGGCCTGATGCGCGCGCCGCCGGGCGCGGTGGCATAATGCAGGGCATCGGCCAGTCGGGGCGGCGTGGCAATGCCGGGGCGGGACTGGCCCACCTCTACAGCAGAGGCAATCGCCGCCTCGATCCGCGTGCTGAGTCCCATCGGCGTTGCCTCCAAATCTGCAGTATGTCACACAAACGCGACATCAATATGTAAATCATACTGGACACATTGGCTTGGCGAGTCAACAATTGGCCCATGCAAGTCACCCCGGCCCCACACGCACCGCGCGCGGTCGTCATCGGCGCAGGCATCGCAGGGCTCGCAACGGCGGGTCGGCTGCGGGCGGCGGGCTTTGCCGTGACGGTGCTGGAACGCCACGCCCGCGTGGGCGGCAAGATCCGCACCGTGACCTCCGCCGCCGGTCCCATCGACGCAGGGCCCACGGTGCTGACCATGCGGCACGTGTTCGACGATCTTTTTGCCGTGATGGGCGCGCAGCTTGACGATCACGTCACCCTGATCCGGCAGGACGTATTGGCGCGTCATTTCTGGCCCGATGGCACGACGCTCGACCTGACAGCGGATGAAGAGCAGAACATCGGCAATATCCGCGCCTTTGCCGGGGCGCGTGCTGCACGGCAATACCTGCGGTTCTCGCGACGGGCGCGCGCGCTGTTTGCCGCCTTTGACCGCCCGATGATGCAGGCACCCGATCCGCAGATCGCGCAGCTGACCGCCACGGTGCTGCGACAGCCCCGACTGATCCCTGCCATGGCGCCGTTGTCCACGCTGAAATCCGCGTTGGCCCGCGCCTTTGACGACCCGCGCCTGCGCCAGCTCTTTGGCCGCTACGCCACCTATGTCGGCGGCAGCCCGACCCATGCGCCCGCGCTGCTGTCGCTGATCTGGCAGGCCGAGGCGGCAGGCGTCTGGGTTGTCGATGGCGGGATGCACAAGCTGACAGATGCCCTCGCCGCACTGCTCCGCGACCGCGCCGTGAACATCGTCACCAATGCGCATGTCGCGCGCGTCGACGTTCAATCGGGCCGCGCCCGGGCCGTGGTGCTGGACGATGGCCAGCGCTTTGCCTGTGACGTGGTGGTGCACGCCGGTGACCCGCGCGCGCTGGCTGTCGGCGCGCTGGGGCCATCCCTCACCGAAGCCGCACAAACCACCCTGACCACGCCGCGCAGTTTTTCGGCCCGCGTGCTCAGCTTTGCGGCGACCCCGTCACGGGATGATCTTGCCCATCACAACGTGTTTTTCCAGGCCGACCCCGAGGCCGAGTTCCGCGACCTGATGGCAAACCGCGTGCCCGCGCTGCCATCGTTCTACATCTGCGCGCTTGATCGGGGGCAGGGCCGCGCGCCGCCACAGTTCGAACGTTTCGAGATCATCACCAACGCCCCGGCAACTGCCGACACGACCCCACCCGAGGACTTAGACACATGGCTTCATCAGATCACGCACCAGATGGCGCAGTTCGGGATGACATTCAGCCCGACGCCGACCACGCAAACCGTGACAACGCCCCAAGCCTTCGGGCAGATGTTTCCGGAGAGCCAGGGCGCGCTTTACGGCCAGAGCCCGCACGGGATGACCGCCGCCCTCAGGCGCCCACGGGCCCGGACACACATCCCGAACCTGTATCTCGCGGGCGGCGGGACGCACCCGGGGGCGGGTGTGCCGATGGCGACGCTCTCCGCACGGCACGCGGTCGAGGCGATCTTGAACGACCAAACTTCAACGTCGCCGTCGCACCAAACGGCTATGCCTGGTGGTATGTCGACGGGCTAAGCGATTGCGGCCAAAAGGCGGTGTCGGTCATCGGCTTCATCGGGTCGGTGTTTTCGCCGTGGTATCGCTGGTCCGGGCGCAAGTCGCCGCAAAACCACTGCTGCATCAACGTCGCCACCTATGGCCGCGGCGGTCGGTTCACCATGACCGATCGCGGCGCACGGGCCCTGCGCCAGACCGCCTCTCGGCTCGAAGTGGGACCGTCCAAGATGTGCTGGCAGGGCGACCACCTGCTGATCGAGATCAACGAGGTGTCGTCCTGGCCGCTGATCACCCGGATGCGCGGACAGATCCGGATCGTCCCCACCGGCCTTGCGCAGGTCGAACTGCCGCTGACCCCCGATGACAGCCACATCTGGCGCCCCTTTGCCCCCCGCGCCCGGATCGAGGTCGAGATCGACCGCCCCGGCTGGCAATGGACGGGCGAGGGGTATTTCGATGCCAATTTCGGCACCCGCGCCCTCGAACAGGACTTTTCCTACTGGACCTGGGGCCGGTTCCCCACGGGGAACGGTGCGGCCTGTTTCTACGATGCCACCCGGCTTGATGGGTCACAGCTGTCTGCCGGGTTCACCTTTGATGCCGACGGCACCGCGCGGACCATGCCGCTGCCCCCCAAGGCGCGTCTGCCCCGGTCCAAATGGGCCGTGCGCCGGGAAACACGCGCCGACCTCGGTGCCTTTCCACGGCAGGCGCTCGCCATGCTCGACGCGCCGTTCTACACCCGCAGTGCGGTCAGCACCGTTCTGGACGGCGAAGAAACCACCGGCGTGCACGAAGCGCTCGACCTGCGCCGCTTCCGTTCCCCGTTCCTGAAACCAATGCTGGCCACACGCGTGCCCCGCCGCCCCGGATGGCGCTTCGATTGATCCTTCATTTCGCGAAATAAACCGCCCCCGGAGGGCCGATCTGCCTACTGCGGCTGCGGCATGGGTTTCGCGGCCTCTTCGGGGTTCATTCGCCACACCTGCCAGTTCAGCGCCGCGGCGATGCTGACCCACAGCAGATACGGCGCAAAAAGCCAGCCTGAAACCGCGTCCACCTGCCCCAGCGCCAGCATGCACGCAAATACCGTGAGCCACAGCACGACGATCACGGCCATGCCCATGCGGATCTGCTTGAGGCCAAAGAACACCGGCGTCCACAGCCCGTTGAACGCGATCTGTACGGCCCACAAGGCCATCGCCAGCGCATTGCCATCGGCCATCGCAGCCCGCGCGCCCGCCGCGGCCATGCAGATGTACAGCGCAAACCAGGTGACCGGAAACACCCAGTCGGGAGGCGTCCAACTTGGTTTCTTGAGCGCGCGGTACCACGGCCCGGGCGGGAACAAACCGCCGGTGGCACCGGCCCCGAGGCAGGCGATGAGGAAAAGACAGAAGAGCAGCCAGAACATAACCGCTAACCTAGCGGCGCATTGGCCTTGATCAACGCGGCCTGATCCATGCGCGCCTTGGCCTCCAGCGTGGCGAGCGCCTCGAACAGGCTTTCGCTGCGGCTGGGCGGTGCGGCGTGGGCTGCTGCGTCGACCAGAAAGCGCACTTCCTCTAGCGGGGGCGCATAGAGCACGGCCGATTGCGGCATCGCCGCGCTGACACCTGTGGCCGCCACCGATTGCGCCAGCCACCCGATCTTTTGTGCCTTGGACGTGCGGGCGCGCGCCGAAATGCTGTCATAGCCCATGCCGGTGAGCCGTCCGGCAATGCCCGCATAGATGAACCGCGCCGCGTAGATGCCGGGACGACACCCGGCAGGCAGCGCGCTGATCCCCGCTTCGGAACGGTAATAGAGCCTGTTTGCCTCCATCACGAGGCGGCGGACCATCGCGCGCACCGGTTTCGTCGGGCGCGGGTCGGCAAAGAACGCCTCGGGCGTGATCCCGGCCTCGTCCAGCCAGTCGGTGGGCAGGTAGAGCCGCCGTTCCAGCGCATCCTCGCCCACGTCGCGGGCGATGTTTGTCAGCTGCATCGCCACGCCCAGATCGCAGGCCCGCGCCAGCGCGTGCGGGTCACGCACGCCCATCAACATACACATCATCGCACCCACGGCCGATGCCACCCGCGCCGAATAATCCCGCACGCCGCTGATCTTGGCATAGGTCCGTTGATCGGCGTCCCACGCCAACCCTTCGAGCAGCGCATCGGGCAGCGCGCGCGGCATCTCGCATCCTTCGACCACCGCGGCAAACGCCCGGTCCGGCGCGGCATTCGCAGGCCGCCCGGCATAGACGAGGTCCAGCCGGTCGCGCAGGCGCAGGACCGACGCGGCCTTGTCCGCCTTCAAATCCACCTCGTCATCCGCCAACCGGCAAAACGCATAAAGCGCCAGCGCCGGATCGCGCACGCGACGTGGCAACAGTTTTGAAGCGGCGTGAAATGACAGCGACCCGTGGCGGATCATCTCGGTGCAGGTGTCCAGATCGCGCGGGTCTATCATCTGGCTTCTCCCGTAGGGTGCGCGTTCACCGCGCACCGTCGCTGGCCGCTTGTGGCACCGCATCCGGCACCAGCTGGCCCAGCACCTCTGCCGTGGCGACCACGCCCGGCACGCCCGCACCCGGGTGGGTGCCGGCGCCCACCAGATACAGGCCCTCGGCCTCTTCGCTGATGTTGTGCGGACGGAACCATGCCGATTGCAAAATCCGTGGTTCGATCGAAAAGCCTGCGCCATGCGGGCTGAGGTACCGGTCGCGGAACGTCTCGGGTGTGAACACCTGTTCAGAGACGATTTTCGACCCTAAACTGGGCAAAAGCTGCTCTTCCAGCATAGCCAGCATCTTGGCCTTGTAGGCGTCAGCCTCGGTCTGCCAGTCCACGCCACCGTGCCCCAGATGCGGCACCGGGCTGAGGACATAGAACGTATCGTCCCCCTCGGGCGCGACGCTCGGGTCCGTCACCGACGGGCGATGGACATACAGGCTCATGTCATCGCTCAACTTGCCCTTGATAAAGATATCGCGCAGCAGTCCGGTATAGCGCGGCCCGTTGAGGATCGTGTGATGCCCCACGTCCTGCCATTGGTTGGCCGTGCCCTTGGTGCCGAAATACCAGACAAACAGGCTCATCGAATAGCGGGTGCGTTTCAGGCGCGCCGGGCTCCAGCGCTTCTTGGGCGCGCGGCGCATCAGGTGATCATAGGTGTGGCCCGCATCGGCGTTGCTGACCACCACGTCCGCCCCCAGTTCAAGGCCGGAGTTCAGGCGCACGCCCTCGGCCCGGCCATTGCGCACCACGACCTCGTCCACCTCGGTCTCCATCAATAGCGTGCCGCCTTGCGCCTCGATCACATCGGCCATCTTGCGCGCCATGCCGGCCAGCCCCCCGAGGGCATAGTGCACCCCGAACTCCTTTTCGAGGTAGCTGACAAGGATGTACATCGACGTGACGTGGCACGGATCCCCACCGATAAAGAGGGGGTGGAAGCTGAACGCCATGCGCAGTTTGTCATTCTTGAACCGACGCGCGGCGTGGGCATAGACGGACCTGTCGGCGCGCAGCATGCCAAAGATGTGCAGCACCTTGATCAGGTCCCACAGCTTGTGCATCGATCGGCGGCCCAGATCCTCGAACCCGAACCAGTAGCGCCGGGTGCTGTCCTTAAGGAACCGGTCAAAGCCCGCCACGTCCCCCGGTTCGATCTTGGCCACTTCGGCGCGCATCGCCTCGGTGTCCTGTTGCGCGGTAAAGACCGTGCCGTCGGGCCAGCGGATTTCGTAAAACGGGCTGAGTGATTTCAGCGTCACATCGGCATCGAAATCCCGGCCGCAGGCGGCCCAGAGATCGCGATAAAGCTGCGGAACAGTGACGATTGTGGGCCCCAGATCGAACCTGTGCCCGTCCTGCCAGATCGCCGAGCCGCGCCCACCGGGCACGTCCAGCTTGTCAATCACGGTGACCTTGTAGCCCTTGGCCCCCAGCCGCATGGCCGCCGCCAATCCACCAAGGCCCGCGCCAACCACAATGGCGCGGTTGCCGGTGCGGGCCTGCGATTCTATCGAGTCAAATTTTGTCATCCTTTCCAAACAATACGACTGTCTAGTTTAGTTGACAATTTCTTTTATCAGCGTAGTCTGACACTCGCCCGATCTGCGGGCCGTAGTGCGAAACCACATGACCCAGACAACCACCATAACCTTTCTGCGATTTTCGCGGGCGCGCGACCGGGCCTGGGCGTTGGCCATGATGGGCTTTGCCCGGCCTGCCATGGCGCGGGTGCCGGATCTGGGGTTCTGGAAACTGTGCGGTTCGGGCACCGGCGAAGGGTTTACACCTGTCCCTAACACAGGCGTTTACGCGATTTTGTGCACATGGCCCGATGCCGAAACGGCGCGGGCGCGCCTCGCCGATACCCGCATCTTTCAACGCTACCGCGCCCGCGCGGCCGAGCATTGGACGGTTTTCCTTGAAACCGCGACCGTGCGCGGAGAATGGAGCGGGAAACAACCGTTTTCGCCTGTATCAGAGC
This sequence comes from Pseudomonadota bacterium, assembly GCA_038530495.1. Classification (GTDB taxonomy): domain Bacteria; phylum Pseudomonadota; class Alphaproteobacteria; order Rhodobacterales; family Rhodobacteraceae; genus Tateyamaria. The sequence continues at coordinate 1,258 of JBCBCR010000078.1, read as the reverse complement.
CGATTCAGGGCCCTATCGCCGCCCTCACACGCGCCACGATCAAACCCGGCGTCGCGCACCGGTTCTGGGGCCGTGTCCCGGATATCTCGGCCATGATCGGGTCGGACCCCAACGTGATTTTCAAAATCGGCATCGGCGAGGTGCCGATGCTGCACCAGATCACCTTTTCCATCTGGCCCGGCGCCGCCGAAATGGCCGCCTTTGCCCGCACCAACGGCCCGCATGCCGCCGCGATCAAGGCCGTGCGCGACGGCGCGTGGTTCCGCGAAGAGCTTTATGCCCGGTTTGCCATTGTCGGTGACAGCGGCACATGGAACGGCCAAAGCCCCCTCAAACGCCTGGAGACTGCCGCATGACACCTCCCTTCCCGTTTTCCGCTATCGTTGGCCAAGAGGACATGAAGCTGGCCATGATCCTGACGGCCATTGACCCCGGTATTGGCGGTGTTCTGGTCTTTGGTGACAGGGGCACGGGCAAGTCCACTGCGGTGCGTGCGCTGGCCGCATTGCTGCCGCCGATCACCGCGGTGCAGGGTTGCCCAGTCAATGCGGCGACCCGTGCAGATTGTCCCGATTGGGCTAATGTAGAGACTCATATCACCGCGCTGCGCCCCACACCGGTGGTCGATCTGCCGCTGGGCGTGACCGAAGACCGCGTGGTCGGCGCGCTGGATATCGAACGGGCGCTGACCCGGGGGGAAAAGGCGTTTGAACCCGGTCTGCTGGCACGTGCAAACCGTGGGTACCTGTACATCGACGAGGTCAACCTGCTTGAGGATCACATCGTCGATCTGCTTCTGGACGTGGCGCAATCGGGCGAAAACGTCGTGGAGCGCGAGGGGCTGAGCATTCGGCACGCCGCACGGTTTGTCCTTGTCGGCTCGGGCAACCCCGAAGAGGGCGAGCTGCGCCCGCAGTTGCTGGACCGGTTTGGCCTGTCGGTCGAGGTCCGGTCGCCGCAGGACGTGGCGCAACGCATCGAGGTTATTCGCCGCCGTGATGCGTATGAACGCCGCCCGGATGCCTTTGTCGCGCGGTATGAGCGCAAAGATGCGGCCATTCGCGAAATGATCCTGCAAGCACGCGCAACGATTGATGACATTGAAAGCGACGACGAGATCCTTGCCGATTGTGCCGAGCTGTGTCTCGCGCTTGGCTCGGATGGTTTGCGCGGTGAATTGACCCTGCTGCGCGCCGCGCGGGCGCTGGCGGCCTCGGACGGGGCGACCTCGATCACCCGAGCGCATCTGCGCCGCGTC
>JBCBCR010000077.1:0-14209 GCA_038530495.1 Pseudomonadota bacterium | reverse complement strand
CCAGATCATCATCGAACAGGTCATAGTCGCGGTTGCCGCGGTTGATGATGATCTGCAGGCCGTCGGTATTGCGATAGACGATATCACGCAGTCCGTCGCCGTTGATGTCCCCGGTTTCGATCTGCAGGCCCGCATCGCCAAATCCCTGGCGCGCCACACGCTGCTGGAACCGGGCGCCAGCACCACCATAGTTGACATAGATCTCAACGCTGCCGATGCCGAAGAAGCCGCTGAACCGGCTAAAGATCGCGTCCTCAAAGCCGTCACCGTCCACATCATCCACCATGATCGAGGTGAGCTGATTGAAGTTGGTGATCGCGACCTGCTTGTCATAGGCACCAAGCCCCTGGTTTTCGAGAAACGCCAGTGTGTCAGAGCCTTGCGCGGTATAGGCGATGTCCGCCAATGCGTCGCCATTCAGATCAATCGGCAGAGCCCCCTGGATATTGGGGAAATAGATGCCCGTGGGCGGCACGTCGTTCCCGTCCTCGACCGGCACGACCGCACCTTCGACAAACTCGCGATTGCCCAGGTTGATCAGCGTGCGCACGGTACCGTCGCCCGAATTGCCAAAGATCACGTCCTGATCGCCGTCGCCGTCGACGTCTGCGGTGGCAATGCCCTGCGGGCCAACCGCCGGGAACGTCAGCCGCGCGCCTTCGTCAAATTCTGTAAAGGTCGGTTCGGGGTCGAACACCTCGACACTGTCGTCGTCGATGATCGCGACCTTGCCATCGGGGCGTTGCACCAGCTTTTGCAGCTCATCAATGCTCCAGCCCTGGCCATAGGGGCTGTCTGTCTGGTTCTGAACGTAAAGCTCGCCATTGTAGACACCCGATACCGTCGAACAGGCATAGCTGGCGGAACTGTAATAAGTGTAGTCATACCGCCCCGCGGACAGGCCGGTCGCGTCAAACGGCATCGACTGGCGCAGCGATACCTCTTCGCCAACCAGCGCCGGGGTCGTGCCATCTGCCGCCACCCGCGGCGTCCAGCTGGCCGTGTCGTTGATCGACAAGCCGGACAGATCAATCCGCGTCTCCACCGTCTCGGGCAATGATGCGTTTTCGGCAATGGTCACGTCGCCCGCCACGATGATCGTCGGATCAGCGGCAACCGAATTGTAGGCCAGCGCGATCTCCTGCGTCCGGTTGAAGGCGCGGTAGCCCGGCAGGACATAGGTTTCGCTCAGATTGCCTTCGAACGGCGTCAACTCGCGATTGTTGCCGTTGCTCATATCCGCCGAAGCAACCGCCACAGGCGATTGCGGCAGGAACGCAAACAGGGACCCCGTCAGGAACCCGGTCGCCGTGGCAGACACCGTCGCACCACCGGCATCGACATCCGCCATGGCATTGGGCCGGAACAGCCCATTGCCCTCGTTCAGCCGCCACAGCTCCAGCTTGGTCTGTTCAGGCAGAGCGTCGACATTGGGGCCGGACACGGTGATCCCCGCGGTAAACACGGCACCGGGCGCATCCAGCGCGTAAATCTGGCAGGCGTTGGTGTCTTGGGGAAAGCCCGGTTGATCAAACAACCGCGGCAACGAGCCCAGGCAAACGTCACCCACATACGGCGCGCCGGTCCCATCCTGGATCGTGTCGGCAACCACGGTCACGGTAACGCCCGAGATCGCGCTCGCCAGCACCGTTTCGACCCCCGCCACCACGGTCGCGCACCCATCATTGAGCGGCGTCAGCAAAAAGTCGGGGTCCAGATCACGGATCTGGTTTTCGGTCACGGTGATCACCCGGTTGTCGGCGCTATAGCCGCCGGGTCCGCCCATCGCCGATGGCTCGACAAAGATCTGGTCGGGACCCGCAGCAAGCGACCCGATGGAAAAGGTGCCATCGGCTTGCGTGATCGCCATCACAGCCGCATCGCGCAATCGCACCGGAATGCCTGCCAGCGGCGTCTCGATCCCGTTGGCAAAATCGACAGCATCCAGCACGCGGCCCGAAATGGCCGTGTCCCCCGCATCGGCGGGCACCACCGCGATGTTCAGCGTATCCCGGTCGGTCAGCGACCCGTCGGACACACCCACGGCAAAGGAAAAGGTGCCCTCCTGCCCCAGTTCGGGACGGAACCTGATGGCCCCGGTCGCCGCATCAAGGCTGACCCCCTGCGGCAACGGCAGCGGGTCGGCAAAGAAGGTGATGGGATCACCATCGGGGTCGCGCCCGGTCAGGTCCAGCACCAGCTCAAGGCCCAGCTCGACCGTGTAGAGCGGCGCAATCGGATCAAGGATCGGCGCCTGATTGCCGGACAGAACGGCAAAGCTGATGCTTTGCGTGGCGGTGTCGGTCCCGTCGGACACGGTCACTTCGACGGTGTACTGCCCCTCGGTGTCAGAGATGAACCCGACCTGCCCACCGCCGAGATCCATCAGCATCGGGTCGGCACCCGCGGGCTGCGCGGTCACGGCAAAGGCAAAGCTGAGCGGATCACCGTCCAGATCGACCGAAGCCGCGGCACTAAAGACCGCCTCGGCGCCAAAGCCAACTTCGGCAGGCCCGGTGATGCTTGCCACGGGTGCGCGGTTTGGAACTGTCAGCGTTACGGTCGCTGGGTCTGAGGTAAGTTCAAAGTCGGCGACGGTGAGTTGGAAGGTGTATGCGCCCTGGGTGTCGGGGGTGAAGGTGGGCATCACCGCGGTGGGGTCGCTGAGGGTTGCGATGCTGCCGGTGGGGGCTGTGGTGATGGTCCAGCTGTAGCTCAGCGCGTCGGTGTTGGGGTCGAAGGAGGCCGAGCCGTCCAGCGTCACGGTCTCGCCTACGAACGCCTCGGCCGGGCCGCTGGCCACGGCCACGGGGGCGCTGTTGACAGCATTCAGCGCGATGACCACCGGTTCGGCCTGCAGGCTGGCATCCGCCACGGTCAGCTGCAGCAAGTAGAGCCCGGTGCGGTCGGGGGTGAAGCTGAGGCCCTGCCCTGCCACCACCTGCGCGCCGGGGGTCGCGGGGTCGATCACCGCGGCACTGTCATCGGGGCGGTAGATCAGCGCCCATTCATAGCTCAGCGCGTCGCCGTTCAGATCACCCGCGTAATCCGCACCATCGAGCGTCAGCGCGGTGCCCGTCGGCGCCTCAATCGCGGCACCCGCCGTCACCGTGGGCCGCGCATTGCCTGTCGTGGTGACCACGGTCTGCGGCAGCGACAGCAGGTCGCCATCGCGCACGGTCAGCTGTGCCACCGTCGGCGCAAAGCCCGTGCCGGTGTCGAACAACGTCAGCGTCGGCAGCGCCAGGGCCGCATCGTTCAGCGCCCCCAGCGCACCGCCGGTCAGCCCCGTCACCGACCAGCTGTAGGCGGGGATGTCCGCCACCGATGCGCCGCCATCCAGCGTCGCCACGCCGCCCGCATCGGCCAGCACGTCGCCGCCCACGATCGCCTGCGGGCGGGTCCGGGTGGTGTCGATCACAAAGGTCGCGGGCACCGATCCGGCTTGCGCATCCGCCGCGATCAGCTGCACCACGTACAGCCCGTCCACATCCGGCGTCAGCGTTGCCGCGGGGCCCGCCGCCATGAGGGCTGCGGTTGATCCCGCAGGCGCGCGCAGCACCGACCAGTCATAGCCCAGCAGATCGCCATTCAGGTCATAGGACTGCTGCCCGCTCAGTGCGATGGCACTACCCACGGCAAAGCTGCCGCTGGCACCGATGCGCGCCACCGGGCGCACGTTGCCGTCGCCCGACACCACCAGCACCTGGTCTGTGCCCACGCCTGTGCCGTCGCTGACATCCAGAGCGATAAGATAATCCCCCGCCGCATCCGGCATCACCGCCGACAGCCCGTCGTCCCCGGCGGCCAGCCCGGCCGCCTGCCCTGCAGGCGCAACCAGCGCGGCAAAGCCCGCGCTCAGCGCCGTGCCATCCAGATCGGTCGAACCATAGGGATCCAGCGTCACGTTCTCGCCCGCGCCCAGCACCAGCTGGTCAAACCGGGCGCCCGCCGCGGGCTGCACCGCCCGTTCTGCAGTGGTGCCGCTCTCGTAGAAATCGACGCTCTTCTTCTTGAGCCAGTGCCGGGTAAAGCCCGAGGTGTCGACCACGTCACGCAGCGTCACCGACCCGCGCCCCTCGCCCCAGGTCAGGGTAAAGTCGCGGATGTGGCTCTTGGGCGAGATGAACGCGTCGGTGAGAATATCGCCGTCATGTTCGATGAAATACGCAAAGTGCAGCAGGTCCCAGGCGTCGCGCAGCGTGTAGGTTTGCCCGCGGAAGGTGAACGTCAGGATATCGAACGTGTGCTCGTGGCCCGAATTGACGTCAAAGCTGGGGATCTCCACGTCCTCGATCGGCCCGTTCGTCACGTCACCGAGGTCAAACACCACCGTGTCTGACCCGTCATTGGGCAGCACCTGCGTGATCGGGCGCTGGAACCGGTCGGCCTGACCGCAGAAATCCGCGCTCTTCTGGATCAGCTTGTGGCGCGAGATGCCCTGGTTGACCACGTTACGGATCGTCAGCGATCCGCGGCCCAGCCCCCAGGTAAAGGTCAGGTCCTTTTTGGACGACTTGGGGTTGATCAGAACGTCGGTGTCGCCGTCGCCATCATGTTCGAGGAAATAGGCAAAGTGCAGAAACTCCCACTGCGTCGACAGGCTGTAATCCTGACCGCGGAAGGTAAAGTTCACCGTGTCAAAGGTCTGCTCGTGCCCGGAATTGACGTCGAAACTGTCAATCGCCACCTCGAGCGCAGGGCCGTTCGACACGTCACCCAGATCAAAGGTCACCCGCGGGGAACCGTCATTCATCAGCACCGTGTCAAACACCGTGCGGCAGCGCTCCTGCCCGCCCTGCAGCGTGCGCGCGACCGGGTAGATCGCGGTCTGCGAGCTCAGCCCGGTGGCGTCCTGTACCGTCAGCCCCAGCTCGAACAGGCCCGACCCGGCAAAGCTGACATCCGTAAACGGCGCATCGGGCGCCGAGAAGGTGGCGCTGGCGCCCGCAGGCGCGCTGACCACCGACCACGCATAGCTCAGCGCGTCGCCATCCACGTCATAAGACGCCGCCCCGTCCAGCGACACGTCCAGCGCCCCCGGCAGCCCCCGCCCCCGGATCACCGCCACCGGCGCCACGCCATCGGTCGAGATATCGAGCGTGCTGCTGGCCACCGGCACGGTCGCAGCCGGGTCATCCGCGGGGAACAGATCCAGCCGCGCCTGGTACGAGCCCGGCACATCGATGGTCACAAACGGCCGCAACGCCGCCCCATCCGAAAAATCCGCCACCGACGCGGCAGGCCGCGTCACCCAAACCCAAGACGCCCGCAACCCGGCAGCCCCGGGCGCAGAAAATCCATCCGTCGGATCCAACTGAACAACAGACCCAACAGGCGCAGATATCGGAACAGATACCAAAGATTGCGAATGGACGGAGGCACCCGAAAAAATCGAGACAACAGAAAAAACGGCCGCCAAACGGCAGCGTGCCAACCAAAACATAAATTGTCCCCCACAATCTGTACGTCTTCGTATTGGTTAAACGGTACAAGTAATCGGAAAGGTTGCAACTCTTAATCTACGCGGGAACTGAAAAAATTCGCGGACGGGCGGCACGGCGGTTTGAGCGTGCGAAGCCTGGCCTTGTGTGACAGGACCGTTTGACCGCCGATTGGATTGCGCCCGCGCCGTTGACCCATGTGCGATCTTGCGACCAGCGGTTGGGGTGTCCGCCTTTCAGCACCGGAATGTCCGTGCTGAAACACGGTCTGGTTCCCGAAAAAGGGTCCCCGCGGGGACCCTTTGGGCGCTTAGGCTGCGTCCAGACTGCCAAGGAAAGCGTCAATCGCACGCTGCAGGTCCGCCTTAGGCACCGCGGCAAAGTCCCGGTCAAGTTGCAGTTCGATCTTGCCGTGGGAGGCGATGACCCGTGCCGCACCTTCGGGGCGCACGAACCCAAGGGACGTTCTGGCCCCCGCCTTTTTGTCCTTGCGGACCGTCCATCCGGTCAACACGTCGCGCAGCATCTGCACCTCTGCCGCGGCATTGCGCGGGTCGCAGTGGGTCAGGCGGTCGCGGATCTGCGTGGCAAGCTCCGGTGCGCGCTCCAGCGCCTTGTTCAGGTCAAGCCCCAGCGCGCGCGGGATCGCCTCGGGGTGGTGCAGCACGCCCGGCAGCCGGCTGAGCATCGCGGCGAAGCTCTGGATATAAGCGCGCTTTTGTTTCTGGGCCGACGCGTAGAGCGTGCGAACCGCGTCGCGCGGCGACACCCCTTCGGCCTCGGCATAAGACAGCGCAAGCTGCGCCATTTCAGCAAAAGACAGGTCTTTGCGCACGAGGTTTTCGTCAACCATCTTGCGATAGAGCGCTTCCAAAGGTTCCCCGCGGGGAACTTGGGTTGCCGGAATGCAGCTGTAGCGCGGATCGCCAGTGTCCTGTTCCAGCGCGCGAAACGCGCTGAGGCGGCGATAGCCCTGGATCAGTTCGTAACCGGCGTCGGTCTGTTCCACGCGGATCGGGTTGGACAGTCCCACCTCGCGGATCGAGCGTTTCAGTTCTTGCAGGTCGGGGTCGACATTTTGTGACCGGTCGCGGGTCAGCTTGGTCATGTGCACGTCGCCTGTGGCGATCAGGTCGGTGATCGGCCCCGGTTGGTCCAGCGGCGCCTGCGCGGGCGCATCGTCGTTCTGCATGAGCGCTGGTTTGGCCGCGGCGCGTTCGGCGGTCGGACGGATCGTGTCCGCCACGGACCCGTGCCGTTCGGCGGCAAGCTCGGCATCGGTCACCGCCACGTTCTGCAGCGGGTGGCCCTGCACGTTGCGAAAGCTCTTGGTTTCCGGGGCGGCCCCGGCCCGGGTGTCGATCTCGATGTCAATGTGGGTCCGTGTCCTGACCATTTATCCATCCTCCGGCGCGGTGTGGTTCATCGAAAGCCCTGTCGAACGATCAGGTGCGGCGTCACATCTGCGCCAAAGACGTTTGCAAAAGCTGACAGCATCGCACGGTGCACGCTGGTGGCGGCGCGACGTGGATCGGCAAACCCGGGTTTACTGATTGCAGGCGGGCGACCGGATTGGTGTCCAGTCGGGTGGCCGATTTCGCGTGCGGGTTCTGGGCGGCGTGTCTGCTGGCGGGACAGTCGGCACGGGCGGCGACAGGTGGCGCGGGTCAGCTTTCGCCAAAGAGATCGCGGGTAAAGACCTTGTCCGCCACGTCCGCAATCTCTTCGACCACGCGGTTGGCGATTATGACGTCGCAGGCGGCCTTGAACGCGTCTAGATCGCGTTCAACGCGGGACCCGAAGAACGTGTCCTCCTCGAGCACCGGTTCGTAGACCACGACCTCGATCCCCTTGGCCTTGATCCGTTTCATGATCCCCTGAACCGAGCTTTGGCGGAAATTGTCCGAGCCCGCCTTCATCACCAGCCGGTGCACGCCGACAACCTTGGGCGCCTTGGCAATGATCTGTTCCGAAATGAAATCCTTACGCGTGCGGTTGGCGTCGACGATGGCGGACATGATGTTTTGCGGCACGGCGGAATAGTTGGCGAGCAGCTGCTTGGTGTCCTTGGGCAGGCAGTAGCCGCCATAGCCGAAGGACGGGTTGTTGTAATGCGTGCCGATCCGGGGATCGAGGCTGACGCCCTCGATGATGTGTTTGGCGTTCAGCCCGAAGTTCAGCGCGTAGCTGTCCAGTTCGTTGAAATAGGCGACGCGCATGGCGAGGTAAGTGTTGGCAAACAGCTTGATCGCCTCGGCCTCGGCGCTGCCGGTGAACAGCGTGTCGATCCCGGTTTTCTCGGCGCCGTCGGCGAGCAGGGCGGCGAATTTGTGGGCGCGCGGGCTGTCTTCGCCGACGATGATGCGCGAGGGGTGCAGGTTGTCGGCCAGCGCCTGTCCTTCGCGCAGAAACTCGGGGCTGAACACCACCTGATCGGTGCCAAGCCGTTCGCTGACCTCGGCGGTAAAGCCCACGGGGATCGTTGATTTGATGATGATGCAGGCCGTTGTGTTGATGGCGATCACGGATTTGATCACCGCCTCGACACTGGAGGTGTCGAAATAATTCGTGTCGGGGTCGTAGTTCGTGGGCGTGGCGACGATCACGTATTCGGCGTCGCGAAAGGCATCGGCACCGTCCAGCGTGGCGCGCAGATCGAGGTCGCGATTGGCGAGGAAATCCTCCATCTCGGCATCGACGATGGGGCATTGGCGGGCATTGAGCATATCCACCCGCGTCTGCGACAGATCAGTGGCCACAACCGTGTTGTGCTGCGCCAGCAGGACCGCATTGGACAACCCGACATAGCCGATGCCGGCGACCGCGATTTTCGTTTTTGCCATGGCTTTTCGTCCAAACCCGTTCACGCCCCGCACATGCACCGCGGCGCCAATGCTTCATATGTTTTGTCGGCGTATAAACCGCCCGCAGGCCCTGACCAAGGGCCAAGCAAACATGACAGCCAGTTGGTGGTTTTGTGCAACGAAGCGCTGCGCTAATCTGACGACGTGAGGTGTTGGTATCTGGTTCAGGTCAAACCGGACGCGGTGCAGACCGCGCGGCGCAACTTGGAGCGCCAGAGCATCGTGACGTTTTACCGATGACCACGCAGACCGGGGCAGTTCAAGACGACGCACAAGCCGCTATTTCCCGGCTACATGTTCGTGTCGCTGGACCCGGACGGGGTGCCTTTGCCGGATTCGTCGCCACGGTTGATCAGATCGCACCGGACCAACGGGTGTGGGTGCTGCTGGATCTGATGGGTCGCAAATCGCGTGTGTCGATCGCGTCAAACCGGTTGCGCAAGACCTGATTTACTGCCCGTGCCGGCCAAAAAAGGCGTGATGGGCGCTGTTTTCTTTATTATCGGCAAGATCAGCGGCGCGATTATTCTGCCGGATATAGTGGTCTTGCTTGGGTTTGCGCCGGTTTTGATCCTCATATGGGTCGACAGAACCCGCAGTAGTTTCGTCCTGTTCGGAGGAATGTTGCCGCTGGGCACGGGCATTGCTGTTTTCCCCGTTGCCGATGTCATCTTCAAACCGCTTGAGGCGGCGCGCCCTGCGTTCGCGACACCCACCGCAATCCTCGTGCCGGGCGGTGCCGGAGTTGATTTCAAGCAGAGCCGGAACGAAGGGGACGATGCCGCAGACAGGATTCTGGCTGCGGTGGCGCTTGCCATTCGCGTTCCCGAGGCGCGGGTCGAATCAACGTCCGTGTGACAGGGCGATTCAGCGTTTGTTGGATCATCCACAGGGGTGTTTCGGTCCGCGAGGTCAGCGCGTGATGCCACCTGAAATAGAAGGCTGCGCGCAATTACTTCACCCAGGGTTGAAGCCAACCATTTTTAGCGAATTGTCAGCGTTTCATTTACCGATCGTTAAGCAACCCGGCGCTTAACAGAGCGTTACCGAGCATGTGGGTGGGATCACATGACGGAGCTCTTCATGGCGGATCTCGACCTTCGGTCACTTGCCACTTCCTCGAACCCGACCTCTGCCTTGGCCGATCCCTATGCAGCCTACGGCAAGCGCATGCTGGATCTGATCATTGCGCTGCTGCTGTTGCCGGTTCTTGTTCCGATGATCGTGATTATGTGCCTGTTGGTGCGGCGCGACGGTGCGCGCGGGCTGTTTGCGCATCAACGCGTCGGGCAAAACGGCGTACCGTTCACCTGCTGGAAAATCCGCACCATGGTGCCGGATGCGCAAACGCGTCTGGCACGGCTGCTGGCAACCGATGCCGACGCCGCCGCCGAATGGGCGCGCACGCAAAAGCTGACCGATGATCCGCGGGTCACCCGGCTGGGCCGGTTTCTGCGCCGCACGAGCCTGGATGAGCTGCCGCAGATCTGGAACGTGCTGCGCGGTGACATGAGCCTTGTGGGCCCGCGCCCGGTCACCGAGGAAGAACTGGGGCATTACGGCGCGCTGCGCGGTACCTATCTGACGCTGAAACCCGGTGTGACCGGACCGTGGCAGGTGCACGGGCGCAGCAATGGCTGTTTCAAGGAACGGCTGGATCTGGATCAGGGCTATGCCAGCGACATGGGGCTGTGGCGCGACCTCAGCCTGATTGCGCAAACCAGTCTGGTGCTGTTGCGGCCCACGGGGCGATGAGCCTGCAGGTCGCTGTTGCCGGCACGGTCAGGCGGCGTGCCGCGCGCGCGATACCCGGTCAATCACGGCCAAGAGATCTTCGGCGCTGTTCCGCCAGCGGTAGGCCTGCGCCACGGCGCGTCCCATCACGCGCATTTCGGTGCGCGCGGCAGGCGACAGCGCCGCAAAGGCGCGCAGCGCGCGGGTGATATCAGCGGTGTCGCGTGGATCAAACCAGATCGGCGCCGTGCCCAGTACCTCGGGCATGGCGCCTGCCCGCGCGCAGATCACCGGTACGCCCAGTTGCATCGCTTCGAGCGGGGGGATGCCGAACCCTTCGTTCAGCGAGGGAAAGACAAATGCCGCGGCCCCTTCGTAAAGGCCGCGCAAATCGGCATCCGGCACCCGGCCCAAGCCGTGACCGGTCTGCGCAAGGGCCACCCCCGGCACCGCGCCGCCGACAAGGGCCAGCGGTGGCAACCGGTCCGCGGCGCGCGCGTGGGCGGCGGCCAATGCGGCGATATTCTTGTTCGGGCTTTGGTTTCCGACACACAGGAGGTAGCCGCCCGGTGTCAGTCCATAGCGCGCAGGCGCGCCGGGGTCGTGGGGCAGCCGCAGCACGTGTTCAGCGCTGTTGGGGATGATGTCGAAACGCTCTCGGGGCACGCGCAGGTGCTGGCTGAGCGCCCGGGCGGAATGGCGGCTGACAGTGATCAGCGCGCGGGCGCGGCGGGCCAGCGCCGGGCGCAGTGTGCGGTGCAGCGTGCGGTAGGCTGCGTCGAACGCTTCGGGCATGTCAAAGATATGCGCATCGTGCAGGCACAGAACGTGGCACGCATGCCGCAGCGGCCCCGAATTGCCGAGAGAGACAAGGCACCCGTCGCGCGCGGCGCGCGCCAGCGCCCCCTGTTCCCAGACATGGCCGCGGCCCCCGCGCACCACGCGCGTGCGCAGCACGCGCCATGCGGGGTCGGGCACAGGCTGCGGCACCAGCACCTCGACGGGTCCCAAGCGGTCGGGCGTGGCTGCCAGACTGTCATCCAGCGCCGTCAGGATTTCATAGGCAAAGCGCTGCACCCCGGACATCGGCTGGGTCAGGAAGCGTCCGTTGACAAAAACCCTCATGCCGGGGCCAGACGTCCGTCGACATAGGCTGCCGTGTCGCCATGATAGAGGGCCGTGGTCCGAGCGCCCAGCGCATCAAGCGTCCATGCGCTGAGATCTGTAGCCAACGCGCCGTTGCGCAGCCGCGCCAAGCGCTGCGGATCGCCAAGCAGGCTGACAACGGCGCGTGCGACCGCGTCCATGTCGTCGGGATCGGCAATCAGACCGTTGCAGTTGTGCTGCACAACCTCGCCAATCCCCGGCAGGTCCTGCACCACCACCGGGCAGCCCGCAGCCACAGATTGCACCACCACGCGCGGCAATCCTTCGCGTTCCGAGGTCAGCAGCGACAGGTCCGCCAGGGCAAACAGCGCCTCGGGATCCGGGCGATGCCCGCAAAAGACGACCGTGTCTTGAAGCCCCAGCCGGGTGACCGCTGCACGCACCTGCGCCTCTTCCGGACCGGTGCCCGCGAACAGCAGCTTGACGTCCGGAATGGTCGACGCGATGCGCGCGTAGGCTTCGAGGAAGGGGATATGCCGTTTGCGCGGCTCGAACGCTGCCATCATCAGCAGAACGCGGGGGCGGGGCGACGCGGCGCCCAAAAGCTGTGGCCCGTCGTCCGGCGGGCAAGGGGCGGAAAAGCGGTCGAGGTCCATGCCGGACCGCACGCAATGCACCCGGTCGGCTAAGGCGATGCCCGCATCGACATAGGCCTGTCCCGCCGCTTCGGACACGCCGATGAACAGGTCGGTATGACGGGCCGCCACACGTTCTGCCCCGCGATAGATCGCGGCGCGCACCGGCCCGACCCCTTCGAACGGCAGGATGTGGATGCCGTGCACCACCAGCGCCTGCGGCACCGCCACCGTGGCCAGCCGCCCGAGAATGCCTGCCTTGCTTTGGTGCGTGTGCACGACATCCGGGGCGAGGTCCCGCAGCGTGGCCCGCAGCGCGCGCAGGGCGCGCAGATCGTGCCAGGGCCGCAGCGGGTGGACCATCTCGGGCAATGTCAGCCGCGCGACCCCTGCTGGCAGGTTGCTGGCCCAGTACGGATCCCAGTCGCGCCCGTGGATCAGCGTCACCCGGTGCCCGGCATCGGCCTGCCAACGGCAGGTTGCGACGGTGTTTTCCTCGGACCCTGCGCGTAGCAAACGGGTGACAATGTGGACGATGTGCATGAACCCCTCCTTTTTCGGCGCCTGTGCGTGTCGCCGTTAAGTGCGGGTTAACCATCCCGTGCCACGGTTACCAAAAGGCTAATGAATCGCCGAAATCGGAACACTTTATGCAGCGTTGCCAGTGGGTTGACGCGACCGGATCGGCTGTGAGGAGCGCGCGTGCCACGCATCATCTACATTCACGTGCCCAAATGCGGCGGCTCCAGTTTCGGAGCGGCGCTGCGCCTGCGGTTTCTCGGGCGCCAGGCGACCATCACGCTGGGCCAGGGCAACGCGGCGCTGAGCGGCGAGGCGCGGATCATCTCGGATTACGAGGCGCGCGGGCGCGAACTGCATGCACTGGTTGCCGCGGGCAAGCAGTTGATCGCCGGGCACGTTCGGTATGACCCCGATCTGCATGCGGGTGCTGCGCGCGACTACCGCTTTGTCACACTGCTGCGCGAGCCGATGGCGCGCTTTGTCTCGCACTACAATTACCTGCAACGCAAACATCCCGACCGCACGCGACCCGGCACGCTCGAGAGGTTTCTGGACACACCGGATGCGGCGCGGCTGGCCTCGCAATACCTGTTCTATTTTGCCGGCACCTCGCAAGCGAACGCGCCCGATCTGCCGCAGGCCATCAGCCGCGCCATCACGCATCTGACGCGTTTTGACCTGGTTGGTGATCTGGCCGCGCCCAATGTTTTTGCCCGCGATCTGCGCCGCCTGACCCACACGCCGATCCTGATCAGCAAGCGCAACGTGGCGCCCGACGCCACGGTGATCCCCGCGCCACTGCGCCCGCGCATCGCGGCGCTGTGTGCGGCGGACACGGCGATCTATTCGGCGGTGCTGTCCGCGCAGAACGCCGCATGACCGCGGGCATTTCGCCGCTGTCGCTGATCCTGATCTGCTGGGGCCTGACCGGGGCCGTGGCGATCACGGGCCTTGCCAACCTGACGCAGCTGGACCTCGTGACCACTTTCATGCGGCGCGAGGGGATTTCAGCGGAGGCCTTTCGCGGTGCGGGATTGGCGTGGATCATCATCGGTCTGCTGGCCTTTGCCGTGGGCGATCTGGCTGCGCGGATCACCCGGGCCACGCCGCCTGCCCGGCGCCCTGCGCGCACCGATGTCAACCGCGCGGCTCGGCTTACCTTTCGCGCCAATCTGGTTCTGCTCGGGGTCACGGGCCTGTGGATCGTTACGGCGGCAGGGCAGGCAGGCGGGCTGTTACCGCTGGCCGCGGCGGTGTTTGTCGACAACCTGACGACGCGCGATCTGCTGTTGGAAAGCAAGCTGTTCACCGGCATGCGCCTGTTCTACGCCGCCCTGCCCGCCACCGGTGGGTTGGCCGCGGGCCTGCTTGCCAGCCGGTCCCTGACCAAGGCCGCGCGCCGGGCGATGCTGTTTACGCTCGTGGTCAACACGGTCGCACTCTGTGTGCTGCCCATCGTGATGAGCCAGCGGCTGTTGCTGTTGCAATTGTTGTTCAGTGCCTATCTTACCGCTTGCCTCGTGCGCCGAGAGGTCTTTGGCCTGCTCTGGATGGCCGTGGCGGCGGCGCTGTTTCTCGGGCTTTGGACGGCGCGCGAGGCGGTCACCAATCCGACCATCGACGGGACCGCGCTGCAGGTCGCGTGGCAAAAGCTGGCGTTTTACGTCATCAACGACATGTTCAACGCCTTTGCGCCGCTGAACCGGCCTATCCCGCACACCTATGGCGGGCTGACGCTGGAAGGGGTGATGTTCCTCACGCTCACCGACAGCTATTTCCTGGCCCAGCTGGCGCCCAAGATGGCCGAGCTGGACACCGTGATCGGCGGCGGCGAGTTTCCGTTTTTCACGGCGGCTTATGTGGATTTTGGGATGGTTGGCGGGGTGGCCCTGATTGTTGCCGT
>JBCBCR010000076.1:0-14209 GCA_038530495.1 Pseudomonadota bacterium | reverse complement strand
TGTCCGATGGTGGCCGCCTGCTGATCACCCGCCACGCCGAGGATCGGTGTTTGGCCGCCGAGCAGGCCCGTGGTGCCGAAATCCGCGGCGCAATCGTGGACGTCGGGCAGCATCTCCATCGGGATGTCGAGCATCTCGCACATCTCGGACGACCATGCGCCCGCGTGGATGTCATAGAGCATCGTGCGCGCTGCGTTGGTGGCGTCGGTCACATGCGATGCGCCGCCGGTCATGCGCCAGATCATGTAGCAGTCGACCGTGCCGAACAGCAGCTTACCCGCACGTGCCCGGTCGCGCGATCCGGGGTTTTGATCGAGGATCCATTTCACCTTGGTCGATGAAAAATAGGGGTCGAGCAGCAGGCCGGTGATCTCGGTCACGCGCGTCTCCAGACCCTTGGCGCGCAGGCCTTCGCACATCTCGGCAGTGCGGCGGTCCTGCCAGACGATGGCCCGGTGCAGCGGAGCGCCCGTTTCGGCGTCCCAGACAAGCGTGGTTTCGCGTTGGTTGGTGATGCCGATAGCTGCGATATCGTCGGCGGTCAGGCCGGCCTGTTGCAACGCAACGGCTGTGGTCCGCTGCACAGTGGCCCACAGATCCTCGGGTTCGTGTTCGACCCAGCCGCTGGCGGGGAAGTGCTGGGTGAACTCTTCTTGGGCGCTGGCGATGGGCGTCATGGCGCTGTCAAAGACGATGGCGCGCGACGATGTCGTGCCCTGATCAATGGCAAGAATGTGGGTCATGCGGCGTCCTCCCTGCGTGGTTGCAGGGCACCATTCACCGCGCGCGGCATGGGGTCAATGGGTCAGGCGCGCGCCGCCTGCGCGATATCGGCGCCAAAGATGGTGTCGGCGTGTTGCGCGAGGTAAATGCGCAGCCACGGGGTAAAGCGGTCGGGCTTGCGCCGGACCATGGCCATCAGGTCATGGTAGTCCATCCATTCGATCGCCATCACTTCGTCAGGGTTGGGTCGCACTTCGAGATTGCGCAGGGCCTGGCCCAGATACACGTCCACCACCTCGTGTTCGATCAGCCCGCCGCCGACGTCGGCGCGATATTCAAGGTGATGACGGTGCTCCAGCGCAAGGCCGGTAATCCCCAATTCCTCGTTCAGGCGGCGTTGTGCACAGACCGAGGGCGGTTCGTCCCAATCGGGGTGCGTGCAGCACGTGTTCGCCCACAGGCCCGGCGTGTGATACTTGCCCATCGCACGTTGTTGCAGCAGCACTTCGGTCCCGCGCAGCACAAAGATTGACACGGCCTTGTGTTTGAGGCCGCGCTGATGCGCCTCGAGTTTTTCAACCGGGGTCAGCTTTCCGTTGACCCATGCAGGGATCATGATGCTCATACGTGCTCAGCCTTCACGAGGCCCGTCAGATGGGCCAGGTTTTTGATTCCGATTTTCAGGTGGGCAAGGGGCCGTGCCTTGACCAGCCTCTTGTTCATATACGCCTCAAACGTCAATCTCTGCACATCGATGTCGTGACAAAGTGACACAAATCGTTCGCGGCGGTCGTCGCTGCGGTAATATGCGTTCTGCATGGAGGCGAGAACGCGGAAGACGGTCTTGTGCTCGCGCATGAACAGCTTGCGTGCCAGTTGCAGATCGCGCGCGCGTCCCGAGGCCAGCGTGGCCGCCGCCGCGGTGGCCGCGACGCGCCCGCCGACCATGGCATAGTAGATCCCTTCGCCCGACGACGGGGCCACAACACCCGCGGCATCGCCTGCCAGCACGACATCACGGCCATTGTCCCAGCGGTCCATGGGCTTCAGCGGGATGGGCGCGCCTTCCTTGCGCAGGGTTTCGCAGCCGTCGAGCCCCGAGGCCACGCGCAAGGCGGCGGTCGCCTCCTTCAGGTTCACCTCGGACCGTTCCGATCCCATGCCGACGCTGGTGGTGTTGCCGTGCGGAAAGACCCAGCCATAGAAGTCGGGCGAAATCGCGCCGTCGTAAATCACGTCGCACCGTTCGGGGTGATAGGTGTCGGTTGCTCCGGGGGCCTTGATGATCTCGTGATAGGCAAAAACCAGCGGAACCTGGTCCGCGCCGGGCACCTCGGCGATGCCCACGCGGCTTTTGGCGCCATCAGCGCCGATCACCAGCTTGCACGGCAGTTCGCGGGTTTCTTGGCTGGCCTTATCGCGGTAGATCACCACCGGGTGGTCCTGATCGCGGTTCACTGACACGAAGGTCCCGACGAAGTACTCGGCCCCGGCTTCTGCAGCGCGTTGGCGCAGGAACGGATCGAAATCCTTGCGATCGACCATGCCGACATAGCCGTTTTCGATTGGGATATCGACGCGCCGCCCGGTGGGCGAGATCATGCGCGCGGTGGTGACCTTGGTCAGCAACTGCTCTTCGCCGATGTCGAAATCCTGCATCAGTCGCGGCGGGATCGCGCCGCCGCAGGGTTTGATCCGCCCCTCGCGGTCCAGCAAGGCCACGCTGTGCCCCGAGCGGACCAGGTCTTCGGCGGCTGTGGCACCTGACGGGCCTCCGCCCACAACAACGACGTCAAACATTTTCATTCTCCCGGAACCATCTGTGCTTGGGAATAATCTGTGCCGCGCATGATCCGCGCGGCCACGAGGGCGGCAGCAAGGAACAGGACCGCCTCGAAGGTAAAGACGAGGGCATAGGCCGTCCCGTCGCTGAGAGTGAGGCGCGCCAGATCCAGTGTGGCGGTGGCCATCAGTCCTGCAAGACCCGCCGCAATCGCCTGTGCCGCGCCAAAAACGCCCATGCGGGTGCCGGTGGCCCGGGCATGCGCTGCTGCGAGTTGCATCATGGATCCGACGGCACCCACGACGAACAGGCCGTTGCCAAGGCCAAGCGCGACAGTTGACGGGATCAGCGGCAATTGTGCGCCAAGCGCCAGCAGGCCGAGCGCCGAGATCACGCAGCCCGTGATGGCCCAGAACCGCAGCGACCCGATCCGCAGCTGCGACAGCACACCGGCGCTGATCATGCCCAACAGGGCCGCGCCGTCCTTGCCGCCCGACAACTTGGTGCTGTCCTCGGGGCCGAGGCCGTGGATGTGGCCGGTAAACGGTTCAAGGATCAGTTCAGAAAGGTAGAACGCCAGGATCGACAAAAAAACAAAGCCCGTGAAGCCTCGTGCCACCGGGTCGGCCCATGTTTGGCGCAGTGCCGCGACAAGCGTCTGGTCGGTGCGGGTCTCATCGGACCGCTGCGGGCCCTCTTCGACCTTCCAGATCGCTGCGACGGTGACCAGAAGGGCGATGGCGACAACACTGCTGACCACGGTGATCAGCCGCGCAGGGCTGTAGGGTTCAAGCGCAATGCCAGTGCCGACCGATGCGATGATTGCGCCAGCGATTAGCATCAACCACGCAAGTGTTGCGGAGCCGCCTTTGCGCGCGCCGGTCATGCTGGCCAGCAGGGCAAGGAAGGATGTGCCCGCCGCACCGATGCCCAGACCGATAAAGATGTAGGACACGCACCAAATGATCAGGGCCGTGGTCAGCGACGTTTCGGCCACTTGGATGCCCCACGCGGCGCCGATCACACCAGCACCCACCAATGCCATGCCACCGATGATGAACGGTGTGCGCCCGCCCTTGGCGTCCGAACGGTGACCCCAGACAGGGCGCGTCAGCTGCACGGCGTAGTGCAGCGCCACAAGCAACCCGGGCAACAGCGCGGGCAGTGCCAGTTCCACGGTCATCAATCGGTTGAACAGGTTCACGGGCAAAGCGGCCATCCCGCCGATCGCGGCATTGACCAGGCACACCCGTATCAGAAGGGGCCATCCCGCCATCAGCCTAGCCCCCGCAGCGCAAAGGCCGTCACCATCATGCCCGCGACATACAACAACACGCCCGTGCCATTGTACCACGGCGCATTGCCGCGCGGGTCGCGAAACATCACGGTCATGGCCCAGAATTGCAAGGCCAGCACCGCAGCAACGCCCAAGGCGTGCAGCGGGCGCCCCCATTGGAGAAGCAGCGCGATGACAGCGACTTGCGGGGCTGTCATGACAGCGCAAGCGACCTGCGCCGCGCGGCGCGGGCCAAGCGTAACCGGCAGGGAGTTCACGCCCATTTGGCGGTCGCCTTCCAATGCCTTGAAATCGTTCAGCGTCATGATCCCGTGAGCGCCAAGGCCGTAAAGTACGGCGATGACCAGAACCTCGGGGCGCGGTGCACCCGCGCTGAGTACGGCGGCGCCTGTGATCCACGGCAGGCTTTCATAGCTCAGACCGACAAGCCCAGGACCCCACCATCCCGATCGTTTGAGCCGGACTGGTTCCGCCGAATAGGCCCAGGCTGCCAGCACGGCCAGCACCGTGGCGCCAAAGCCCCAGGGCCCCAACTGATAGCCGACAAAAAGCGACAGTGCCGACATCGCCAGCGCAATCCACAGACCCCAGCGGCCCGGGATACGGCCTGACGGGATCGGGCGGTCAGGTTCGTTGATCGCGTCCACATGGCGGTCGCACCAATCATTGGCGGCCTGGCTCATGCCACAGACGATTGGACCGGCAAGCAACACGCCGAGGATAACCAGCCACCACTGCCCAGAAGGCGACGCGCCAGAAGACACCGCACCGCAAAGATACGCCCACATCGGAGGAAACCACGTGATGGGCTTGATCAGGCGCAGGGCCGCGGCCGGTTCAGGAAAACGCCGCGTGACGAGGGAGGGGCTGACATCCATGTGTCAACTATGATTGACATATTGAGTCGGCGCAAGTGTATAGGCGAGGCTTACAGTCGCGTGCCTAGGGGTCCTTGTGCAGGAGCCCGTATTTGCGCAGCTTGACGTACAGCGACTGGCGCGACAGCCCCAGCATCTCGGCTGCGGCGACGCGGTTGTTGCGGGTCAGGGACACGGCCGTTTCGATGCACATCTTTTCCACCACGTCGGTGGTTTCGGACACGATATCCTTGAGCGAAGCAGATCCGACCAGTTCGATCACGTTGCGCCCCGGTTCTGGCAGGGTGCCGGACCCTTCGGGCTTGCGCACCCCTTCGAGGCGGCTGACATCACGAATGGCGAACGCGATGGTCGCGGAGTCCCCGGCCTCGAGCCGCGCCGCAGAAATCTCTACCGGGACGCGGGTGCCAAGGTCATTTACCAGCTTGGTGGCGTAGATGCGAATTTGCCCCGTGCGCACCACGTTTTCCAACATCACGTTCAGATCAATTTGTCCGCGCGTCAGGAAATCAGACATCGATGCGCCGACCAGATCGCTCAGATGCGCCGAGCCGATCAGATCCTGAAACGCATCGTTGACCGATTGGATCGTCCCTTTCGTATCGACAAACACCATCGCGTCAGGGGCGTTGCGGAAGAAAGCGAGCGCCTGAGCCGAGACGGCGTCGGGGCTCTGTGACGGGGCGGCCTCATCTGCCAGCCGGCACATCAGAACGCGTTGACCTGCGGCACGGAAAATCACCGGATGCACGGAAACGCGCTGCTTGGTCCGCACGGCGCGCGCCGATACCGGCGCGTTGTCCTCCGACAGCGTCGCGTTCATCAGTGTTTCGATCAATTCGCTGCCCGACCGGTCGGAAAACAGCGACGCAAAGCCCGAGCCAATCAGCGCGTCGACCTTCAGGCCGAGAAGCGCCGCCGCGCGGTCATTGGCATCTTCGACACGTCCGGTCTGCACCGAAACAAACACCACCGCATCGTCGATATTGCCCATGACGATGCGGTACCGCGCGTCATATTCGCGTTTCGCTTCATAACCCTGTTCCAGCGCAATCTGCGCTTGCACCAGCTGCTGCTGCGTCTCGGCGATGGGCCTCAGATCACGGCCCAGCAGCAAAACCGCATCTTCCTGTCCAAACCGATGGAAGGTATAGCGCACAGGGTACTGCCAGACGGCATTGTCGATGTGGTTAAGCTCGATCGATTTGCGCGCCAGACCGCCAGCCAGGTAGGCTTCGTGTGCCTGCTGGAACTTTTCGATGCACTCATCGGTCAGAAACTCCGCGACCGGGCGTCCTTCCCAGTGCCGCAAATTGCCAAAGCTGTCGTCATGGGCGTTGAGCACAACCGACAGGATTGTTCCGCTGGACGAGATGACCAGCGCGATGTCCGAGGCTGCACCAATGATACTGCTGAGAAATTCCGGCTCGATCAGCGGCACGGCGCCGCTGTTCCAAAAGGTGCTGCCGTCCGTGGTCATTCGCTTTTCAGCGCCTTGAGCCGCCTCGTATAGAAGCTAACCACATCCTTCGCCGCTTTAGTCACCAGATCAACGCCTGTTCTTTTTCTTAGTGTCTCGGTTTCGCCTGTTACAGCGCCCCCTAATGCAAGAACAGGGGCCGGGCTGACCGCAGTTTTAATCGTTTTAACCGTTTGTTCGATCGATTCAAGGCCCGCACCACGCGAACAGGAGATCAGGACCATGTCCGGATGATCATACAGAACACGGTTCACAATCTGCTTGCGCGGCTCTGCGATGGACAGGCTGACTTCGCATCCCAACCGCCGCAATTGCGCCGCAACGACGCTGGCGCCAAGGAAATGCTGTTCGCCTTCCGGTACCACGACGAGGGCGACCGGCAGTTCGCTGGCCCTGCGATCCATGCTGGCAAGTTCCGATGACGCTTCGCTGAGCAAAGACTGCAAGCGCAACGCGCCGACGGTCACGGACGCGAAATCGATCTCGGACAAAATCCACTGCTCGCCCATACGGGTGGCGACACTGGGGATATAAAGATCGATGATGGCATCCACGGTCAGCCGGTGACCGCGCAATTCCTCGAATACCAGCGCGGCATGGAACGCATCGCGCGACGTGACCGCGCGCAAAAGGTAATCGACAACCACCGGACGGGTGCCTGATTGAACAGCAGATTGGCGTTCGTACAGCTCGGCCATGACCTGCGCCGCCAGCGGCGCAAGCGTTGTTCCCATCCCTGCTTTGGAACGGGACGTGCCGAAAGGGTCGTCTTGTGCCACGGCTAACCTCAAACGGTAGACACACAACAGACAACTCTGGCGCGTCAGAGTCGGGCTCACCTCTGAGTGTCAAGTCTGCCGCCCATTATGTCAATGATGATTGACATTTATCCTCGTGTTTTTCTCAAACAGCCTCGCGTTGCACGGTTTTATCGGAAAAAAGGCGGCGTTCATTGGAAATAGTGTCAACTTTGTCTGATAAAATGTCGGATGTGCTGTCCGGAAAACTGTAACTTATAATTGACACTTTTGTATTTCGGCCCATACATTTGAGGGCACAAAGCCAGCACGAGGCCATACTATGTCCCACAAGGGAAAACCGGGCAGTGTGCCATCGGGTCTATACACACCCGAAGAGCGCGCGCGCCGGGATGCGACCATCTGGACCCCTATTCAGGGGGTGCTGGCGCCGTTGCAATTCGCGGTGTTTTTGGTCTCGCTTGGGCTGGTCTTTCGCTACCTGCTGACCGGGGACGGATACGAGGTCGCGACCTGGTCCATCGTGATCAAAACCGGTGTGCTTTACCTGATCATGGTAACCGGCGCGATCTGGGAAAAAGTCGTTTTTGGTCAATATCTTCTGGCGCCCGCGTTTTTTTGGGAGGACGTGTTTTCCTTCCTCGTCATTGCGCTGCACACGGGCTATCTCGTGGCGCTGTTCACCGCGGCTCTGGCGCCACCGTCACTGATGTGGCTCGCCCTCGCCGCCTATGCCGCTTACGTGGTCAACGCAGCTCAATTCGTGCTCAAGCTGCGCGCCGCCCGATTGCAGGCCTCTGCGATGGAGGCCGCCGCATGACCGAACTGCCACGTCTGCCCCAAAGCGGCGGTTGCCGCGACACACCGATTCTCAAACAGCGTGGTCAACGCGAGGTGTTCTGCGGTCTCACCGGCATCATCTGGCTGCACCGCAAGATGCAGGACGCGTTTTTCCTCGTGATCGGCAGCCGCACCTGCGCACACCTCCTGCAATCCGCCGCCGGTGTGATGATCTTTGCCGAACCACGCTTTGGCACCGCAATCCTCGAGGAAACCGATCTCGCTGGTCTCAAGGACGCGCAGGATGAGCTCGACAAAGTGGTGGACGAATTGCTCGCCCGCCGCCCGGATATCCGGCAACTGTTCCTCGTGGGGTCTTGTCCTTCCGAGGTGATCAAGCTGGATCTCGCCAAGGCCGCTGAACGCATGACCCAGCGCCATGCGCCGTCGGTGCGGGTGCTAAACTTCTCCGGCTCGGGGATCGAAACCACCTTTACTCAGGGCGAAGACGCCTGCCTCGCGTCGATGGTCCCGGTTCTGCCCAAGAACGACGCGCGCCAATTGTTACTGGTCGGTGCCCTGCCCGACGTGGTCGAGGAACAGGCGGTCGGCATGCTCGAAGCCATGGGGATCGGCCCGATCAAAGTGCTGCCAGCCCCGCGTGCCGACAGTGAACTGGGCGTCGGGACAGGGACGGTCTACGCCCTGACGCAACCCTTCCTCGGCGACACGCACGATGCGCTGACCCGACGCGGTGCCCGGCACTTACCCGCCCCATTCCCCTTTGGCGAGGAAGGCACGACTCAATGGCTCGCCGCCATCGCCGCTGAATTCGATGTCTCGCCGGACCTGTTCGCCAAGGTCACAGACGCCCCGCGCGCCCGCGCCCGCAAAGCCATCGCGCAAGCCTCCGAGGTGCTGAACGGCAAATCCATCTTTTTCTTCCCCGACAGCCAGCTGGAAATCCCACTGGCCCGATTCCTGACCCGGGAATGCGGCATGGACGCGATCGAAGTCGGCGCGCCCTTCATTCACAAGGGGCTGGTTGGCCCCGATCTGGATCTGCTGGCAACCGGCCCGGTGATCTCCGAAGGCCAAGATGTCGACCTGCAACTGGACCGTGCCCGCGCCGCACGTCCCGACCTGACCGTGTGCGGGTTGGGCCTCGCCAATCCGCTCGAAGCCGAAGGCTTGGCCACCAAATGGGCCATCGAACTGGTCTTCACCCCGGTACATTTCTACGAACAGGCTGGCGATCTCGCGGGTCTCTTCAGCCGTCCGTTGCGCCGCGCCGACCTCCTGAAATTGGAGGCCAACACATGACCCTTCTCTGTTTTGAAAAAATCCTCGGGGGTCCGGGGGCAGACAGCCCCCGGGGTCAGCCATGAAGCTGACCGTCTGGACATATGAGGGCCCGCCCCACGTGGGTGCCATGCGCGTGGCCACGGGTATGACGGGCCTGCACTACGTGCTGCACGCGCCGCAGGGCGACACCTATGCCGATCTGTTGTTCACGATGATCGAGCGGCGCAACCACCGCCCGCCGGTGACCTACACCACATTTCAGGCGCGCGATCTGGGCGAGGATACCGCCAATCTGTTCAAACAGGCGGCACAGGACGCCTATGACCGTTTCCGGCCCGAGGCGATCATTGTCGGCGCGTCCTGCACGGCCGAACTGATCCAGGACGACCCGGGCGGCATGGCCGAGACCATGGGTCTGCCCGTGCCCGCGATCCCGCTTGAACTGCCCAGCTACCAGCGCAAGGAAAATTTTGGCGCGGATGAGACGTTTTTTCAGATCGTCAAGCATCTGGCCAAACCGATGGACCGCACCGAGGCCACTAGCGCCAACCTGATCGGTCCCACGGCCCTGGGCTTCCGCCACCGCGACGACATCCAGGAGGTGACCGCGCTGCTCATGGACATGGGCATCCGCGTGAACGTGGTTGCGCCCATGACCGCCTCGCCTGCCGATATCGCCCGCATGGGTGCGGCGCATTTCAATGTGCTCATGTATCCCGAAACCGCCGAAAGCGCGGCGCGCTGGATGGAACGGGAACTGGGCCAGCCCTACACCAAGATCGTGCCCATCGGTGTCGGCGCCACACGCGATTTTGTGGCCGAAGTCGCCGCGATCAGCGGCAATGAGGCCGCCCTTGACGAAAGCCGCCTGCGCCTGCCGTGGTACTCGGCTTCGGTCGACAGCACGTATCTCACCGGCAAACGCGTGTTCCTTTTCGGCGACGGCACGCACGTGCTCGCCGCGGCCCGCATCGCCAAGGACGAGATGGGGTTCGAGGTTGTGGGCCTTGGCTGTTACAACCGCGAAATGGCCCGCCCAGTCCGCGCCAAGGCGCGCGAGATGGGTCTCGAGGCGCTGATCACCGACGACTATCTCGAGGTCGAGCGCACAATCGAGGCGCTGCAGCCCGAAATGATCCTCGGCACCCAGATGGAACGCCACATCGGCAAGCGGCTGGGCATCCCCTGCGCCGTGATCTCAGCCCCCGTCCACGTGCAGGATTTCCCGGCCCGTTATTCGCCGCAAATGGGCATCGAAGGCGCCAATGTGATCTTTGACACCTGGGTGCATCCGCTGGTGATGGGGCTCGAAGAGCACCTGTTGCACATGTTCCGCGAGGATTTTGAATTCCACGATGCGGCAGGGCCATCGCACCACGGCGGCCATGCGCCAAAGCCCGACGCTGGGGGGCCAGCCCCCCAGACCCCCCGAGGTATTTCCAGCCAAGAGAATGCGGAAAGCGCCAGCGTCATCTGGATGGCAGATGCCGAAAAGGAGCTGAAAAAGATCCCGTTTTTTGTCCGCGGCAAGGCGCGGCGCAACACCGAAAGCTTCGCTGCCGAACGCGGCGTGGCGGAAATCTCCGTCGATACACTCTACGAGGCGAAGGCCCACTTTGCGCGATGATGTTGGCATAAGCGGGCGTTTGCCCGGGTACCGCGTGGTGATCATCACGCTGGACAGCCATGCCGCAGGCCCCGCGCGCAAGGCCCAGGAAGATCTGGCCGACGCCTATCCCGGCCTCGACATCCAGATCTTTGCCGCTGCCGAATGGGGCGAGACGCCCGGCACGTTTGAGGCCGCCGAAGCCGCCGTGGCGCAGGGCGATATCGTGATCGCGAACCTGCTCTTTCTCGAAGAACACGTCACACGCATTCTGCCCGCCCTGCGCGCACGGCGCGATCACTGCGACGCGATGATCGGCGTCGTGGCCGACGCCGAGGTGGTCAAGCTGACCCGCATGGGCACGTTCGACATGCAGGCGCCGCCCTCGACGCTGGGCAAGCTGATGAAACGGCTGCGCGGGTCCTCCAAACCGTCCAGCGAGGACGGCGCCAAGAAGATGGCGATGCTGCGTCGCCTGCCCAAGATCCTGAAATACATCCCCGGCAAGGCACAGGACCTGCGGGCCTGGTTCCTGGTGATGCAGTATT
Organism: Pseudomonadota bacterium; assembly: GCA_038530495.1. Taxonomy (GTDB): domain Bacteria; phylum Pseudomonadota; class Alphaproteobacteria; order Rhodobacterales; family Rhodobacteraceae; genus Tateyamaria. The sequence goes on along the minus strand of JBCBCR010000076.1, from coordinate 3,051 downwards.
GGCTGGGCGGGTCTGACGACAATGTGCGCGCGATGATCCAGTTCCTTCTCGGCCGCTATGCCGACAGCGCGGACTGGACTGAACGGCCCGAGGCCGCGCTGCCGATCGATTATCCGGATGTCGGCCTCTATCACCCCGATCTGCCGCAGCGCATCACAACCGAGGCCAGCGATCTGCCCGGACCCAAGGGGGCCTCGATGACCGTGGGTCTGGTGATGCTGCGGTCTTATGTATTGGCAGGGGATACGGCGCATTATGACGGCGTGATCCGCGGGTTCGAGGCGCGCGGGGTGCGCGTGCTGCCAGCCTTCTCAGGTGGTCTCGACGCGCGGCCCGCGATTGACGCCTATTTCCGCGACGAGATCGACGCGATGGTGTCGGTGACAGGTTTCAGCCTCGTGGGCGGCCCGGCCTACAATGACAACGCCGCCGCGATCGAAGTGCTGTCCGACCTCGACGTGCCGTACATCGCGGCGCACGCGCTTGAGTTCCAGACGCTGGGCCAGTGGGAGACGAGCAGCGGCGGTCTTGGGCCGATTGAGACCACGATGCTGGTCGCGCTGCCCGAGCTTGATGGCGCCACTTGCCCGACTGTGTTTGGCGGCCGATTGGGCGCCGATGGCCATGACGGCGCGGAGCCTGCGCAGAGCAGTTTTGATGCCAAGGCGATGGTGCCATGCCCCGAACGCATCGACAGCCTGGTGGAAAAAACCATTCGCCAGATGCACCTGCGCCAAACCGCCAACGCGAACAAGAAGGTGGCTATTGTCCTCTTTGGCTTCCCGCCCAATGCCGGCGCCGTGGGGACAGCGGCGTATCTGAGTGTCTTTGAAAGCCTGCACAACACCCTGCGCGCGATGCAGGCCCGCGGCTACACAGTCGAGGTGCCAGACACGGTCGACGCCCTGCGCGCCCGCGTGCTGGAAGGCAATGCCAAGCAGTTCGGCCAAGAGGCCAATGTCGCGGCCCATGTCGACGCCGACACCATCGTGCGCACCAGCAAGCACCTCGATGAAATCGAGGCGGTCTGGGGCCCTGCGCCGGGGCGGGTGCAGTCGGATGGCAAGGGCGTGTTCGTGCTGGGTGCCGAACTGGGCAATGTCTTTGTCGGTGTGCAACCGGCCTTTGGCTACGAAGGCGACCCGATGCGGCTGCTCTTTGAAAAAGGGTTCGCGCCGACCCATGCGTTTGTCACGTTCTACGCGTGGCTGCGGGACACCTATGGCGCCGATGCGGTGCTGCACTTTGGCATGCATGGCGCGCTTGAATTCATGCCGGGCAAGCAGACGGGCCTTGATGGCAAGGACTGGCCGGATCGGCTGATCGGCGAAATGCCGAACATCTATCTTTACGCGGCCAACAACCCGTCCGAGGCGTCGCTGGCCAAGCGCCGGTCTGGCGCCGTCACCATCACGCACCTCACGCCGCCGCTGGCGCAAAGTGGCCTTTACAAGGGACTCTCCGAGCTCAAGGACAGCCTGACCCGCTGGCGCGGAACAGAGGCGGGTGATCCCACCCGCGCTGACCTCGAGGTTCTGATCGCTGAACAGGCCGAAGCCGTGGACATGGGCGACACCGCGCCCGGCGATCTGTGGCTGAAACTCTTGGAAACCGAAGACGCGTTGATCCCCGAAGGTCTGCACATCGTAGGCGCTCCGCTCAGCGATGCGGCACGGACAGAGTATCTGGACCTGATGCAGCACGCCGATGCCGAGGCGCGAGACCGGGTGGATGCGCTCTTGCAGCAAGACAGCGAACTGGACGCGCTGATGCGCGCACTGGAGGCACGGTTCATCAAACCGGTGCCGGGCGGTGATCTGCTGCGCTCGCCAGAAATCCTGCCGACAGGCCGCAATATCCACGCCTTTGACCCCTTCCGGATGCCCACGGCCTATGCCTGCCGCGACGGGGCGGTGCAAGCGCAACTGCTGCTGGACACCCATGACACGCTGCCGCGCTCGGTCGCGCTGGTGCTGTGGGGGTCGGACAACATCAAATCTGACGGCGTGCCGATTGCGCAGGCGCTGGCGCTGATGGGCTGCGTGCCGCGGTTCGACAGCTTTGGCCGCCTGTCCGGTGCCGACCTGATCCCGCTCGAGGAATTAGGCCGTCCGCGCATCGACGTGATCATGACGCTGTCGGGCATCTTCCGCGATCTGCTGCCGCTGCAGACCCGCATGCTGGCCGAGGCCGCGCTGAAATGCGCCGAAGCCGATGAGCCGCTTGACCAGAACTTTATCCGCGCCCATGCGCTGGCCTATGCCGAAACGCAGGGGTGCGATCTGCCGACAGCGGCGTTGCGCGTGTTCTCGAATGCCGAGGGGGCCTATGGCTCGAACGTCAACCAGTTGGTCGACAGCTCGGCCTTTGGGGATGAAGACGAACTGGCCGACGCTTACGAGGGGCGCAAGAGCTTTGCCTATGGCGTCGATGGCAAATCGGCGGCCAACCCAAAGCTTTTGCAGCGCGCGTTGGCGGATGTCGAGATTGCCTATCAGAACCTCGAGTCGGTCGAACTGGGCGTGACCACGGTGGATCACTATTTCGACACGCTGGGCGGCATTGCGCGGGCGGTCAAACGCGCCCGGGGGCAAGAGGCGGCGGTTTACATTGGCGACCAGACCCGCGGCACGGCTAAGGTGCGCACCCTCAAAGATCAGGTGGCACTGGAAACCCGCAGCCGCGCGCTGAACCCCAAATTCTTCGAAGGGCTGCTGAAACACGGCGCCGAAGGTGTGCGCCAGATCGAGGCGACGGTGACGAACACGCTGGGCTGGTCCGCCACGACCGGACAGGTGGAACCGTGGGTGTATCAGCGCATCTCCGAAACCTTTGTGTTGGACGAAGACATGCGCGCCCGCATCGCCGATCTGAACCCGACCGCGTCGAGCCGCATGGCCAACCGCCTGCTGGAAGCGTCGGACCGCAACTACTGGTCGCCTGACGCAGACACGCTGGCCGCGCTGCAGGATGCGGCTGACGCGGTCGGGTTCAGATCGGCGATGCGGGCGCGCATGTCTTCGTCCAACACAAAGGTTTCGGAGATGCGCT
>JBCBCR010000075.1:0-14245 GCA_038530495.1 Pseudomonadota bacterium | reverse complement strand
GGCCCCCTGCTGTGGCAGCGGGGAGGGTGCGACGCACTGAAAGACCCCATCCGCCATGCAATTGACCGTGACCACCGATGCTTTGCCCCCGAGGCGCGCATGATCCCGGTGCGCGGGTTGAAAGATGCGCGGGTCGGCGTTCTGGGCCTGGGCCGCACCGGACTTGCCGCGGCGCGTGCGCTGGTTGCCGGTGGCGCAATCCCGCTGTGCTGGGATGATAATGCAGAGGCGCGCACACGCGCCGAAAAAGACGGGTTCACGATCCGCGATCTGCACAAACCGGGCGCTATGGACGGCATGGCCCGGCTGATCGTGTCACCGGGCATTCCACATCTCTACCCCGATCCAAACCCGATCATCGCTGCCGCCTTGCGCGCGGGCCTGCCTGTCGACAACGACATCGGACTGTTTTTCCAAAGCTTTGCCACCTCGGACTGGAACCGCTTTGACACGGCACCGCGGGTCATCGCGGTGACCGGATCAAACGGCAAATCCACTACTTCCGCATTGCTGCACCACATCATGGAAGAGGACGGTCGCCACAGCCAGCTGGCGGGAAATATCGGTCGCGGCGTGCTGGACATCGATCCCGCGCAGGATGGCAGCATCGTGGTGCTGGAACTGTCGAGCTACCAGACCGAACTCGCCCGCAGTCTGACGCCGGATGTCGCCGTTTTCACCAATCTCAGCCCGGATCACCTCGACCGGCACGCGGGCTTTGGCGGTTATTTCGCTGCAAAGCGCAGGCTTTTTGCCGAAGGTGGCCCGGATCGCGCGGTGGTCGGCGTGGACGAGAACGAGGGGTTGTTCCTTGCCGGTCAGCTGAGCGAAGGGGCCGCGGATGACCGGGTGATCCGCGTCTCGTCTGGACAAAAGCTGGGCGGGCCGGGGTGGAACGTTTTTGCGCGCAAGGGGTTCTTGTCCGAGCATCGCAAAGGACGGCAGGTCGCGGCCATTGACCTGCGCGCGGTGCCGGGCCTGCCCGGGGCGCACAATCACCAGAATGCCTGTGCTGCCTACGCGGCTGCGCGTGCCGTGGGTGTTGCACCGAAAGTCATTGAACGCGCCTTTGGCAGCTTCGCTGGGCTGCCGCACCGGTCGCAACTGGTGGCCGAAAGAGACGGCGTGCGCTTTGTCAACGACAGCAAAGCCACCAATGTCGACAGCGCAGCCAAAGCGCTGGCGGCCTTTGACAACATCCGCTGGATCTGCGGCGGGCTGGAGAAGGAGGGCGGGCTGGATGCGCTTGCCACAGCGTCGGGCGCAGTGAAAAAGGCCTATGTCATCGGTCGAGAAGCGGCCGCCTTTGCGCTGCACCTCAAGCCCGATGCTCAGGTCTGCACGACCATGCAAGCTGCTGTGGATGCTGCGATGAAAGACGCTGAACCGGGCGATGTCGTGTTGCTGGCACCCGCTGCCGCCAGTTTCGATCAATACGACAACTTCGAAGCCCGCGGCGCCGACTTCATCGCCTGTGTGGAGGCGCGGCTTTAGATCTGCTCGACCGTGATCGCGTCGCCGGTATAGAACGCCACGTGTTCCTTGATCCGCTCCACATCCGCTTTTGGATCCTCGTACGACCACGCCGCGTTTTCGATCACCGTTGATTTCGTGACCACCGAAAAGTAGCTCGCGTCGCCCTTGTGCGGGCAGTGCGTTGATTTGTCTGTGCTGTCGAGAAAGGCCATCGCGATGTCTGTGCGCGGGAAATAGATCACCGCCGGATAGTCGCCCTCGCTCAACTCGAGCGCAGCCTTGCTTTCGCCCAGAACAGCGCCACCCGCGCGCACGGTCCAGGTGCCAGGGGCAGTACGGATGGTGATGTGATTGGCCATGGCAGGGTCCTTTCGCGTCTCAAATCAGCGGGTTGAGCGTGCGTTGTAGCAGGGAAATGCCCGTCGCGACACAATCAATTGCGGTGTGGATCACAGCGGCGCGCACGCTGCCCTGAGCCACACTTGCGCGTCTTCGGACACCCGCGACATCATGTGTTCGGCCACCTGCGCGTGATAAGCGTTGAGCCAGTCAATCGACGGCGCATCCAGCATCTCGGGCACGATCAAACGGCGGTCGATCGGCACATAGGTCAGCGTGCGCCAGTTCAGCATTTCCCGATGCGTATCACCGCCTTCAGGCGGCTCGGCCTGTTCCACGACGATCAGGTTTTCGATCCGAATCCCAAAGGCGCCCTCGCGGTAGTAACCCGGTTCGTTCGACAGGATCATGCCGGGTTTTAGGGGCACGTCGCTGACGCGGCTCAACCGTTGCGGGCCTTCGTGCACGCTGAGATAGGCGCCGACACCGTGGCCCAGTCCGTGATCGAAATCCTGATGTGCATACCACAGCGGCGTGCGCGCAACCGCCTCGATATCGCGCCCAGACAGCCCCTTGGGCCAGCGTAGCCGCGACATGGCGATCATGCCGGCCAGAACCCGGGTAAATGCGGCACACGCCTCTGCGGGCGGTGGGCCGATGGGGATGGTGCGGGTGATGTCGGTGGTGCCGTCCAGGTACTGCCCGCCGCTGTCCAGAACCAGCAGATGCCCGGCCTCAAGCGTTGCATCGGTGTCTTCGGTTACCCGGTAGTGCATGATCGCGCCATGCGGGCCAGTGCCGGCGATGGTTTCGAAACTGATGTCGCGCAGGGCGTTGTCTTGGCGGCGGGCGGCCTCGAGACGGGTGACGACCTGCGTCTCGCGCACGGTCCCGGGGTCTTGCGCGTCAAGCCAGGCCAACAGTTCGATCACCGCCGCCCCATCGCGCAAATGCGCCGCGGCGGCGCCTGCAATCTCTGCTTCGTTCTTGCACGCCTTTGGCAACGCACAGGGGTCGGCACCCCACGCGACCTTGTCCCCGAGGATGTCTGCGACCGCCACGGGCACAGTCGTTTTTTCCACCTGCACCGGGCCCGCCAGAACCGCGAGCCTGTCTGTAAAGGCATGCGGCGGGTGGCATTCGACCTCGTCACCCAGATGTGTGCCCAGCCCCTCCAGCTTGGCCGGGGCCATGAACAACTCGACCCGCCCGGTGGCGTGCAGGATGGCAAAGCCCTGCGCAACGGGGTTGTGCGCGATGTCCGCGCCGCGCATGTTCAAGAGCCAGCAGATCGAATCCGGCAGTGTCAGCACAGCGGCGTTGCGCCCCGCTGCATGCAGCTCAGCAGCCAGTCGTGCGCATTTTTCACCATGGCCTTCGCCGGCAAATTCAATCGGATGCACGGTGGCAGGTGCTGCGGCAGGCTCTGGTTGATCGCTCCAGATCCGATCCACCAGGTTCTCGCAACGTTGCAGGGTGATGCCGGTTCCGGCGAGCGTTTTTTCGGCCTGCGCTATTTCACTGGGCGTGTGCAACCACGGGTCAAAACCGACGGTACCGCCACCCGGCAGGTGCTCTTTCACCCAATCCGCCATCGAGGTCTCGGGCCATGGCACCGGGGTAAAGTCGGCAGCAACCTGAGACTTCACCTGCGTGCGGTAGCGCCCGTCGACAAACACACCCGCAACATCCAGAAGCGCCACGCAAAACCCTGCCGACCCGGTAAATCCGGTCAGCCACGCCAGACGCTCGTCCCGGGCCGCCACATATTCGCCGCGATGCGCATCCGCGCGCGGCACCAGAAACCCGGCCAACCCCTCGGCGCGCATTTCGTCGCGCAGTGCTTGCAGCCGCGGTGGCCCCTGTTCCGGCCGCGCTGTTACCTCAAAGCTTTGAAACATCTGTCTCACCCGTTCACGATGACCGCTGCGCGCCCCACTTGCCTCTTCTCTGTTTCAAAAAAATCCTCCCCGAAGGGCCGACCCGAGCGGCGCGGGACATGGATCAAACCGCATGACGGTCAACTGGCCCGTCACATGCCCGTCACGCGCGCCCGGGCCCGCGGATCGCTGTCAAAGAGCGCGGCCAGCTGTTCGGTCATGGCGCCCGCCAATTGCTCTACGTCGGTGATGGTCACGGCACGGTCATAATACCGCGTCACATCGTGCCCGATACCGATGGCCAGCAGTTCCACTGCCTTGCGGCGTTCGACCATGGCGATCACGTCGCGCAGGTGCTTTTCCAGATAGTTGGCCGGGTTCACCGACAGGGTGCTGTCATCCACCGGTGCCCCGTCCGAGATCACCATCAGGATCTTGCGCGCCTCGGGCCGCCCGACCATGCGCCGATGCGCCCATTCCAGCGCTTCGCCGTCGATGTTTTCCTTGAGAAGGCCCTCTTTCATCATCAGGCCCAGGTTGGGGCGCGTGCGCCGCCATGGGGCGTCCGCGGACTTGTAGATGATGTGGCGCAGATCGTTCAGGCGTCCCGGCTGCACCGGGCGGCCCTCGTTCAGCCACGCCTCGCGCGCCAGACCGCCTTTCCACGCGCGGGTGGTAAAGCCGAGGATCTCGACCTTGACGTTGCAGCGTTCCAGCGTGCGGGCCAGCACGTCGGCACAGATCGCCGCAATGGAAATCGGCCGCCCACGCATTGATCCCGAGTTATCCAGCAGCAGTGTCACGACCGTGTCGCGAAACTCGGTGTCCTTTTCGACCTTGAAACTCAGCGGCGTGGTCGGGTTGGCGACCACACGGGCCAGCCGCCCGGCGTCCAGCATGCCTTCCTCGCGGTCAAATTCCCAGCTGCGGTTCTGCTGCGCTTGCAGGCGGCGCTGCAGCTTGTTGGCCAGGCGTGACACGGCGCCCTTGAGCGGCTCCAGTTGCTGGTCGAGGTAGGCGCGCAGGCGCTCCAGCTCGACCGGCTCGGCGAGGTCCTCGGCCATGATCTCTTCGTCATGCTCGCTGAGGTATACCTGATAATCCGGGTCCGCTTCGGACACGGGCTGCGGGGCAGGGGGTTCAAGCGGGGCCTCTCCGTCGGGCATCTCGGCCTCTTCGCCCAGCTCCTGATCGGCCATGTCGTCCATGGACACGGATGCCTCCGACGCGTCCTGCTGTTCCTCCTGGCTCGATTCCGGGGTGGCTTCGGTGTTGTCGTCGCCGTCGTCATCCTCGCCTGAGCTGTCGGGCTGTTCGTCTTCGTCGGCGCTGTCCTCGGCTGTGTCTTCCTGTTCGTCATCAAGCTGGTCGGGATCATCGCCCAACTGATCGCCATAGCCGAGGTCCGAGATGATCTGCCGCGCCAGCTTGGCGAATGCGCTCTGGTCATCGAGGATGTCGTTGATGTTTTCCAGCGTGCCGCCAGCCTGTTCCTCAATGAACCCGCGCCACAGCTCCATCGCGTTCTGCGCGCCCGCGGGCATCTCGCGTCCTGTTGCAAGATGGCGCAGCAGGTATCCCGCGGCCGCTTCCAGCGGCACGTCCGAGGCTTGCTTGCACTGGTCATAACCCTTGCGCGCAGCCTCGTGCGCGATCTTGGCGTCGATGTTGCCCGCAGTGCCCGGCATGTCGCGGGCGCCCATCGCCTCGCAACGGGCTGTTTCCATCGCCTCATAAAGCGCGCGCGCCATCTCGCCCTGGGGCGCATAGCGGGCGTGGGTCTGCCCGTTGTGATAGCGCCGGTTCAGTGCCAGCGCGTCGGCGGTCCCGCGTGCCAGCAGCACCTCGTCGCGCGTCATGCGCCGCGACACCTGCGGCAGGCGCATTGCGTCACCTGACAGGCCCGACGGGTCCACCGAATAGCTGACCGAAAGCTCGGGGTCGTTGGCCATCACCTTGGTCGCTTCGGCAAGCGCCTTTTTGAACGGGTCGGCGGGATTGTCGTTTTGCTGTGCCATGGTTCAGCAATTGCGTCTTTGGCGCGGAATGGCAAGGGCCAGCACCACCGCGCGTGACAGCTTTTGGCGCATTTGGCGGGCCGGTTCGGGCGCTCTTGCCCCCGGGGCCGCACGCGGGGTAAGAGAGGCGCAAATTCGGGGCGGGACACCGGGGCCAACCCGGCAAGGGAGCAAGGCGTGAGCGACACCGACAGCTTTATCGACGAGGTCAACGAAGAGGTCCGCCGCGACCGGTTTTTCGGCTATCTGCGCCGCTATGGCTGGATCGGTGCGACCGCACTGGTGGTTATCATCGGCGGTGCGGGCTTTATTGAGTATCGCAAGGCACAGGCCGAGGCGCAGGCCCAAGCGCTGGGTGACGCTATGCTCGATGCTCTGGCGCTTGAGGACGCCGATGCGCAGGCCGCCGCATTGCGCGATCTCGAAACCGCCGGGCCGGAAAGCGCTGCCATGCGTGCCTTCATGCTGGCCAATGCCGAGGTCGAGGCGGGCAATACCGATGCAGCCGTCGCCGCCCTGCAGGGCGTTGAAAACTCCGCTGATCTGCCGCTCGCCTACCGTCAGTTCGCGGCCTTCCGTCGTTTGCTAGTGCAGGGGGACAGCATCGATCTCGCCATCCGCCGCGCCGGTTTCGCGGAACTGGCTGTGCCCGGTGTCGACTACCGCCTGCTCGCCGAAGAGCAGCTGGCCCTGATCGACATCGAAGCCGGTGACACGGACGCTGCCATTGCCCGCTTCCGCTCCATCACCAATGATGCCGAGGCCACCGCAGGCTTGCAACAACGCGCGGTACAGGCAATTGTGGCGCTCGGAGGCACGCTTGATGAAACCGGCGGCTCTGACGGCGACAGTGAATAAGGGGCTGGGCATGGGCAATTCCCAGGATGCAAGGTTCTCCGCGCGCACGGGCGCGCGTCTGCTGCCGCTTTCACTCGGGCTTGCCGCGACGCTGCTGCTCAGCGCTTGCCAGGAACGCGAAGTGATCATCCCGGGTGTGCGCGAACCGGTCGATGCCGCATTGACCGGTGGAGACGCTGCAACCGATGCCGCTCAAGAAGTGACCGACGCAGCCCGCGCCATCAGCCTGCCTGCGCAGGTCGCCAACACCAGCGCGCCGCAAGGCATCGGGACCCAGTCGTTCCGTACCGATCACGCCAGCCTCGGGGCCACTCTGGCGCCGATCTGGTCGGTGAATATCGGGCAGGGGGACAGCCGCAAGCACCGCATCAATGCCGACCCCGTCGTCGCCGATGGCCGCATTTTCACACTCGACAGCCTGACCACGGTTTCGGCTGTCTCGACCGGTGGTCAGCTGTTGTGGCAGGCGGATGTCCGCCCGGACGAAGCCAATGACGACGACGGCACCGGCGGCGGTCTGGCTGTGGACGACGGGCGGCTTTTCGTGACCACCGGTTTTGGTGCGCTGACCGCGTTGGACGTGGAAACCGGGCGCGAGCTCTGGACCCAGGACCTCAATGCCACTGCTTCTGGTCGTCCAACCGTGTTTGGCGATCTCGTCTACCTCGTCGCAGGCGACAATACTGGCTGGGCAATCCAGAAGGACACCGGACGCATCGCATGGACCGTGACCGCGTCGGAAAGCGTGACCAACGTGCTTGGCGCGCCGGCACCGGTTGTGGTGGACGGCCTCACGGTATTCTCCTTTGGCTCGGGCGAAATGCAGGCGGTGTTCCGTCAAGGCGGCCTGCGCCGCTGGGACAGCTCGGTCTCGGGTCGCCGCACCGGCCGTGCGCTGGCCAGCTTTGACGACGTGACCGGGCGCCCCGTGGTGGCAGGGAGCACCATCTTTGCAGGCAATCAGGCAGGCCGCACCGTGGCCATCGACGCTGTCAACGGCCGCCGCATCTGGACTGCGACCGAAGGGGCACTGGGCACCGTCCTGCCCGTCGCAGGCAGCGTATTTCAGGTTTCGGACCGCAACGAGCTGTTGCGCCTTGATGCCACGGACGGCACCCGCATCTGGGGCAGCCGTTTGCCCAATTTCGTCAAGGACAAGCCCCGCCGCGTGTCCGAGATCTTTACCCATCACGGGCCGGTTCTGGCCGGGGGGCGCCTGATCGTCGCGTCGTCTGACGGGCTGATCCGCAGCTATGACCCGGCCTCGGGCGCACTGGTCGGCGCGACCGAAATCGACGCAGGCGCCACCACCGCACCCGTCGTTGCGGGGCGCACACTTTACGTCGTGGATCGCAAAGGCAACCTGGTCGCCTATCGCTGAGGCTTTCCCCTGCGCGCGGAATGCGCTAAGCGCTGCGGCGCAATTCAGGACGCCGTTATGACCTTCACCCTCGCCATTGTCGGCCGCCCCAACGTGGGCAAGTCGACGCTGTTCAACCGCCTTGTGGGCAAGCGACTTGCGCTGGTCGATGACCAGCCTGGGGTGACGCGCGACCTGCGCGAAGGCGAGGGGCGGCTGGCCGATCTGCGCTTTACCGTCATCGACACCGCGGGGTTGGAAGAGGCGACGGACGACAGCCTGCAGGGTCGCATGCGCCGGCTGACCGAACGGGCCGTGGACATGGCCGATGTGTGCCTGTTCATGGTCGACGCGCGCAGTGGCGTGACCCCCACGGACGAGGTGTTTGCCGACATCCTACGCAAACGCGCCGATCACGTGCTTCTCGCGGCCAACAAGGCCGAGGGTGCGGCCGCGGATGCTGGCGTGCTCGAAGCCTATGCGCTGGGTCTGGGTGAACCCATCCGCCTGTCTGCTGAACATGGCGAGGGGATGACCGATCTTTATGCGCAGTTGCAGCCCTTGGCCGACACGCTGGCCGCGCGCGCGGTTGATGACGCCCCAGAGACCGATGTGGAACTGGACGAAGATGCGGAGGACGATGACGACGTGCCGGTCATCACCGCGGCCAAGCCCCTGCAAGTCGCCGTGGTGGGCCGTCCGAACGCGGGTAAGTCCACCCTAATCAACCGTATCATCGGAGAAGACCGCCTGCTGACCGGACCAGAGGCCGGGATCACCCGCGACGCGATTTCATTGCGCACCGAATGGGCAGGGGCGGACGGTGTGGCCACGCCCATGCGGATCTTTGACACCGCGGGTATGCGCAAACGCGCCAAGGTGCAGGAAAAGCTGGAAAAACTGTCGGTCAGCGATGGCCTGCGCGCGGTGAAATTTGCCGAGGTTGTCGTCGTCTTGCTCGACGCCGCGATCCCCTTTGAACAACAGGACCTGCGCATTGCCGACCTTGCCGAGCGCGAGGGGCGGGCCGTGGTGGTCGCGGTCAACAAATGGGACATCGAGGACGACAAACAGGCCAAGCTGCGCGACCTGAAGGAAAGCTTCGAGCGGCTCTTGCCGCAACTGAAAGGCGCGCCGCTGGTGACCGTGTCGGCCAAGACGGGGCGCGGACTTGACCGGTTGCACGACGCGATCCTGCGGGCGCATGCCGTGTGGAACCGCCGGGTGCCGACGGCGGCGCTGAACCGCTGGCTGTCGGGCATGATCGAGGCGCACCCGCCGCCCGCGCCGCAGGGCAAGCGGATCAAGCTGCGCTACATGACCCAGGCCAAAACGCGTCCCCCCGCGTTCGTGGCGATGTGCAGCCACCCGGACAAGATGCCGGAAAGCTATACGCGGTATCTTATCAATGGCTTACGGGTCGATTTTGACATGCCTGGCACGCCAATCCGACTGTTCATGCGCGGCCAGGTTGCGGCAAACCCCTATAAGGGTCGCAAGAAAGCGGCCCCCTCGAAACTGCGCAAGCACAAGGAAGGGCGGCGCGGTTAGAGCCGCGCGGCGCGCACGGTCGGGACCAGCAAGACCGTCGCGCCAATGACCGCCAGAAGGCCCGGACCCGCAAACCCGTTTTGCACGCCGACGGCCACCAGCGCCCAGATCGCCGCGATGCCGTAGGTTGGCGCGCGCCGCAGCTGCCATTGCACGGCACAGGCCAAGGCGATGGCAATTAGGATCATCAGGTAAGCCGCTGCAGGCATTGACAAAAAACCGTAGCCTCCCAAAAGCAGGCCGATCGCGACACAGGACGCCGCACTCAGCCACCCGGCGTAAAGGCCAACGGGCCAAGCCGCCGCCCAAGCAGCCTCTCGCGGTGCTGCGAAAAGGGCCGCAAGCGCGGGCACCAGCATCGCCCATATCAGGATTGTTGCCCAAACCGGGCTGATCGTGGCCACCGGCAGCCACACCGCGCCCACGGCCAGAGACAGGGCCAAGGGCACACGCATTGCGGTCCAGGTCGGATCCGCGCGGCGCGCTGCCATGCCGTATCCAGCGCCCACCACAAGCCATAGGAAAATCACCCCCCAGATCGCGAAAGCGTAGCCTTCTGGCTGGACCGGTGGGTCGACTTGGGGGATCGGAAACGCCTGCGGATCAAATCCGCCAAAGTCCGGGACAAGCAACGGCGACGCGGCAAACGCCAGTGCAAAGATCAGCACCGCTAGTGCGGCCCAGGTGTCGCGTTGCATGTCTCTTTACCTTGGGTTGAATGGTGGTACACTCCGGGCCAGATACCGCACAAATCACTATAAAAAAAGGGTTTTTCAATGAAGCGCATCGTCGTGCTTTGCGATGGCACCTGGAACTCTCCCGATATCGAGGACACCACGCACCTGCCTGAACTGGCCATTGCGCTCGACACGAGCGATGTGCAGGTGGTCAAGTATTTCTCGGGCGTGGGAACCGATGATGGCCGATTTGCCGGGTGGTTCGGGCGCACGGCAAACCGGTTTTTGGGGGGCGCCTTGGGCACCGGGCTCGCCGAGAAGGTCAAGGGCGCTTATGCCGCCATTGCCGAGATTTACGAGCCGGATGACGAAATCTATTTGTTTGGATTTTCGCGCGGGGCGTTCACGGCGCGGTCGGTCGCGGGGATGATCCGCAAATGCGGGATCGTCGACGACACCTCGCCGCGCGGCATCCGCAAGGCTTTTCGCCTGTATCGCGCGCCGGGGGACGGGAATGCGCCGGACGAGCCGGGGATCATGGAAAAACGCGCGGCGATGTCGACGAGATTTGCCACCTCGCAGGTAGATGCGGATGCGCGGCCCTCCCCCGTACCGATCGTCAAGATTGCCTATGTCGGGGTGTGGGACACGGTTGGCGCGCGCGGCATTCCGACCGCACTTTTCGGAGCGATTGCAGCGTTTTACAACCGCCAGTACGAGTTTCACGACATGGTTCTGTCCAGCTCGGTCCGAGCCGCGCGACACGCCGTGGCCGCGGATGAAAAGCGCAAGTTCTACGTGCCGACGCTGTGGGAAAACACCGACCGGCTGAACCGCACTGTCGACCCGACGGGGGCCACGACACCCTATGAACAACGCTGGTTCGTGGGTGATCACGGCATCGTTGGCGGCAGTGCCAAGATCGACGCGTTATCGGTGCTGCCCAAGGCGTGGGTGGTCGCGGGCGCGCCGGATTTGACATGGCGCGACGGGATGGTGGTGACGGACGCTGGCGCGGACCATACGGCATCGTCGGATCGGTTGAGCGATCCGGGCGGGTTTTACCGCATCGCCTCTAACCTGTTGGAATGGCGGCAAGATCCGCACGAAGTGACCACGTTGCATGACAGCTGCGCGGCGCGGCTGCGCGAGGTCGAGGCGTATCGCCCGACCTCGCTGCAGCGGTTTTTTGCAGCGCTTGGTCTAGGCTAGGGTGCCGTCTGCGGTGAGCGTCGTCTTGCCGCCGAGGTAGGGCGCGAGGGCGGTGGGCAGGATGACGGAGCCGTCGGCCTGCTGTCCGTTTTCGAGCACCGCGATCAGGCAGCGCCCGACAGCAAGGCCTGAGCCGTTAAGTGTATGAACAAACTGCGGTTTTCCGCCATCCGCGGGTTTGAACCGAGCGTTCATGCGGCGGGCCTGAAAGTCGCCGGTGGTGGAGACGGAGCTGATCTCGCGATAGGTGTTCTGGCCCGGCAACCACGCCTCGATATCGTAGGTGCGGCGCGCGCCAAAGCCCATGTCTCCGGTGCACAGAACGACGGTTCTGTAAGGGATTTCAAGGGCTTCGAGGATACCTTCGGCACAGCCCAGCATCCGTTTCTGTTCGTCCTCAGAGCTGTCGGGATGGGTGATCGAGACCATCTCGACCTTTTCGAACTGGTGCTGGCGCAGCATCCCAGCGGTGTCGCGGCCGGCGCTGCCGGCTTCGGAGCGGAAGCAGAGGGTGTGGGCGGTGAGGCGGATGGGGAGTTGGGACGCGTCGAGGATGTCGCCGGCGACGGTGTAGGTGAGGGGGATTTCGGAGGTGGACACGAGCCACATCCCTTCCTCGGTGCGGTAGCTGTCTTCGGCAAATTTGGGAAGTTTATCAGTACCATACATGGCGTCGTCGCGGACGAGGACGGGGCTGTTGACCTCTGTCAGGCCGTTCTGGTCGACGTGGGTGTCGATCATGAATTGGGCCAGCGCGCGGTGGATGCGGGCGACGGCGCCGGTGAGCATGACGAAGCGGCTGCCGGAGGTTTTGGCGGCGGTCTCGAAATCCATGTGGGGGGCGACGGCGACGATGTCGAAATGCTCTTTTACAGCGAAATCAAAGGTTTGCGGGGTGCCCCAGCGTTTAATCTCGACATTGTCGTCCTCGTCCGCGCCGTCCGGCACGTCCTCGGCCGGAAGGTTCGGGATGTAGGCGAGGGCGTCGGTGAGCAAAGTGTCCAGCGCCTTGGCCTCGTCCTGCATTTTGGCAATTTCTGCTTTCTTTTCAGATACTAAGGCGCGGAGACGCTGGAATTCGTCCTCGTCTCCGCGGGCCTTGGCGGCGCCGACCTCTTTGCTGGCGCGGTTCTGATCGGCCTGTGCGGTTTCGGCGGCAAGGATGCAGGCACGGCGTTTTTCGTCCAATTCCAATAGCTTAGACGACTGAGCCGCGTCCCCACGGCGCGCGAGGGCGGCGTCGAAGGCGTCCGGATTGGCCCGGATGGCGCGGATGTCGTGCATGGGTCTGGCTCCTGCTTTGGTGCAAAATTCTGGCGCTGCTATGCCCGATCTGGGGGATAGGGGAAAGGGATTAACGATGCGTGCGGTGGGGGTGTGGCACGGGTTTTGTTCAAAACGGGGGGAGTTTTGTACAAAACAGGGGTGTCTCATCGCCCCCTTTTCGGGTCTCTTCGGGAGTTTTGATGAAAATGGCGGGTGTTTTGTACAAAACCGGGGGGCGGGTGGTGGTGACGGACTGTTAGGGTTCGGGGCGCGTTAAGGTTTGGAAATTGATGATAACTTTTGGGTAAGGATTAGGGCTTGGGGATGTCCTTGTCCCATCCTTCGGGCAGGGTGGCTTGCCAGGTACGCCAAGCTGTTTCGAAGTCTTCCCAGTTCAAGGTTTCAGTCGCCCAATGGGCAGGCCAACCGTCATCACCCGGGCGGGCCCCGTTGGGTAATGTGACCGAGGCGTCGCCGAAGATATGCGCCAAATGTTCCGCGATTTGTGGTACGTATGTAAAATCAACCTCCCTTACAGATGCCGCTCTATTACTGGCATTTGTAAGGGACGTTGCGGCATCGAACTGCGCTTTCCAGAGGTCCGCCCCCTGCAGCTTCGCGCTAACGAGGTCCGCCCCCTGCAACTGCGCGTCGTCGAGGTACGCCCCCTGCAACTGGGCACCAACGAGGTCCGCCCGCTGCAACTGCGCGCTGCTGAGGTACGCCCCCTGCAACTGTGCGCCCTCAAGCCGCGCTTTTTCGAAGGCCAGCCCATTCAGGTCCGCATTTTGCAGATTAGTGCCGCGTAGGTCGATTTCGCCGTCTTCCAGTGGCTCCAGCGCGACGTTGGCCAAGCGCCCGAGTGTTTGGGCCGCTTTTTCCATATCGGACCGGAGCTTTGGCAGGGCATCAGCCCATTCTCTGATTTGCTCTGTTGTGGCGTCTTTGGGCGGCTCTTGCGCCGGGACCTCGGCGCTGAGTTCACGCACATAGACCGAGAGCAGGCGGGCGATGCGGGGGACTTCCTCTGGTTCTTCGTTTGCCAGTCCTTCGAGCCGGTCAATGGCGGCGTTGCGTTGGACGATGTCGTCTTGCCAATGGTCGGTGTAGCCATCCTTGCGGTGCCATTTGGTGACCTGCCGCCTTGCATATAGCCCTTTGGTGGCCTCGTTGATCTTGTCATTGAACAGGCTTTCCTGCGCCGTTTGGGTTTGTTTTTGATTCAGTTGCAGTCGGATGATTGTGAAGGGAAGCGCGATGACGGCACCCAGCACAGTCGTCAGCCCGGCGATGCGTAGCACGTAGAAAAGGTAGGTGTCGTTGGGGCCTGCGGTGAGCGTTTGGAAGATCAGGCCGAACAGGCCGCTGAGGAGGACGAGGGCCAGTGCCGTCCAGATGATGGCGGCGATGACAAAGACAGGCAGGCGCGGGCCGCCGAGGCCGAATTGGGCGGCGAGCGTGTTCTGGGGTTCGGGTTTTTCCCGCCGGATCAGGTGGATGGCGATGGCGATGATGGCGAGGCCCGCGGCAGCGAGCAGGCCGTAGAACACCGGCGTGGGCAACGTAAAGGCGAACGTGAACTGTGTTGTACCATCCATACGCTCTACT
>JBCBCR010000074.1:0-14303 GCA_038530495.1 Pseudomonadota bacterium | reverse complement strand
AATATAAGAAATTTGTGCGCTGATGTAGGGTGCGCCTTTACGGCGCACCGCACGTCTTACTGTGCGCGGCCGATGCGCACCCTACGCGGCTGATTGCGCCAACCGGCGATCCCGGTGGATCGACGAATAGGGCCAGTCCTCGGGCGCTGTGACCAACCCGTGATTCACAGGATCCTTCAGGCAGTATGCGACCGCCTGTGCCTTGGCCGCAGCGTCAAGCAAATGGTGTTCCCAGAACCGGCGTTGCCAGACACCGCGTTCGCGCCGAAGTTCATGACTGGGGCGGCGCGGGCCGCGCGGCATCTGGCGCGAAAACCGCGCCTTGATCACGCTCCACCGGGTCGAGAAATCGCAATCGGTCTCGGGCAAGGTCCACACCGCGTGGATGTGGTCGGGCAGCACGACCCAGGCGTCGATGGTGAAGGGGCGTTCAGCCAGGGTTTTGCGCACAGCGTCGCGCAGCAGATCAATGTGATCGACCAGCAGCGGCCCCTTGCCATGGGACAAACGCACGGTGAAGAAAATGGACGCGCCGGGCAGGCGAGGACGCAGGTAGTTGGACATGTCGCAACGCTACGCTGATCAGGGTTAATGAACCCTTTCCAACGGAAGGTGCGCAGTGAATGCGCACCCTACGCCATGCGGAAATACTTGACCCGGCGGCCCATACGCGCATCCTTGGGCCAGTATTCATTGCCCGGAGCAGGTTTCATGCACCGCCGTCATTTTCTATCATTGTCCGCCGCCGCGTTCGTGGCGCCCACATTGGTCCAGGCCGACACCAGCGCCGCGCTCTTTGACCCGACCCCGCAAGAAGTGCGGATCAAAAAGGACTTTGCACCCGGTCAGATCCTTGTGCTCCCGCGGTCCTATTACCTGTATTGGGTCACCGAAGAGCGCAAGGCGATCCGGTACGGCGTGGGCGTTGGGCGTGCGGGCCTCGAGTTTACCGGCAAGGCCACGATCAAGGTCAAAAAGGAATGGCCGACCTGGCGCCCAACCGACGAGATGATCGAACGCGAGCCGCGCACCTATGCCAAGTTCGTCGACAACGACTACATCCAGCCCGGCGGGCCGGGCAATCCGCTCGGGGCGCGCGCGCTTTATCTCTTTGATGAAAAGGGCCGAGACACCTATTTCCGGATCCACGGCACCACAGCGCCCAAAACGATTGGGACGTCGGTGTCGAACGGCTGCATCCGGCTGACCAATGAACACGTGACCGATCTTTATGGCCGCGTGCCGTTGGGCACTGTCGTCACGGTTCTTTGACGCGATACGCCGCTACGGTCCAGACCAATCCACATCAGGTGTTTCTGTGATCCTCAGCTGACCGTCCGGCCACGGCATCATCAGCGCGCGCGCCTGATCCTCGGTGCCGTGCAGCCATGTGTCCAACGCATCCCGCGCAAGCAGAACACCCATTCGGTGATGGATCGGTGCGACATCACCGTTCGGCTCGCAGGTCACCGCCGCCACCTGCGGCACCTCAAGACCGCCCGGTGCGGTCCAGACATCCGTGATCGCTGCGAAATAGAGAAACCCGCCACGCTTGGGCGCGATGTGCCATGGCGTTTTGCGCCGCGCCGCGCCGGTCCATTCGTACCAGCCATTTGCCGGGATCACGGCGCGCCCCACGCCCAGAAAGGCGGATTTGTCAAAAACAGTCTCGGATCGGGCGTTGATGATCTGCTCCATCACCGGGCGCCCGCGCGCGTTCACGCGCCCTACTGGTACGATGCCCCAGCGCATGCGACGCAAACTGCCATCGTAAACGATGATTTCCTGCCCGGGTGCAATGTTCCGTCGTGCTGGTTCATCGCCTACATCTGCATGCCCGGTTTGCAGCGCCTTCGCCAGATCCTGTATCGGATCGGTTAGAAACAAGCGCCCCGGCATCGTTTATCGCGCCCGGTCGATCAGCGCCTGAACCAGCGGGCCGACGCCCGCCACGATCTGTATGACACCTTGCGCGTTCGGATGGATACCGTCCGCTTGCAACAGGTCGCGCGCCGCGCTCGGGTCTGTCTCGGTCTCGCCCCAACCCGCAAAAAAACTGTCGAGATACAGGGTGCCATAAGCTTCAGCGATCTCGGGATACATGGCATCGAACGCCTCTTTGTAGTCAGGCCCGTAATTGCCCGGTGCCTGCATCCCGATAAGAAGCACGGACACCCCCGCGTCGCGCGCCTGTGCCACGATCCCTTCCAGATTGGCGCGGCTTTCCTCGGGCGGCAGCCCGCGCAAAAGGTCATTGCCCCCAAGCGTCACGATCAGCGCGTCCACGTCCGGTGTCAGGGTCCAACCGACGCGGGACAGCCCGCCCGCCGTGGTGTCACCCGAAACACCAGCATTGATGACGCGCGCGGGCGTCCCCGCATCGGCCAGCCACGCTTCCAATTGCGGCACAAACCCCTGTTCGACCGGCAAACCATAACCTTGAGTCAGGCTGTCACCCAAAGCGGCGATTACCACCTCTTCGGCCCAGGCCACAGCGCCCCACAGAACCATGACAATCGTTGCCAACACCTTGCCCATAACGCGCGCGCCTCCATATGACATAGTCAGACCAGCAAAGGCCCCTGCCCCATGTCCGAACCCGTCCTGAGCCTCAATAATGCAGCGCTGAGCCTTGATGGCAACGCAGGCCCCGTGGATATTTTGCGCGGGATCTCGCTGGAGGTGGCCAAGGGGGAGACCGTGGGCCTTGTCGGACCATCTGGTTCGGGCAAGTCATCCCTGTTGATGGTGATGGGCGGGCTGGAGCGTGCGACGGGCGGAACGGTAAATGCCCTGGGTCAAGACTTAACCGCGATGAACGAGGATGCTTTGGCCCGCTTTCGGCGCGCGCATATGGGCGTCGTGTTCCAAAGCTTTCACCTCATCCCGACAATGACAGCGCTTGAAAACGTGGCCACGCCGCTGGAACTGGCCGGTGCGCACGACGCATTTGACCGCGCAGCGGACGAGTTGAAGGCCGTCGGCCTTGACCACCGGTCGGGCAACTATCCCAGCCAGATGTCCGGCGGCGAGCAGCAACGCGTGGCGCTGGCACGTGCCCTTGTGACGCGGCCCGATATCCTGCTGGCCGATGAACCCACGGGAAACTTGGACGGCGTCAACGGTCAAGCCATCATGGACCTGCTCTTTACCCTGCGCGATCGCCACGGCGCGACGCTTGTGCTGGTCACCCATGCGCCTGAACTCGCGGCCCGCTGTGATCGCGTGGTTCATCTGGCTGATGGGCGCATCGCCGAGGATGCCGCGCGAAAGGCCGCGGAATGAGCCTGCGCACTTCGGCCCGCTTTGCCTTGCGCGAATTGCGTGGCGGGCTGTCCGGCTTTCGCATCTTTCTGGCGTGCCTTGCCTTGGGTGTTGCGGCAATTGCCGCGGTCGGTTCGGTGCGCTCGGCGATTGAGGCAGGCCTCGAACGGGAAGGCGCGGCACTGTTGGGCGGTGATGCCGAAATGGACTTCACGTACCGTTTTGCCGACGCCGCTGAACGCGCGTGGATGGAAGGCGTCGCCGACGCCGTTTCCGAAATCGCTGATTTCAGATCCATGGCCGTCGTCGACGGTGCGGACGGACCTGAACGGGGGCTCACGCAGATCAAGGCGGTCGATGCCGCGTACCCCCTTATTGGCGCCGTCGAGCTGACACCCGAGATGCCTCTCGCAACCGCGCTGTCTGGCCAGGATGGCTTGCCCGGCGCGGTGATGGAGCGTGCGCTGATCGACCGTCTCGGGCTGACGGCCGGAGACCGGTTTCGCCTGGGAACGCAAGAGTTCGTGCTGATGGCCACGCTCGCACGCGAACCGGACAGTGCAGCGAGCGGCTTTGGCCTGGGGCCGCGGACAATCGTTTTGCGTGACGATCTCGCCAACGCACAGCTTTTGGCACCGGGAACCTTGTTCAACTCGAAATACCGTCTGGACCTGCCCGACGGAACGGATCTCGCCGCCATCGAGGCCGACGCCCGCGCGCAATTTGAAAACACAGGCATGCGCTGGACGGATGCGCGCAACGGCGCCCCGGGTGTGTCGGAATTTGTCGATCGGCTGGGGGCGTTTCTGGTGCTGGTTGGACTGTCAGGGCTTGCTGTGGGCGGGGTTGGTGTATCGGCAGCGGTCCGCGCCTATCTGGCGCAAAAGACCTCTGTCATAGCGACACTGCGGACGCTGGGGGCAGAACGGACGGTTATCTTTCAGACCTACTTTTTGCAGATCGGTGTGCTGTCGGTGCTGGGCATCGCGCTTGGTCTGATACTCGGCGCCCTCGTGCCGATGCTTCTCGCTCCCGTCATCGAAGCCAGACTGCCAATCCCCGCAAGCTTCACAGTCTTTCCAGCACCGCTGATGGAGGCCGCGCTTTATGGCGCGCTCACGGCTTTCGTGTTCACGCTCTGGCCGCTGGCGCGAGCCGAAGATGTGCGTGCCGCGACACTGTTCCGGGATGCTTTGGGCAGCGCGCGGACGCTGCCCCGGGCCCGCTATCTGGTCTGGATTGCGCTGGGGCTCGCTGCGCTGATCAGCGCGGCAGCGCTGTTTTCCGGCACGTGGTGGCTGACGCTCTGGACCGCTGGCGGGATCGCCTTTGCTCTGTTCTTGCTGGCACTTGCCGCCCTGGGCATCCGGACGCTTTCCCGTCGCTTGGCACCGCGGGCCAAGGGGCGTCCAGCCCTGCGCTGGGCGCTCGGTGCAATCTCGGGCACGCGGGAGGGTGCGGCTTCGGTTGTCCTTTCACTCGGGCTCGGGCTTTCGGTGCTCGCTGCAGTTGGTCAGATCGACGGCAACCTGCGCCAAGCCATTTCCGGGAATCTGCCGGACGTTGCACCCAGTTACTTCTTCGTGGATATCCAGCGTGACCAGATGGCTGGCTACACCGAACGTCTGGAAACCGACGCCGCCGTCACCCGCATAGAAAGCGCGCCCATGCTGCGCGGGATCATCACACAGATCAACGGCCAGCCTGCCCGCGATGTCGCGGGCGATCACTGGGTGCTGAGCGGCGACCGCGGCGTAACCTATTCCGAACGGCCATCGGAAAACACCCGGATCACCCAAGGCGAATGGTGGGATGAAGGGTACACCGGCACACCGCAGATCAGTTTTGCCGCCGAGGAAGCCGAGGAGATGGGCCTGTCCCTTGGGGACAGCATGACCATCAACATCCTTGGACGGGACATCACCGGCACCATCACGTCATTTCGCGAGGTTGATTTTTCCACCGCTGGGATCGGGTTTATCCTGTCGATGAACCCCGCTGCCCTGCAAGGTGCGCCGCACACGTTCATTTCGACCGTCTACGCGGACGACAGCGCTGAAACGGCAATCCTGCGTGACATTGCAGACGCCTATCCCAACGTAACGGCCATTCGTGTACGCGACGCCATCGACCGGGTCAGCGAAGTGCTTTCGGGGCTTGCTGCCGCCACGTCTTACGGCGCGGCTGCGACCTTGCTGACCGGGTTCCTCGTCCTGATCGGCGCCGCTGCCGCGGGCACGGGCGCGCGTACTTACGAGGCCGCGGTTCTCAAGACCCTCGGCGCAACGCGCCAGCGCATTCTGATAAGTTTTGCCACCCGCGCCGCTCTCTTGGGCCTCGGGGCCGGAGCGGTCGCTCTTGCTGCGGGTATTGCGGGCGGTTGGGCCGTCAGCCAGTATATTCTCGACACCGATTTTCGCGTGATCTGGCCGTCGGCACTTGCGATCGTCTTTGGTGGCGTGTTGGCCACACTGCTCGCGGGTCTCGCCTTTGCCTGGGGCCCGCTTGCTGCCCGCCCCGCCCACGTTCTGCGCGCACGAGAGTGAGTGCCGCCCCGTTTCAATTCGTCCAAGCCGTAGGACCACGACATGAATGACGCTGCCACATCCCTGCCCATGCCGGTCACAGCCCCATTGTCACCGGCCCAAAAAACGCAAATCCTGAACCTCGTGCGCCGTGCGGCACGGGCCGAGATCATGCCGCGCTTTCGCCGTCTTGACCGCGGCGAGATTGGCACAAAGGCTGACGAGATGGACCTTGTCACGGCAGCCGACACCGGGGCGGAGGCGATGATCACCCGCGGGCTTCAGATGGCTTTTCCGCATGCTCTGGTAATTGGCGAAGAGGCCGTATCCAAGAACACCAAACTGCTGGACAGGATCGCCAAGGCGGAGCTCAGCTTTGTGATAGACCCTGTCGACGGCACATGGAATTTTGCCAATGGCATGCCCTTGTTCGGAACGATCATCGCGGTATGCCGCTTTGGCACGCCAGTGTTCGGGATGATCTATGACCCCGTGGGGGATGATGCGATCATGGCTGACAATCTTTCTCCCGCGATCTGGCAGACCAACGCGGGGCATCGCCGCCCGATCCGCGGGCGCGATCCGCGCGCGATTGAGGATATGGTCGGATACATGCACATCCGACTAATGAGCCCTGCGGCGCAGGAATATGTGTGGCCACGTGTCGGTGTACTGGCCCATGCAGGCGCGCTGCGCTGTTCCGCGCACGAATACCGCTTGCTCGCCACGGGCGCTGTGGATTTCGTTTTGTCGTCGATGCTGAATCCGTGGGATCACGTCGCCGGTTCCCTGATCACCCAGCAAGCTGGCGGCATGTCTGCGATGCTGGATGCATCCCCCTATGATGCCACAGTGCGCAAAGGGTACCTGCTGACGGCGTCCAGCCCAGAAACATGGGACATCGTCGCCGATTACTTTTCGGGCCTTCAGGAGGCTGAATGACGCCTTGGTTTTTTGGCTATGGCAGCCTCGTCAACACTGCGACGCACAGCTATCCGGCAGCCCGCCCGGCACGGCTTGCGGGCTACCGCCGTATCTGGGTCGCTGCCGAACGTGCCGATGTGGTGTACCTGTCGGTCCACGCCGCTGAGGGCGGCCAGATTGACGGGCTGGTCGCGCAGGTGCCCGGTGCCGATTGGGCAGCTCTGGATGTGCGCGAAACAGGTTACACCCGGCACGACGTGACCGCGCACGTATCGACGTCTGACGCGACCGGTCCTGTCGCGGTGTACCAAGTGCCATCCGAGACCACGCAAACCGCCAACGGCCATCACATTCTGCTGAGCTATCTCGACGTGGTGGTCCAAGGATTTCTGAGGGAGTTTGGTCAGGCCGGGGCCGAGGCGTTCTTTGCCACGACAGACAACTGGCACATACCCGTTCAGGATGATCGCGCATCGCCCCGCTATCCCCGCGCGCAACGGCTTACGTCGCAGGAACAGGCGCTGACCGAGCGTTTACTTGCGCAAGTTCAATAGCGCCAGTTGTCGGCCTTGCCGCGCGAACCCGTCCTCAGACGTGTCAGACCCACCGCCCGAAATCGTGCGCAAGGCCAACCAGCACGCCAAAACACCAAAGACCACCGCAGACAGCGCCTGCCCCACAAGCACGCCCTTTGCACCGAAGACCCAAGAGCCCATCAAAACCAGTGGCACCATGGCGACCGTGTTGCGCCCCCAGTTCATCCAGGTGGAATAGAACGGGTGGCCAAGATTGTTGAACGCAGCGTTCGACACAAACAGCGCGCCGTTGAAAAAGAACAAAAGCGCAAGCGGCCCGCAAAAGAGAAACACCAGATCGCGCGCCAGCCCGGTGGCATCAAACAGCGCCACGATCGGTCCGCGCAACAGGAACAGAGCAGCCGCAATCACCACCACCACAATGCCGGTAAACATCAGCGCCGCGCGGAACCCGGCGCGGACACGGGCAAAATCTCGCGCGCCGTAGTTTTGGCCGATGATCGGCCCCACGGCCCCCGAAAGGGCAAAGACGACAGCAAATGACACCGGCATCAGCCGCCCCACAATCGCCATGCCGGCCACCGCCTCTTCACCATATTCGGCCATGGCGCGCGTGACGATTGCCTGACCTACGGGGGTGGCAAGTTGCGTCAGGATGGCGGGCACGCCAATGGTGACCAGCGGCCCAAGATCAGCGCGCAGGCCAGACATATTCAATGGCTCGAACCCGCCGTGATGACGCAGGATTGGCCAGACTGCACCGGCCGCCATGGCCAGCCGCGCAGCGACAGATGCCAATGCAGCCCCGGTCAGATCCAGACCCAGACCAAAGATCAGGATCGGGTCGAGCACGGCATTGACCGCACCGGCGTATATCGTGGCCATCATCGCCCGCCGCGCATCCCCGTGGGCCCGCAGGACAGCACCGCCCATCATGCCAATGACCATGAACGGCAGCGACGGGATGATGATGCGGAGATACGACACAGCAAGGCCTGCGGTTTCCCCCTCCGCTCCGATCCAACTGACAAAAAGGGGCACATTCAGCCATACGAGCAACGCGATCACAGCGCCGAGGATGACGCCGTAAAACAATCCGTGGCTCGCTTTCGCGCGCGCTTCACTCGCGTCACCCCGACCAAGCGCCTTGGCAACAAGCGCACCAACGGCGATGGCCATACCGATGGAAAACGATGTGGTGAAGAACAGGATCGCGCCAGCGTAACCGATGGCCGCAGCCAGTTCGGCCTGCCCCAGCATGGCGATGAACACCATGTCGATGAAATCCACAAGGAACACCGCCATCAACCCCACGGTCGAGGTCAATGACATCACCGACACATGGCGGAACAGCGATCCGGACAGAAAACGGGCCTGCGTGTCGGCCAAGGGCACACTCCCCTGCTTCACCTTGCAGATAAACTCCTCCCGGAGGGTCGCTGCGTCAAGCGTGCGACGGCACGAATGATCAGCGGGCCTTGACCACCTGCAACAGCGGCATCAGCGCCGCCATCTCCGGCCCGCGCGCCTGACCTGTCAGCGCCAGACGCAACGGCATGAACAGACCGCGGCCTTTGCGCCCGGTTTCGGCCTTCACCGCGGCGGTCCAGTTGCCCCATGTGTCGCCATCGAACGGCCCGTCCGGCAGCATCGCCATGGCCTGAGCGATAAACTCCCGGTCCTCTGGTTCGATCACCGGATCTGCGCCATCCCGGCACATGGCCCACCAGCCTTCCAGATCGTTCAGCGTTTCGATGTTCTCGCGGATCACGGTCCAGAACGCCTCGGCCTGTGCGTCGGGCACACCTGCCGCAGCCACGCGGTCACGCACTGCATCCAGCGACAGGGTCTGCAAGTACCGGCCCGTCAGAGGAAACAGGTCTGCGACGTCAAATTTTGTCGGGGCCGTGCCGAACTGCCCCACGTCGAACCCGTCGATCAGTGCCGCCATATCCGTCATCAGCTCCATCGGCTGCGAAGACCCGAGTCGCGCCAAATGGCTCAGCAGTGCCATCGGCTCCACGCCTTGGGCGCGCAGATCGCGCAGCGCGAGGGTACCGAGGCGTTTGGACAGTGCCTCACCCTGCGGGCCGGTCATCAGCGAGTGATGCGCAAAGCGAGGCGCGATGCCGCCCAGCGCCTCGATGATCTGGATCTGCGTTGCTGTGTTGGTCACGTGGTCTGAGCCACGCACGACATCGGTCACACCCATCTCGGTGTCGTCGACCACCGATGCAAGGGTGTAGAGCACCTGCCCATCTTGACGGATCAGCACCGGGTCACTGACGCTGGCGGCATCAATACTGACATCACCGATGATCCCGTCGGTCCACTCAATCCGCTGGTGATCCAGCTTGAACCGCCAGACACCCTGACCACGCTCGGCGCGCAGCTTGGCGCGTTCGTCATCGGACAGGGCAAGGGCCGCGCGGTCATAGACAGGCGGCTTACCCATGTTCAGTTGCTTCTTGCGCTTGAGATCCAGTTCCACCGGTGTCTCGAACGCCTCATAGAACCGGCCCTTGGCACGCAGATCATCGGCAGCCGCAGCGTAGCGGTCCAGCCGCTCTGACTGACGCTCGACCCGGTCCCATGTTAGGCCCAACCATTCGAGGTCTTCCTTGATCGCGTCGACATATTTCTCCTTGGACCGCTCCGGGTCAGTGTCGTCGATGCGCAGGATGAAGGTGCCGCCTGCCTTGCGCGCGATCAGGTAGTTCATCAGCGCCGTGCGCAGGTTGCCCACGTGGATGTAGCCGGTAGGGGACGGGGCAAAACGTGTTGTGGTCATGGTGTTCTCCTACGTCCCCGCAAGGGGCGGTGCGCGATGAACGCACACCCTACACTTCCGGCGTGGTTTGCCGGCAAACTCAATCCTGTGGGATCACCCGCAGGCCCAGTTCCATCAGTTGGTCGGCCATCGGTTCGGACGGGGCGGCCATCATCAGGTCTTCTGCGCGCTGGTTCATCGGGAACAGGATCACCTCGCGGATGTTCTGTTCGCCCGCCAGCAGCATCACGATCCGGTCGATGCCCGCCGCACAACCGCCGTGGGGCGGCGCGCCGTATTGGAACGCGTTGACCATGCCGCCAAAGCGTTTTTCGACCTCGTCCTTGCCATAGCCAGCAATCTCAAAAGCTTTAAACATGATCTCGGGCCGGTGGTTCCGGATGGCACCGGACACCAGTTCGTAGCCGTTGCAGGCCAGATCATACTGGTAGCCCAAAACATCCAGTGGGTCGCCGTTCAGGGCATCCATCCCGCCCTGCGGCATAGAGAACGGGTTGTGTTCAAAGTCGATCTTGCCGGTTTCCTCGTCCTGTTCGTAGATCGGGAAATCCACGATCCAGGCAAATGCAAATCGGTTCTCGTCGATCAGCTTCAGCTCTTCGCCGATCACGTTGCGCGCGCGCCCTGCCACGGCCTCGAACGCCTTGGGCTTGCCACCGAGGAAGAACGCGGCGTCGCCCACACCCAGCCCCAGCTGCTGTCGGATCGCCTCGGTACGCTCTGGGCCGATGTTCTTGGCCAGCGGGCCCGCCGCTTCCATCCCCTCGCCCTGATCGCGCCAGAAGATATAGCCCATCCCGGGCAGACCCTCTTTTTGCGCCCAAGCGTTCATGCGGTCACAGAACTTGCGGCTGCCGCCACCGGGCGCCGGGATCGCGCGGATTTGCGTGCCCTCCTGCTCGAGCAGTTTGGCAAAGATGGCAAAGCCGGAACCTGCAAAGTGCTCCGACACCACCTGCATCTTGATCGGGTTGCGCAGGTCGGGTTTGTCCGAGCCGTACCACAGCGCCGCGTCCCGATAACTGATCTGCGGCCACGTGTCGGGCGCATCCACGGTCTTGCCGCCGCCGAACTCCTCGAACACACCCGCCAGCACCGGCGCGATGGTGTCGAACACATCCTGCTGTTCGACAAAGGACATTTCCATGTCGAGCTGGTAGAAATCGGTCGGCGAGCGGTCGGCGCGCGGATCCTCATCGCGGAAACAGGGCGCGATCTGGAAATACTTGTCGAAGCCCGACACCATCAGCAGCTGCTTAAACTGCTGTGGGGCCTGCGGCAGAGCATAGAACTTGCCCGGATGCAGACGCGATGGCACGAGGAAGTCACGCGCGCCCTCGGGCGACGACGCAGTGATGATCGGCGTCTGGTATTCGCGAAAATCGCTGTCCCACATGCGCTTGCGGATCGATGCGACCACGTCGCTGCGCAGCTTCATGTTGTCCTGCATCTTGTCACGGCGCAGGTCGAGATAGCGGTAGGACAGGCGCGTTTCCTCGGGGTATTCCTGATCGCCGAACACCATCAACGGCAACTCACCCGCGGCGCCCAGCACCTCCATGTCGCGGACGAATACCTCGATCTCGCCGGTGGCGATCTTGGGGTTCACGAGGCTCGCGTCCCGCGCCTTCACGTTGCCATCAATGCGGATGCACCATTCGGAGCGGACCTTTTCCACCTCGGAAAACACCGGGCTGTCAGGATCGCACAGCACCTGCGTCACACCATAGTGGTCGCGCAGGTCGATAAACAGTACGCCGCCATGGTCGCGCACGCGGTGCACCCAGCCCGACAGCCGAACTGTTTCACCCACATTGGCCGATGTCAGTGCGGCACAGGTGTGAGAGCGGTAAACATGCATGTCAGGCGTCCTTGGCGGCTGGGGTCGATAATCGGCGCAGGTACACTCTTGCCACGCGGAAAAGTCAAGCAGGCAAAGCCCCGCTCAGGACGTAGCGCAGGATATCGACCACCTGGCCCGGGTCTTCGGCCACGGCCAATGCGGCGGCATCCACTTCCTTGAGCGCATGCGCGTGGTCCGGCCCGTGCAAAATGATCAACGATTTGCCCAGCGCCGCCGCATAGCCTGCGTCAAACGCGGCATTCCATTGCTTGTATTTTTCGCCAAAGCGGACAACGACGATGTCGGCGTCGGCAATCCCCTTGCGGGTGCGGATCGCGTTGACCATCGCGCCCTTGTGGTCGTGCCAATACTTGTTGTCCTCGGCCCCGAGGATCGCCACGCCACAATCATCGCTTGCCGCATGATCGGTGACCGGGCTGCTGAACGCCACATCCAGCCCCTGCGCCCCTTCGGTGATCTGCTCGCGCCAATCGGTGTGGATTTCGCCAGAGAGATAGACCTTGAGCATGTGCGCCTCCTTCAATTTCGTGCGCGCCACTAGATGCGGCGCGCATGGAAAGAGGCAAGGGGAGGTGTCAGACCCGTTTGGCCACGACAAAGTGGTTGGGCGGTTTGGCCGGGTAGTTGCCTGTCTCAACGATGCGAAATCCCGCTGTGGCGATTTCATCTTCGAGTTGCAGCATCGACAGATAGGCGACATTGGGCGCCTTACCCAGCATCTGCATCACCGGGATCAACGTTTTCAGCACGCCGAACTTGAGGCCCAGACCGGGTTCTTTCAAGCACACGGATTTCGAGATGAACATGCCGCCTGGTGCGAGCAAGTCGTGTACCCGTTCAAATTGTTCGGCGCGATCCTCGACAAGGTGGAACAGGTTGAACGCGAGAATGACGTCGAAGCCACCGGATTTGAAGGTTGGGTCATATACGTCCGCCACCTCGAATGACACGTTGTCGGGCGCATCACGCAAATGCGCCTCATCGATCATGCCAGCGGAATAGTCGCTGGCGACATAGTGGGCGACATAAGGTGCCAGTTCCAACGCAGTGCCCCCCGTCCCACAACCCAGTTCCAGCACCCGTGCGTTCGCGGGCAGATAACTACGGACACGTTCCAGCGTCTGGTGATAAGCCCCGATGTCCGAGATCGGTTGGCGGCGATAGGATTTGGCAGTCTTGGTCCAAAACTCTGCTTGATTGGTCATGTGAAATCTCCTTTGAATGTGAACATATCATCGGGGTATTCAGGTCAAAATTGGCGAAAACTGTTGGTAACATATGCAAAAACGCATGACCCATCCGCCAGACTGGGACAGGTTACGCGCGTTTCTGGCCACCGCCGAGACCGGTTCGTATTCCGCGGCTGCACGCACACTGGGGCTGACCCAGCCGACGTTGGGCCGCCAAGTCGCTGCTTTGGAAGCGCAATTGGGC
The DNA here is from genome assembly GCA_038530495.1 of Pseudomonadota bacterium. Lineage (GTDB taxonomy): Bacteria > Pseudomonadota > Alphaproteobacteria > Rhodobacterales > Rhodobacteraceae > Tateyamaria. The sequence goes on along the minus strand of JBCBCR010000074.1, from coordinate 965 downwards.
CTTGCGCTGTTTGAACGCGCGGGGCGGGGACTGCGGCTGACCGATGCAGGGCGCGATTTGCTGCCCGAAGCGCGCAAGATGGGCGAGGCAGCGAACCGCATCACCACCTTGGCACAAGGGCGGGCACACGCGCTTGAGGGCACGATAAAGCTCACCGCCAGCGACATCATGAGTGCCTACACCCTGCCCGGTGTTCTGGCGCAGTTGCGCGCCATTGCCCCAAGGCTGCGGATCGACGTGGTGGCCACCAACGACATCAGTGACATTCTGGCCCGCGAAGCGGATATCGCCATCCGTCACGTTCGCCCAGTAGAGGCCGACCTGATCGCACGGTTCGTGCGTGACATGCCGGCGCATTTCTACGCATCGCGTTCGTACCTCAACGATCGCGGCACGCCGCAAAGCGTCCAGGACCTGCAGGACCATGATTTCATCAGCTTGGGCGATGATGCCATGAATGCCGGTTGGCTGAACGACAATGGCTACCCGGTGCCGCTTGAGAATTTCCGGGTCAGCGCCAATTCGGGGATCGCGGTGTGGGAACTGGTCCGCGCGGGTTTTGGGATCTTTCCGATGTGGGACGCAGCAGCGGAAACAGACCCCGAGATTGTGCGTCTGCTAGATGGGGTGGCGGACATCACCTTTCCAACATGGCTAGTCACGCACCGCGATTTGCATACCAGCCGTCGCATCCGGCTGGTGTTCGACTTTCTGATCGACGTTCTGAAGGCCTAGCCGCGCAACACGCCACCGGTGGCTTTGGACACCTTTTCGATGACCTTGGCACCCACCGCTTCGATATCTGCCTCTTTCAGCGTCTTCTCGCGCGGTTGCAAGCGCACCGTGATGGCCAGCGATTTTTTGCCCTCGCCCAGGCTGCCGCCGATGAACTCGTCAAAGACGCGCACATCCTCGATCAGCGCCTTGTCCGCACCCATGGCCGCATTCAGCAGCGTCAGCGCCTC
>JBCBCR010000073.1:0-14332 GCA_038530495.1 Pseudomonadota bacterium | reverse complement strand
GATGCAGGAACACGGGCTCGACCCCGATCCGTACCTTGTGGCGGTGCACGACATCTCGCTCGATCACATGACACCCGATCCGGTGCTGGCCAGCCACATCGCCGCCCTGCCCGGGCGGCGCATCGTCTACACCAACGGCAGCGCGCCCTATGCGCGCCGGGTGATCGCGGCGCGCGGGCTGGCGGGGCTGTTTGATGCGGTCTACGGGGTCGAGGATGCAGGGTACGTCCCGAAACCGCAGCGCAGCGCGTTTGACGCGATCTTTGCCCGCGACGGGATCGACCCGACCGTGGCCGCCATGTTCGAGGATGAGCCGCGCAACCTGCACGCACCGCACGCCATGGGCATGCGCACCGTGCTGGTGGCCGACAGCGCTTTTGAGGGCGATCACATCCACTTTCACACCGACGACCTGACCAGCTTTCTCGGGCAGTTGAGGTGACAGGATGCCGCTTTGGCGCGGGCCGCGGCGGGGTTAAATTGGCAGATATGACAGACACCTGCGACATCCTCATTTCCGGCGGCGGCATCGCCGGGCTGGCGGCGGCGGCGCTGTTTGGCCGCCACGGGTTCCACGTGATCCTCGTCGACCCGGCCCCGCCGGTAACCGATGGCGACGCCGACGGCGCCGACCTGCGCACCACGGCACTGCTGCAACCGGCGCGCACGCTGCTGGACGCCGCAGGCGTGTGGGACGCCATCGCGCCCTATGGCGCCGCACTCGAGATCATGCAGATCGTCGATGCCGGCGACACCCCCGGCGCCCGCCGCGCGACCCGGGCGTTCAAATCCTCGGACGTGTCGGACCTGCCCTTTGGCTGGAACGTGCCGAACTGGCGCCTGCGGCAGGTGCTGGTGGACCGGCTTGGTACGCTCGACAGCGTGGATTTCCGCCCGGGCCTGAGTGCCACCCGGCTCTTCACGCGGACGGGCGAGGCGCGCGTGACCCTGTCGGACGGCACGCGGATCAAGACCCGGCTAGTGATCGCCGCCGACGGTCGCAATTCGGTGATGCGCAGCGCCGCGGGCATCGGCGTGACCACCCGCCGCTACGGGCAAAAGGCGCTGGCCTTTGCCGTCACACACCCCGAGCCGCACGACAACATCTCGACCGAGATCCACAAGACCGGCGGCCCGTTCACCTTTGTGCCGCTGCCCGACCACGACGGACAACCCTGTTCGGCAGTGGTGTGGATGGACGACGGCGCCAAATCGCTCGCCCGCCTGAACGCGCCCGTCGCCGAATTCGAGGCCGAAGCCACCGACCGCTCATCGGGCCTGCTCGGCCCTCTTCGCCTCGCCACGCGGCGCAGCATCTGGCCGATCATCAGCCAGAAGGCCGACCGGTTTGCGGCCCAACGCGTGGCGCTTGTGGCCGAAGCGGCCCACGTGGTGCCGCCCATCGGTGCCCAAGGACTGAACATGAGCCTCGCCGACATCCGCACCCTGTTTGATCTGGCCGAAGCGTCCCCCGAAACCCTGGGCGAAGCGCAGATGCTCGACGCCTATCACCGCGCCCGCTTTGCGGATGTCAGCCTGCGGGTGGCGGGCATCGACATGCTCAACCGCACCAGCCAGGCCGCCGCCCCCGCCCTGCGCACCGCCCGCGCCTGGGGTGTGAGCGCGCTGCACGAGATCAAGCCGGTGCGCAAGACGTTGATGCGGATGGGGTTGGGGACCAGCTGACGGCGCGGATGGCGGACCGGCCCTCCGGGGGGAGTTTTTTTGGCAAGATGAAGCAGGGGATCGGCAGGTGCTGCGCGGTCTTGCAACTGATGCTGTGGGCACGCCCAAGTGCGAGCGTGTGGCGCGGATAGCGGATCGGCCCTCCGGGGGGAGTTTATTTAGCAAGATGAAGGTGCCGCGTCAGGCGCGAGTGAAGGTGAGGTAGTGCGGGGTGCGGCCTTCGCGCAGGGCCTTTTGTTCGTAGCGGGTCGAGAGCCAGTCGGACCACGGGGTGCGCCAGTCGGCGGGGGTCTCGGCGGTCCATGTGAACCCGGCCTTGGGCACTTCTTCTAGGGTCTGGCGAACGTAGTCGGGGATGTCTGTCGCGACACGGAATTCTGCGCCCGGGGCCAGCGCGCGTGCCAGCGGGGCGAGGTGTTCTTGCGTGACGAACCGGCGGCGGTGGTGGCGCGCCTTGGGCCACGGATCGGGGTAGAGCAGGAACGCTTTGTCGATGGCCCCCGCAGGCAGCACATCCATCAGATCGCGCGCATCGCCGGGAAAGACCCGCAGATTGTCCACGCCCGCGCGCCGTATCTTGCCCAGCAGCATCGCCACGCCGTTGATGTATGGCTCGGCCCCGATGATGCCGATATCCGGGTTGGCCTGCGCCTGATGCACCAGATGCTCACCGCCGCCAAACCCGATCTCGAGCCACACACGCCGCCCGCCGAACAGCGCCCCCAGATCCAGCGGCCTGCGCGCGGGGTTGTCGTCCCACGTCACCGCGCCCGGCGACAGCGCCGCCAGGTCCTCATCCAGATACCGTTTCTGGCTGTCCTTCAGCGCCTTGCCCTTGAGCCGGCCATAGAAATTGCGGTGCGGTCGTGTCGTCATGGCGCGCGGGGTACGCCAAGCCCGGACCCATGACAACCCACCCCTTGTGAGCGCCCCGCCCCGTTGCTAACCAGAGCCAAAGGGAGCCGCCACAATGCCCGTGATCACCACCATCGACGACCTCAAGCGCATCTACGAAGCCCGCGTGCCGCGCATGTTCTACGACTACTGCGAATCCGGCAGCTGGACCGAACAGACCTTTCGCGACAACTCGTCCGATTTCGATGACATCCGCCTGCGCCAGCGGGTGGCGGTGGACATGTCGGGCCGTACCACAGCCAGCCAGATGATCGGGCAGGACGTGGCGATGCCCGTGGCGCTGGCGCCCGTGGGGCTGACCGGCATGCAGCACGCCGATGGCGAGATCAAGGCCGCCACCGCCGCGCGCGATTTCGGCGTGCCGTTTACGCTCTCGACCATGTCGATCAACTCGATCGAGGATGTGGCCGAGGCAACAGGCGCGCCCTTCTGGTTCCAGCTTTATGTGATGCGCGACGAGGATTACGTGCGCCGCCTGATCGAACGGGCCAAGGCGGCGGGCTGTTCCGCGCTGGTGATAACGCTCGACCTGCAGATCCTCGGCCAGCGGCACAAGGACCTCAAAAACGGCCTGTCGGCCCCGCCCAAACTCACCGCCAAGACGCTTGCCAACCTCGCCACCAAATGGCGGTGGGGGATCGAGATGCTATCGGCAAAGCGGCGCGAGTTCGGCAACATCGTCGGCCACGTGGACGGCATTTCTGATGCCTCGTCGCTGGGCGCATGGACGGCGGAACAGTTCGATCCGACGCTCGATTGGGGCAAGGTGGAAAAGCTGATGGAGATGTGGGGCGGCAAGGTGATCCTCAAGGGCATCCTTGATGCCGAAGACGCGCGGCAGGCCGCCAAGCTCGGCGCGGACGCGATCATCGTGTCGAACCACGGCGGGCGGCAGCTTGACGGCGCGCTCAGCTCGATCCGCATGTTGCCCAGCATCCTTGACGCCGTGGGCGACAGCGTCGAGGTGCACCTCGACAGCGGCATCCGGTCGGGTCAGGACGTGCTCAAGGCGCTCAGCCTCGGGGCCAAGGGCACCTATATCGGGCGTGCCTTTGTCTATGGGCTTGGGGCCATGGGCCAGCGCGGCGTGACCCAGGCGCTCGACGTGATCCACCGCGAACTGGACACGACCATGGCGCTGTGCGGCGAACGGCGGGTGACCGACCTGGGCCGCCACACCCTGCTGGTGCCCGAAGGGTTCGAGGGGCGCTGGCAGGCCAACTAAAGCGTCCGGCCTTTCACTTGGATCATCGCATGACAGACATGTCCCCAGCGCGCGCCGCACGGCAGCGCGCGTGCCGCAAGCCGTAGACCGGACGATTTACCGTCCCAGCATCCGCGCCCACACCGGGATCAGCAACGCCGCAACGACAAACATGATGGCCCCGATCGCGTAGAATGATACGCGCAGTCCGAACCCCTCGGCGATGAACCCCATCAGCACAGGTCCGAGGAAAAACGCGGCATAGCCCAGCCCCGCCGCCTGCGCGATCGCCGCCAGCCGCAACCGGCGCGGCACCGCCTGCCCCACCAGCCCCAGTGCCAGCGGCCCCACCACCGACACGCCAAGGCCGCCAAGGGCAAAGCCCACATAGGCCACTGCAATGGACGGCGCAAACCCGGCGGTGATCAGCCCCACACCGGCGAGGCATGAGGCGAGGATCATCACCCGCACCGGCGGCCAGCTCGCGCCAAAGAGATGCCCGCCAAGCCGGCCCACGGCCATCCCCGTCGCCAGCAGCGCAGGCCCCAACGCCCCCTCGCCCGGACCTCCGCCCAAGGTGCGCTCGACATGCAGAGCCGACCACCCCTCGGACGCCGCTTCGCCCAGAAACGCGGCCAGAACGACAAAGCCGCCGACCCAGACGAGCGCGCGCGGCAAGCCCCCGGTGTCACTCTCGGCCTCACTGTCCGTGCGCTGCGGCAGCACCATGAACGGCGTCAGCGCGGCCACGGCAATGGCCAAACCGGCAAAAACAGCGAGCGGCCCTAACCCCGCCTCGCGCGCCACTGCGACACAGCCCGCTGCCACCGCATAAGCCACGGAAAACAAGCCGTGGTTCAGGTTCATCAACGACCGACCGGTGTCGGCCTCGGCCTCGCTGACCTCGGCATTGGCAAACACGTCGGCGATCCCCGACCCGGCGGCAGCGGCAAACAGCCCCGCGCCCACGATCACCGGGTCCGACGCGGCCCCCGTGATGCAAAACCCCGCGACCATCACGGCAAACCCAAAGATCATCGACCACCGGCCCAGCAGCCCATGCGCCAGAGGCGCCAGCCACATCGCCATGATCGCGCCGACCGCGGCAATCAGCACCAGCGTGCCCCACGCCCCGTCGCCGAGACCCGTGGCGCCCTTAATCACCGGCACCTGCGCCGAAAACGCGGCCCAGCCAAACCCAACGGCCATGAACCCGCACAGCGCCGGCTTCGAGGCGACAAGATCGTCCCAAATTCTCATGGCCACAGCGCTGACACGCACACGCCGCGGCGTCCAGCGAAATCAATGGCGCCCCAATACGACCGCCCCGCGCCCCCTTCACTTTGCCAAGAAAACTCCCCCCGGAGGGTCGGGTGGCAAACGGGCCCTCCGGGGGGAGTTTTTCGGGCAAGATGAAGGACACGAGACGCCGCGCGCCGCAGCCCCCACATTTCCTCTTTCCAATTCCCCCAATCCCCGCTAAAGCGCAGCCTTCACATGGGGTGACAGCCTTGGAGGCACCCCGCAACGTATGGAGAACTATCATGGCTGGTGAGATCCCCGATCTCGAGGCCCTGGAACGGACGGGGACAGGCAAGGGCGCCGCTCGTCAGGCCCGCCGCGCGGGCATGGTTCCAGGGATTGTATTTGGTGGCGACGCAGATCCTCTGCCCATCAACATCCCTTTCAACAAGCTCTTCAAGATGCTGAAGGCCGGGCGGTTCAAGTCCACGCTCTTCAACATGAAGGTCGACGGCCACGACGACGTCCGCGTCATCTGCCGCGATGTGCAGCGCGACGTGGTCAAGGACCTGCCCACACACGTGGACTTCATGCGCCTGCGCCGCACCACCAAGATCAACCTGTTCATCGGCGTTGAGGTGACCGGCGAAGACGTGGCACCGGGCCTGAAAAAGGGCGGCGTGCTGTCGCTGGTGCGCCCCGAGGTCGAACTGATCGTGACCGCGGGCGATATCCCCGAAAGCATCACCATCGACGTCAGCGAAGCCGCCATCGGCGACAGCATCACCATCTCGTCGGTGAAACTGCCCGAGGGTGCCAAGCCGACGATCGATCGCGACTTCGTGATCGCCACGATCAGCGCCCCGTCGGGCCTGCGTTCCTCTGAAAACGAAGAGGGCAGCGACGAAGAGGCCGCAACAGAAGACGCCGCCGCAACCGAAGAATAAGGCAGACCCCGCCCCAAGAGAAAGGTCGCCCCCCGGGCGGCCTTTTTCGTGACAAGCGCAGAGCGCCGCAGGCGCGATGAGCGTATGGCTCACGCCCGCACCGGCACCCCCAGCACCCCCGCAAAATAGGCAATCGTCTTTTCCAGCCCCGCGTCCAGATCCGTCTGCGGCGCCCAGCCCAGCGTGTCGCGCGCCAGCGTGATGTCGGGCTGCCGCTGGCGCGGATCATCCGTCACCGGGTCCATGTGCACGATCTGCGACGCCGACCCGGTCATCGCGATCACCTTTTCGGCCAGTTCCAGAATGGTGAACTCACCCGGATTGCCCAGGTTCACCGGCCCGGCAAAATCCGGCGCCGTGTCCATCAACCGCAAGAACCCGTCGACCAGATCATCCACATAGCAAAACGCCCGCGTCTGCTGCCCGTCGCCATAGATCGTGATCGGCTCGCCCCGCAGCGCCTGGATGATAAAGTTCGACACCACCCGCCCATCGGCGGTGTGCATGTTCGGCCCATAGGTGTTGAAAATCCGCGCCACCTTGGTGTCCAACCCGTGCTGCCGGCGATAGTCGAAAAACAGCACCTCCGCGCAGCGCTTGCCCTCGTCATAACACGACCGCGGCCCGATCGGGTTCACATTGCCCCAATAGCTTTCGGGCTGCGGATGCACGTCCGGATCGCCATAAACCTCGCTGGTCGACGCCTGAAAGATCTTGGCCCCCAGTCGTTTCGCCAGCCCCAGCATGTTGATCGCCCCGTGCACGGACGTCTTGGTCGTCTGCACCGGGTCATGCTGATAATGGATGGGCGATGCGGGGCACGCGAGGTTGTAGATTTCGTCCACCTCAACATAAAGCGGAAAGGTCACGTCATGGCGCATGAACTCGAAATACGGATTGCCCAGAAACGGCGCGATGTTCCGCTTGGTCCCAGTGAACAGGTTGTCGACGCACACAACATCGTCGCCCCGCTCGAGCAACCGTGCGATCAGATGCGAGCCGATGAACCCCGCCCCGCCGGTCACCAGCACCCGCTTGCTCTCGTTATAGGCTCGAACCATGTTCCTCTCCTTGTCCGGTGGCTTCGGTCTACAGAGTTTGGGGCCCCCTGACCAGCAGCGGCGAAAGGTTACCCAAACCTTGCGCCGTTGCGGGCAAAAGTTAATGAAACCTCCGGGTTATCAGAGTGTTAAACCACGCAGTTGCGCCGTTTTGTACAAAACAGCCCCGGTTTTCATCAAAACGCGTCAATGGGGATAAATTCGGGGATTTTTCGCCTTTTGAATTGTACAAAACGGCCCCAGTTTTGAACAATATCCCCAATTCGCGGCATCGCACGCCCCGTTAACCCGCCCGCTGGACCCGCACCGCTCCACCCCCTATGCTGCGCGGCAGCAACAAAGGGGCACCCCCGTGAAACTGATCGTCGGCCTCGGCAATCCCGGCCAGAAATACGCGATGAACCGCCACAATATCGGCTTCATGGCGCTCGACCGGATCGCGTCGGACCACGGCTTTGGTGCCTGGAAATCCAAGTTTCAGGGCGTGGTGTCCGAGGGCCGCTTTGGGTCGGCACGCGCGGTGCTGTTAAAGCCCGAAACCTACATGAACAAATCCGGTGACAGCGTCGGGGCGGCGATGCGGTTCTACAAGCTTGAGCCCGAGGATGTCATTGTTTTCCATGATGAAATCGACCTCGCCCCGGGCAAGGTGCGGTGGAAATCCGGCGGCGGGCACGCAGGCCACAACGGCCTGCGGTCGGTGCATGCCCATATCGGTCCCGACTATGGCCGCGTGCGCATGGGCGTGGGCCATCCCGGCCACAAGGACGCGGTGCCGGGCTATGTGCTGCGCGACTTTCCCAAGGCGGATCAGGACTGGCTCGACGACGTGATCCGTGGCTGCGCCGACGGTGCGCCCGCGCTGGCGGCAGGCGATCCGCCGAAATTCATGAATGCGGTCGCCCTGCGGGTCAATCCGCCCCGGTCCAGCACATCGGAAAAGCCCGCGAAACCAAAGGCTTCCGAACCAGACCCTGCGCCCGCACCCGACGACCGCTCGCCTCTGCAAAAGCTCATGGATCGCTTCTCTTGAGCTTGGTTCAGGCCTTCCACGATCAGGCCACGGCCTGCGCAAACCTCGGGTCGCCCTTCACCGCCCGCGTGCTGACGATCCTCGCTGACATCTGGGATCCGACCAGTGTCCTCGGCCAGAATTTCGCGCGATATCAAGGGGATGTTGGCCCCGCCGGTCATTCCCTTCCGCTGCGCCTCACCGGCGCCTTGCACGCTCTGGTGCTCCTCAAGCGGGTCCCCGCTCTCGTCGCGCTTTACCCGCCGGAACAGGGCAGCGACGCATCGCTGCACATCGCCATCAAGACCGCGCTGAAATCCGAAGAACCCTTTATCCTGCACTGGACCCGCACTGCGCCCCAGACCAACGAAGTGCGCCGGTCCGCCGCCCTCATCGCCATGGCCCACGTGGCGCTGCAGCACTTTGACCTGCCGCTGATGCTGTCGGAACTGGGCGCCAGCGGCGGGCTGAACCTGATGTGGGATCGCTTTGCCCTGCAGGCCGGTGACACCACACTTGGCCCCGTGGCCCCCGCGCTGACCCTAAATCCCGACTGGACCGGTCCGCCCCCGCCCGCGGCCACGCCGCGCGTGACAGATCGGGCTGGCGTTGACCTTAACCCGTTGAATCCAAACGATCGGCACGACCTCCTTCGGCTCAGCGCCTTTCTCTGGCCCGACCAGCCCGAACGCCTCGCCCGGACCCGTGCCGCCGCTGCCGTGTTTGACGCCAACTTGCACACCGGCGACGCCATCGATTGGCTCGAAACCCGGCTGGACCAACAGCCCGAGGGGCAGATGCACCTGATCCAGAACACCGTCGCCTGGCAGTATTTTCCGCCCGACGCACAGGCCCGCGGTGCCGCCCTCATCGCCCGGCACGGCGCGCGCGCCACCGCGCAAAAACCGCTGGGGTGGATGCAAATGGAAACCGACGGCGACACGGCGGGCCAAAGCGGCGCGGCACTGACCTTACGCCTCTGGCCTGGCGACATGACCCTGCCGCTGGGCCGTGCCGATTTTCACGGCCGTTGGGTCCGTTGGAACGGTTTGCGCACGCAAGGTTAACCGGATCGAAACAAGAGCTGCGTTATACGCATGGCAATCGCCTCTGTGCCAACTATGTAGTGGCGCACCCAAGTGGAGAGGCGACATGGTTCCCGACGACAGCATCAATGTTCTGGGTGGCACCCTCACGGTCTGTGGCACCGATCCTGTGACCGGCTTTTTTCGCGACGGGCTGTGCAACACCTGCGCTGCCGATCAAAGCAGCCACACGGTCTGCGCCGTGATGACCGAGGAATTCCTCGCCTTTTCCAAATATGTCGGCAACGATCTCAGCACGCCACGCCCCGAATACCGCTTTGTCGGATTGAAGCCTGGGGACCGCTGGTGCCTGTGCGCCTCCCGCTTCCTGCAGGCGGCGGACGAAGGCTGTGCACCCAAGGTGTCGCTCGAGGCCACGCACCAGCGCGCCCTCGATGTCGTACCACTTAACGTGCTGGAAAAGCACGCAGAATAGGCTATTCGACGTTGCGTCCCTCGGGGCCGCTCATGTCAAAGCCAAGGTGCCGCGCCACGGTAAAGATGTCCTTGTCGCCCCGGCCACACATGTTCATGCAGATGATGTGATCGGCGGGCAGATCAGGTGCAATCTTCATGACGTGCGCCAGCGCGTGGCTGGGTTCGAGCGCCGGAATGATCCCTTCGGTCGTGCAGCACAGCTGAAACGCCTCCAGCGCCTCGACATCCGTGATCGATACATATTCCGCCCGCCCAATGTCGTGCAGCCACGCATGCTCGGGCCCGATACCGGGATAGTCGAGGCCCGCAGAAATGCTAAATCCTTCAAGGATTTGGCCGTCATCATCCTGCAGCAGATAGGTCCGGTTGCCATGCAGCACCCCGGGCCGCCCGCCGGTCAGCGAGGCGCAGTGCTCCATCTTGGCATTCACGCCCTTGCCGCCCGCTTCGACGCCGATGATCGATACCTCCTTGTCGTCAAGGAACGGATAAAACAGCCCCATCGCGTTCGACCCGCCGCCTATCGCGGCGATCACCGTGTCGGGGAACCGGCCTTCGGCGGCGGTCATCTGCTCGCGCACTTCCTTGCCGATGATGCTCTGGAAATCGCGCACCATGGCCGGATAGGGGTGCGGACCCGCGACCGTACCGATGCAGTAGAACGTGTCGCGCACATTGGTCACCCAGTCGCGCAGCGCGTCGTTCATCGCATCCTTCAGCGTGCCACGCCCCGAGGTCACCGGGATCACCTCGGCACCGAGCAGCTTCATCCGGAACACGTTGGGCGCCTGCCGTTCAACGTCGTGCGCCCCCATGTAAACCACGCATTTCAAACCGAATTTCGCACAGACCGTGGCCGTGGCCACCCCGTGCTGGCCCGCACCGGTCTCCGCGATGATCCGCGTCTTGCCCATGCGGCGGGCGAGGATGATCTGGCCCAGCACGTTGTTGATCTTGTGCGCGCCGGTGTGGTTCAGCTCGTCCCGCTTCATGTAGATCTTGGCGCCGCCCAAATGCTCTGTCAGCCGCTCGGCAAAATAAAGCGGGCTGGGCCGCCCGACATAGTGGGTCCATAGATCGTTCATCTCGGCCCAGAAACTGTCGTCGGTCTTGGCCTTTTCGTATTCCTCTTCGAGGCTCAGGATCAGCGGCATCAGCGTCTCGGACACAAACCGCCCGCCAAACTTGCCAAAACGCCCCGCCTCATCCGGGCCGGTCATGAAGGAATTGAAAAGATCGTTTGCCATAGCGCACCTCATTCTCAGAGTGCCAGAGGTAGCGGGGTTGGCAGGCAGGGTAAAGCGATGCAGGCCGGTTAAATTGCCGCTCCGGGCGTTCATCACCCGATCGGAGTATGGTCGCAAACCCGTGCCGCTGTCATCTTGCTTACATACTACCGGTTGCATCTCTTTTCAGCCGCCGGCCTCTACATTCATTTAAAATTTCAGGATCACAGATGCCATTTAACGCGACCCATACGCATGCCCTTGAAATGATGCTCGGCAAAATGAAGCCCGGGGATTTTTTCCTCGTCAACAACGGCTACGCCCGAAACAATGAAACGTTCTGGAATTGCCAGGAAAATACCGCGATCCGCGCGGTGTCGGGCGTCGATTTTGGACATGCAGCGCTTTATGTCGGTGGCGACAGGGCGTTCGAAATGCCAATCAACCTCGCCAAGGTGAAAAAAATCTTTGCAGATGACAGAACCAACGCCGTAGCGTGTATCAAATGCAATCACCTCACCGACCGCCAGCGGGCGCGTATCAAGAAATTTGTGTACACGTATTACGACCTGTACATGGACTCCCCCAAAGCCTCTTATGACAGTGCAGCCCTCATGGCAGGGTCGGTTGGGGAACTGGGTACATTCGCGGTGCGAAAACTGGTCGCACACAGCCTCGAAGATGACGAAACCGGCGATATGGTCGGGGCGTATACGCGTTCGGTTTTTCAAATTCCGGCAACAGCTGCAACAATTGTGATGGCGGAACTGAATGACCTTGCTGGGCAATTGCCAACGCTGTCTTGTGCCGGGCTCATCACCTATGCCCACGCAGTTGCAGGGCACATTATTGACGATTCATGGACCAGCTACCCAACCCACAGCACACCGGCGTCCCTTTGGGAAATCGCCCGCGCCGACAAATCCAAGTACAGCATTGAAATCCTTGAGTTCTTCGACGACCACGTCCCGGCCAAAAAGAAAAAGCCCAAGCCTGCTGAAGAATCACAGAGCAGCGGAGGCTCGGGTTTCGTCAGGTCCATGGCGCCAAATACTTTTTGACCGGCGGTCCAAGCCTCAGGCCGCTGCTCGCACCGCTGCCATGAACTCTGCAATCAGGTCTGCGTCCTTGACCCCGGGGGCGCTTTCCACAGCGGAACTCAGATCGATCTGGCGCGCGCCCGTGGCGGCGATGGCACTAGCGACGTTGTCACGGGTCAGACCACCGGCCAGCATCCATGGCACCGGCCAGCGGCGCCCCGCGATCAAGGACCAGTCAAAGGTCAGCCCGTTGCCGCCGGGCAGGTCGGCGTCCTTGGGCGGTTTGGTGTCGACGAGCAGTTGGTCGGCCACGCGGGCATAGTCATCAAGCATCGGCAGATCGTCCGCGCTGCCGATGCCCACCGCCTTCATCACCGGCAGACCATAGCGCGCCTTGATCTCGGTCACGCGCGCGGGCGTCTCGCGGCCGTGCAGCTGCAACATGTCGATGGGCACCTGCGCCATCAGCGCATCCAGAAACGCGTCATCCGCATCCACCACCAGCGCCACCTTGACCACGCCCACAGGCACCGACAGCGCGAGAGTGCGCGCCTCCTCAAGCGTCACGTTGCGCAGGGATTTTGCAAAGAAAACAAAGCCGACATAGGCCGCGCCCGCGGCAGCAGCCGCAGCGATATGGTCGGGCTGCCGCAGCCCGCAAATCTTGACCGCAACGTCGGACATGTGGCTTAGCTGGCCTCGTCAAGCAGGGCGAGGACCTCGTCTTTGCCCTCGTGCTTTTCGGCCTTCAGGCGCTTGTTCTCGCGTTCAAGCTTGCGCACCTCGCGGTGGGTGCGGGCGGCGTCGGCGCGGATGGCATGTTCGCGCAGCCATTCCCACACGAAACCGACCAGCAGGCCCATGATGATGCCGAGGAAGATCACCACGAACAGCGGCAGCTCGATCGATGGGGCCACGGCAAACAGCCCCGCAATCTCGTCGGGCAATAGCCGCAAGGTCACCGGCCCGCGATTGGCAAGGGCGACGGCAGCCAGTGCAACGGCAAAGACTGCGATGCAAGCATAGCGGATGTAACGCATAAAGATTTGGTCCTGTTACCCTTTGCCGTTCAACCGGTCGCGCAGCAGCTTCCCGGTCTTGAAAAACGGCACGTGCTTTTCCTCGACCTGCACGGTTTCGCCGGTGCGCGGGTTGCGGCCCACGCGGGCGTCACGCTTTTTCACCGAAAAGGCGCCAAAGCCGCGCAGTTCGACCCGGTCACCGCGCGCCATGGCCGCGGTCACTTCGTCGAATATGGTGTTCACAATCCGCTCCACGTCACGCTGATAGAGATGCGGGTTTTCGTCAGCGATCTTCTGGATCAGCTCTGAGCGGATCATGGTTCACTCCCCCGAAGGATATGTATTCAAATTGTTTTTCTGCCTGCACTATAGGAAGAAACGCGGATTTGGGGAATAGAAAGCACTGGAACCACGCCATTTTTCGCCGCAATTCACCCCACGTTCACGATGCGTTGCTGCAATTCGCGCACCATTTGCGTGTAGCGGGTGCACAGGACGGTGCCCTACGTCGGCGTCCGGAAATCAAACCCAAACGATTCGCGCACTATGTTGCACAACGACAAACGGGGGCCCGAAGGCCCCCGCGTCTTACCCGAAACGGGCTGAGTCTTATTCGTCGCCTTTGAGCGCCGCGCCCAGGATGTCGCCCAGCGATGCACCGCTGTCCGAGCTGCCGTACTGTTCCACGGCTTCCTTTTCCTCGGCGATTTCGCGGGCCTTGATCGACACACCCAGACGCCGGGTCTTGTTGTCGATGTTGGTGACGCGCACGTCGACCTTGTCACCGACCGAGAACCGCTCGGGGCGCTGCTCGGCACGGTCACGCGACAGATCGGAGCGGCGGATAAAGGACTTCATGCCCTCGTATTCCACTTCGATGCCGCCATCTTCGATCGAGGTGACCTCGACCGTGACGATCGAACCGCGCTTCACGCCGCCAACCGCTTCGGCGAACTTGTCGCCGCCCACGGCCTTGATCGACAGCGAAATGCGCTCTTTCTCGACGTCGACCTCGGACACCACGGCTTCGACCATGTCGCCCTTGCGGTAGTTCTGGATCGCGTCTTCGCCACGCTCGTCCCACGAAAGGTCCGAAAGGTGCACCATGCCGTCGATGTCGCCGGGCAGACCGACAAACAGACCGAACTCGGTGATGTTCTTGACCTCGCCCTCGACCTGCGCGCCCTCGGGGTGGGTTTCTGCAAACACTTCCCACGGGTTGCGCATGGTCTGCTTGAGACCCAGAGACACGCGGCGCTTGGCACCGTCGATTTCCAGCACCATAACTTCGACCTCTTGCGAGGTGGACACGATCTTGCCGGGGTGCACGTTCTTCTTGGTCCAGCTCATCTCGCTGACGTGGACGAGGCCTTCGATGCCGGCTTCCAGTTCAACAAACGCACCATATTCGGTGATGTTGGTGACCATGCCCGACAGCTTCGCGCCAACCGGAT